>NZ_JBFRFX010000075.1:0-21841 GCF_052115045.1 Cupriavidus sp. 2TAF22
GCCTCGAGCTGCGCCTGGGCGCCGCGCCGCGCCGCGCGCAGGCCCTGCAGGAACTCGCGGCGCTGCGCGGCATCGAGCCCGTCGGCGGCGAAGCGCAGCCCGCGCGGCTGCGTGGCCGCCGCCGCGCGCTCACCCGTGTACCAACGGTAGCCGCCACCGCCAATGGCGCCGAGCAGGAACACGTTGACCAGCACCGAGACCGCCAGCGCCACCTTGAACCGCTTCGGCATCCCCTCGCTCATTCGTCGCTCCCGCTATGTGCCATACCGCCGAAGGCGGTGGTCGCGTAAGGCAGGTCGATCGCCGCGGGTGCCGGCAAGGTGGCCAGCACGGCCGACACCAGCAATGCGCCCGCTACCGTGCCGGCCAGCCCCGCGCCGGCCAGGCCGAGGCCCGACCACCACCACGGCGCGCGCGCGGGGCGCGCCGCCGGCGCGCCGGCGGCGATGCGCCGCATCAACGCGGCATCGGGAGCGGCCACCACATGCCCGGCCAGCAGGGCGTCGAGCGCCGCGGCCTGCGCCAGTGCCGCGCGATGCTCGGGCAGCGCGGCCATGGCCTGGCCCGCGGCCCGTTCGCCGGCCGGCCAGTGCGCCGGATCGGCACCGTATGCCTCGGTCAGTGCGCGAAATCTCTCGGGTGTCATCGCATTTCCTCATCAGGGCCGCTGGCCGCCCGCTGCCAGCATCTCGCGCAGGCCGCGCCGCGCGCGCGCCAGCAGGCTTTCCAGCGCTTCGGTGCTGACGCCCATCAGTGCCGCCGCCTCCTCGTTGGACAACTCCTGGTAGTAATGCAGGACCAGTGCCTCGCGCTGACGCGCGGGCAGCCGCGCCAGCGCCGCGGCCACGCGCGAGCCCTGCATGGCCGCCTCCATCGCTTCTTCCGGACCGGCCTGCGGCGTGGCCTGTTCGGGCACGTCCTCGATGGCCTGCCCGCGCTCGCCGCGCAGGCGGTCGTAGCAGAGATTCAACGCGACCTTGTACAGCCAGGTGTCGAAGCGGGCCCGCCCCGGCTGCCAGCGCCCGGCCTGCTTCCACAGGCGCACGAACACTTCCTGGGCCACGTCTTCCGCCTCTGCCCGGTCGCCTAGCATGCGCGTGGCCAGCGCCAGCACGCGCGGCAGCTTGCGCGCGACCAGCTCGCGCACGGCGGCCGCGTCATGCCTGCCGACCCGCGCCAGCAGGACATCGTCGTCCGGATCCTTGTCGCTCAATGGGTGTGGTCTCGCTGGGGATCGTTGCGCCCGCCATGGTTGCCCGTGCCGCGCCGCCCCCGGGCAGGCGCGGCCCCTCCTCAGTAAACGTAGACCGGCGCGCGGTGATAGTAGGCCGGCCGTGCCGGCACGACCACGCAACCTGCCAGCGAAGCGGCAAGCAGTGCCGCGATCAGCACGCGTTTCATATCGTCCCCCCTCCTGTCATCGCCGGCGGCGGCGTGGGCTTGCGCATGAGCATCTCCAGTCGACCGCCGCGCGACAGGCGCGGCATGCCTTCTGTCATGTCTCTTAAACGTGCGCCGACAGGAAATCCGTCGGGCAAAAGCGTAAGAATTGATTACAGCGCGGGACGACCCTCACACGACCACGTCCACCCCTTCCATCACCCACTGGCGGAATGTCTGCAGCGCCGGCAGGTGCTGCTTCTGCTCCGGATAGCACAGGTAATAGCCCTTCTTGCTCAGCACGCGCGCGGGATGCGCCACGACCAGCGCGCCGGTGGCCAGTTCTTCCTCGATCAGGCAGCGCGGGATCAGTGCGATGCCCAGTCCCGACATGGCCGCCTGGGTGAGCAGCGAGAACTGGTCGAAACGCGCGCCGCTCCATGCCTTGCGCGTGGCCACGCCCAGCTCGGCGAACCAGTCCGGCCATGCCTCGGGCACGGTCGTGTGATGCAACAGCGGATAGCGCAGCAGGGCCGAAGGCGCGCGTGCCATGTCATCGGGCTCGCCCGTGAGCAGGCCGGGCCGGCACACCGGCAGCACTTCGCGTCCGGTCATGTAGTCGGCCAGGCTGCCCGGCCACACGCCGTCGCCGAAGCGGATGGCGGCGTCGAGATCGGGCTGGGAGAAATCGTAGCCCTGCGCATGCGGCACGAACTCCAGGCTGACATCGGGATGCTTCTCGAAGAACTGCGGCAGGCGCGGAATCAGCCACTTGGCGCCCAGGGTGGGCATGCTGGCGATATGAAGGGTGCCGCCGCGCCCCTGGCGGGCGATCAGTTCCACCGTGGCGGCTTCGATCTCGGTCAGGCTGGGGCGGATGCGGTCGAGGTAACGCTGGCCGGCATCGGTCAGCATCAGGCGCTGGCGCACGCGCTCGAACAATTCCACGCCGAGAAAGGCCTCCAGGCTGCGCACCTGCTTGCTGACGGCCCCTTGCGTCACATGAAGCTCGCGCGCCGCCACGGTGAAGCTGTTATAGCGCGCGGCGGCCTCGAAGGCCTGCAATTCAGTCAGCGACGGACACAAGCGTCGCATAGGTTACCCCTCACTTCACTACCAAATGGAATGATCACGCGATTTTATTTCGTTTGCGGCCTGCGTGCACGAACAAGCAGAATCGGGGCAGGCAGCTTTGACTTACTTCCAAGACCTTTCCGCCCTCCGCTTCTCTCCTCCTCGCCTTCTCCTTCAGGAACCCAACCATGCAACGCCGTAACATGCTCCGCCTCCTTGCCGCCACCGGCGCCGTCGCCGCCGGCCTGTCGCTGCCGGCAGCGGCCCAGGGTACCTACCCGACCAAGCCGATCACGCTGGTGGTGCCCTTCCCCGCTGGCGGCACCACGGACATCGTGGCGCGCATCGTGGCCGACAAGCTCGGCCAGCAGCTGGGCCAGGCGGTGGTGGTGGACAACCGCGGCGGCGCCGGCGGCAGCATCGGCACCGCATTCCTGGCCAAGGCCGCAGCGGATGGCTACACCCTGGGCATCGCCACGGCTTCCACGCACGGCATCAATCCGGCGGTGTACCCGCGCCTGGCCTATGACGCCACCAAGGACTTCACCACCATCACCAACCTGGCCTCCGTGCCCAACGTGATGAGCATCAACCCGGCAGTCAAGGCCAACGACATGAAGGCCTTCATCGCCCTGGCCAAGGCCCAGCCGAACAAGATGGCCTACGGCTCGGCGGGCAACGGCAGCGTGTCGCACATGATGGGCGAGCTGTTCAAGATGAGCAGCAAGACCGAGCTGCTGCACGTGCCTTACAAGGGCGTGGGCCCCGCGCTGAACGATGCGCTGGCCAACCAGGTGCAGGTGCTGTTCGACAACCTGCCGTCCTCGCTGCCCTTCATCGAAGGCGGCAAGCTGCGCGCCCTGGCGGTGGCTTCGCCCAAGCGCGTGCCGGCCCTGCCCAATGTGCCGACCTTCGCCGAACTCGGCCTGCCCGAAGTCAACGATGCATCGTGGTTCGGCCTGATCGCGCCGGCCAACCTGCCGGCCGACCTGCAGGCCAAGCTGCACGACGCCACCGTGAAGGTGCTTGCGCAACCGGAAGTCAAGGCTAAGCTTGAGAAGCTGGGCGCGGTGCCGGTCGGCAACACGCCGGCGCAGTTCGCCGCACAGATCAAGAGCGAAGTGGCGAAGAACAAGCGCATCGCCGGCGCAGCCAAGATCTCCCTGGATTAACCGAAGCTCATCATGACGGAAGCAGACCGAAAGACCGGGCTCACTCCCTACCTCCTGCAACTGCCGCAAGGTGAGAGCAGCCCGCTCTTTCTCGATTCGCCGCATAGCGCCACCACCTACCCGGCCGACTTCCGGCCGGCCGCCGGACTGCCCCTGCCGCTGCTGCGCCAGGCCGAGGACACCTTTGTCGACGAGTTGTACGCCGACGCCCCCGCACGCGGCATTGCGCTGCTGTGCGCGGGCTTCCCGCGCAGCTACCTCGATGCCAACCGCGGCATCGAGGAAATCGACGAAGCCGTGCTCGACGCGCCCTGGCCCGGCCCGCGCCAGGAAACCTCCAAGACCCGGCTCGGCAAGGGCCTGGTGTGGCGCGTGCTCGATACCGGCGAAGCCATCTACGACCGCAAGCTGAGCGTGGCCGAGGTGCAGGCACGCATCGCGCAGTACTACCTGCCCTACTACGCGCAGCTGCAGAAACTCGCGGACCAGGCCGTCGCGCAGCACGGCAGTGCGTGGCACATCAACTGCCATTCGATGCCGAGCGAAGCGGCGCAGTACGCCACGGAACACCCGGGCCTGCAGCATCCGGACTTCGTGGTCGGCGACCGCGACGGCACCACCTGCGACACGCGCTTCACCGACCGCGTCGAAGCCGTGCTGAAGGAACTGGGCTATGACGTCTGGCGCAACCACCCCTACAAGGGCGTGGAGATCGTGCGCGTGGTAGGCCAGCCGGCACAGCGCCGCCACAGCCTGCAGCTGGAGATCAACCGCAAGTTGTACATGGACGAAGTGGGTCTCGTGCACAACGCGGGCTTCGGCAAGCTCAAGGCGGATCTCAATCATCTGCTCGACGAGCTCAAGGCTTTCGTCACGACGACCCCGGCCCGCTGATCCCTGGCGCCTGCCACGCCCATGCGCGGCAGGCGGCGCGGCTGTGCAATGCAGCCGCGCAGACGTGCCCGGCAAGCGGCATGGCGCCCGCATTCATCGCCATCGCGATCGCGGCAATACCTCGGAGAACGCAGCGGAAGAACCTAGGGTAGTACCTAGGATCGGGAGATTTCGGAACTTTGGGGCATGGCTTTCCTCTATCATGGCAGACCTTTGCCAACCCCTTTTGCCTCAAAGCAAGACGATCCCGTGATCCGACGAATCTCCGACCTGATCGGCCGCCGCCTGTGCGCGCTCGCTGCCGCAGTGGCAGGTGCGATCGCCCTGGCGGGCTGCGCCGATACCCCGCTCAACGATAGCGATGCCGTGGCGAGCACGCCAGGCACCGCCACCGCGGCCGCCAAGGCCGCCACGCCGGCGCCGGCCGCCACCCGTTTGCCGCCTTCCCCGTCCGCCACGCCGCCCACCAAGACCGTGACCTTGCCCGCGCAAGGCCGCGTGAGCCTGGCCGAGTACCGCGCGCAGATGCGCCAGCAACTGATGCAGACCGAGAACGCCAGCGCCGACGTGGCCGACTGCGCGGCGCACGCCAGCTGGGTGGTGCCGCGCTCGGCCAGCTTCGATGCGCTGAAGATTCCCACCGGTGCGCTCGGCGCCGGCCAGGCCACGGTGGAACCGTGGGATGGACGCTTCTCGCAAGGCAAGCAAGCCGTGCCGGTAAGCTCCGTGGTGACCTTCGCCGCCACCGCGCACAAACGCAATGCCGAGGCGCAGTGGGAACCGGTCAAGGTGCGCTGCGGCTATGCCGAAGGCATGATGCTGGCCTACGAACTGCTCGATGGCAGCGGCACCGTCATCAGCGAGCCGGCGGCCGCGCCCGCGGTACACGGCAACACCCGCCAGGCCGCCAGCGCCAAGGGGCACAAAGGCAGCAAGGCGGCCAAGTCCGGCTCGGGCAAGGCTTCCGGCACCAAGTCCACCAAGGCGTCGAGCAGCAGCAGCAGCAAATCCACCACCAAGAGCACCAGCAAGTCCGGCAAGAAAGCGCAGCACTGACGTCGCCTGATGCCGGGGACAAGGCAGGCCGCGTCCGACGCGGCCTGCTGCCTTGCGCTCAGTCCAGCTGCGCGAGGATCGCCTGCAGCATGGCCGCGCCCAGCAGCGCGCTGCGCGCGCCGTTCCAGCCCACCGACGGATCAGGCTGGTCGGCATTGTCCTTGAACGGCATCTCCAGCGTCAGCGACAGGCAGCCGAAGGTATGGCCGATGTACTTCGAGGCCAGCTTGAGCGCATCCGCGTTGTACTTGCTCGCCGCATAGCCGTACACATCCTGGAAGTCCGGCGTGGCGCGCTTGAATGCTTCGATGAAGCGCTGCTGCTCGGCGCGTTGCGCCTCGGTGAAGCCCGGCAGCATCTCGCTGCCGGCGACGAAGTTATAGGGCAGGCCCTCGTCGCCGTGGATATCGAAGAACATGTCGCAGCCGGTCGCCTCGATGGCGCGGCGCACGTGGTACACCTCCGGGCTGGTCTGCGGGTCCGGCGCCATCCATTCGCGGTTCAGGTTGGCCCCGGCCGCGTTGGTGCGCAGATTGCCGCGCGCGGCGCCGTCCGGGTTCATGTTCGGCACGATATGGAACACGGCGCGCGCCAGCAGGCTGCGCGCGACCGGGTCGCCGGCCCACAAGCCGGTACCGGTCAGGCGCTGCAGCACGCCTTCGCAGAACCACTCGGCCATGGTTTCGCCGGGATGCTGGCGCGCGATCATCCAGATGGTCTTCTTGCCCTCGCCGGCCTTGCCGATGGTCACCGCGGTCATGTCGCGGCCGTCCACCGTGCTGCCCAGGTGCGACAGGCTGGCCAGCGGCGAGCGCTGGCAGGCGGCCAGCAGCGACAGGTGGCGATCTTCGGAATACGGCTCGAAGTACGCCAGCCAGACGCTGTCGTGCTCCGGCGTGAACGAGACCGTCATGGTGCTGCCGTCAAAGGCAGTGGGCACGCGGAACCAGTGCGCGCGGTCGTACGAGGCCACGGCCTGGTAGCCCCGCCAGCCATCCGGGTAAGTGCAGTCGCCCGCATTCAGGAACTGCAGGCTGCAGGCCTGGCCGGCCGCGCCCTGCAGGCGAAAATGGAACCACTGGCGGAATTCCGCGTGCGAGTCGGCGCGGATGCGCAGCCGGATATCGCTGGCCTGCGCGAGCGATTCGACCTCGATGGCGCCTGCGTCGAAGCTGGCGGAGATATGCAGGGCTGGTGTCATGGCTTGTGGATTCTCGAAAGCGTGTGCAGGAGCGCGTCGGCGCCGGTGCGTGAGCGGGCAGGCGGTTGCCGCTCAGTCCTCCAGGCGCCGGCGGAACACCCAGCGCGCATCGTCCGACGCCTCATTGTCGAAGGCATAGCCATCCTCGGCGAAGCGCTTGAGCTTGGCCGGCTCGGTGATCCGGTGGGTCACCGCGTAGCGCGTCATGGTGCCGCGGGCGCGCTTGGCATGGAAGGAAATGATCTTGTAGCGGCCACCCTTCCAGTCCTCGAACACCGGCGTGACGATGCGCGCGCCGAGCACCTTGGGGCGCACCACCTTGAAATACTCCTCGGAAGCGAGGTTCACCAGCACCGGCTGGCCTTCGGCCTTCTGCGCCTTGAAGTCTTCCTGCAGCAGCCTGGTGACGTCGTCGCCCCAGAAGGCGTAGAGGTCCTTGCCGGCAGCCGTATCCAGGCGCGTGCCCATCTCCAGGCGGTAGGGCTGCATCCAGTCCAGCGGGCGCAGCACGCCATACAGGCCGGAGAGGATGCGCACATGCTTCTGCGCAAACGCAAGGTCGTCGGTGGACAGGGACGGCGCGTTCAGGCCTTCGTACACATCGCCGTTGAAGGCCAGCACGGCCTGCTTGCTGTTGGCGGCCGAGAACTCGGGGGACCAGTCGCCGTAGCGCGTGGCGTTGAGCACGGCGAGCTTGTCGGAGATATCCATCAGCGCGCCGATATCCTGCGGGGCGAGCTTGCGCAAGCGCTCGATCAGCACCGCCGAGCGCTCGATGAAACGCGGCAGCGTATGGGTCTTCAGACGCGCGGGCGTCTCGTAGTCGAGCGACTTGGCAGGGGACAGGACGATGAGCATGGCAAAATCGCGGCAAACACAAAGACCAGATTGTAACGAATGCCATCACACTCCACCGAAGCCACCGCCGCCGCCGCGCCGCGGGTGGTGCTTGACTCCAATATCTGGGTTGACCTGCTGGTGTTCGCCGACCCGCATGCCGAGCCCATCCGGGCCGCGCTGCGCGCCGGCGCCATCGCCGCCGTGATCCGCCCGGACTGCCGCGAGGAACTGCGCCGGGTGCTGGCCTATCCGCAATTCGCCCATTTTGGCGTCGACATCCCCGCCGCCATGGCTACCGTGGACAGCCTCACCACCCTCATGGCGATTCCCGCCGAGGCCGACACGCTGGCGGCGCGCCTGCCGCGCTGCCGCGACACCGACGACCAGAAATTCATCGAACTGGCGCACTTTGCCGGGGCCGCCTGCCTGGTTTCCAAGGACAAGGCCGTGCTCAAGCTCAAGGGTCGCCTGCGCCGCCAGAGCGGCGTGGACATCCTGCTGCCGCAGGCCTTTCCGGCCTGGCTGGCGGCGCGCGCGGGTGACGCCCCGCAGGCGCCGGCCGATCCCCGCTAGAATGCCGGGATCGCTTCCTGCCCATTGACCATCCGGACCGTTCCTCCCGACCGTCCCAGCCTGACGCAGCTTCCCATGTCCAGCCAAGCCTCCTTCCTGCCGCCCCCGCTCACGCCGCCGCCTTCGCGCCTGCCCAAGGTCGGCACCACTATCTTCACCGTGATGTCGGCGCTGGCCGCCGAGCGCAATGCAGTCAACCTCGGCCAGGGTTTCCCGGACTTCGACTGCGACCCGAGGATCGTCGACGCCGTCGCGCATTCCATGCGCTCGGGCCTGAACCAGTACCCGCCGATGGCAGGCGTGCCCAAGCTGCGCCAGGCCATCGCCGACAAGATCGGCAAGCTCTATGGCCACGCCTACGACTGGGACAGCGAGATCACGGTCACGGCCGGCGCCACCCAGGGCATTCTCACCAGCATCCTGTGCGCGGTGCATCCGGGCGACGAAGTGATCGTGCTCGAGCCGTGCTACGACAGCTACATCCCGGCCATCGAGCTGGCCGGCGGCAAGGTGGTATCGGTCGCGCTCGACGCGCCGCATTTCCGCGTGCCCTTCGACCGCATCGCCGCGGCCATCACGCCGCGCACGCGCATGCTGATGATCAACACGCCGCACAATCCCACCGGCACCATCTGGCGCGCCGGCGACATGGAGCGCCTGACCGCGCTGCTGGCCGGCACCGACATCCTGCTGCTGTCCGACGAAGTCTATGAACACATGGTGTTCGACGGCCAGCCGCATGAATCGGTCTCGCGCCATCCGGAGCTGGCCCGCCGCAGCTTCGTGGTGTCGAGCTTCGGCAAGACCTACCACGTGACCGGCTGGAAGGTCGGCTACGTCGCCGCGCCGGCGGCGCTCTCGGCCGAATTCCGCAAGGTGCACCAGTTCAACGTATTCACGGTCAACACGCCCGTGCAGCACGGCCTGGCCGACTACATGGCCGACCCCGCGCCGTATCTCGGCCTGGCCGACTTCTACCAGGCCAAGCGGGACTTCTTCCGCGCCGGGCTGGCCACCACCCGCTTCAAGCTGCTGCCGTCCGACGGCACCTACTTCCAGTGCGTGGACTACTCGGCCGTCTCGAACATGAGCGAAGCCGATTTCTCGATGTGGCTGACGAAGGAAATCGGCGTCGCGGCGATCCCGGTGTCGGCCTTCTACTCGCAGCCGCGCGAATCCGGCGTGGTGCGGTTCTGCTTCGCCAAGAAGGAGCAGACGCTGGCGCTGGCGCTGGAGCGGCTGAAGAATCTGTAAGGGATTTCCGGGGATTTCCCGGTGTTTCCGGGGCCTCGGGGTCCACGCCTCAAGGCCCGCGGCGGCGCACGCGGGGAGCCGCGCCCCCCTTACTTCCTCCGGCTGAGCATCAGCTCCGTATTTGCCTTGCGCTCCGCATTCACCCTCTGCACCGAAGGGCGCTCCGACATGCGCTTGAGATAGTCCTTGACCGGCAGCTCGGCCAGCATGTCGTCGCCGTAGATGATTTTCGTGCACGACGAGATCAGCGGCAGGTGCACGATCGCCGCGCAGTCGGCCAGCGTGAAGGTGTCGCCGGCGATATACGGCGAGAACTTCGCCAGCCTGGCAAACCCCGGGATATAGCGTTCGAGCAGCTTGCGCTGCCGCTCCTTGGTGCCGTCGCTCACCTTGCCGCCGAAGAAGGCCTCGGGGTACAGCTCGCGCGCGGTCAGCTCCAGGTAGAGCTCCAGGAAGGTCACCAGTTCGCGCACCTTGCCGGCCTGGTACGGGTCCGCCGGCAGCAGCGGCAATTGCGGGTAGGTGGACTCGATATAGGCGTCCAGCACTTCGGACTCGCACAGCGGGCCGCGATCGGTGATCATGTAGGGCACCTTGCCCAGGGGCGATGCATCGTGATCGGTTTCGCCGAGCCAGGCCAGCACTTCCTCGAACGGCAGGTTCTTTTCCAGCAAGGCCAGCTTGACCTTGTTGTAGTAGTTGCTGGCGGAAAATCCGCAGAGCTTCAGCATGTCGTCTCTCTCCTCGTTATGGGTGGCCACGGCGTGGCCCCGCAATTCATCGTCATACACCGTCCGGCGCGCAAGGAACCGGCAGGCATGTGGGCCATGGCAGACTCTGGCGGCTGCCTGTGGCCGATCAGCGCACGCCGCTTGCACCCGGCGACTGTCGCGGATGATGCAGAAAACGTACGATCGTGCTAATTTAACCACAACTTTCTGGACGGACTATGAGCACTTTCACCATCGACACCCTCGGCATCGTGGGCACCGGCGCCATGGGCCGGGGCATCGCGCAGATCGCCGCGCAGGCCGGCCTGACCGTCAGCCTGTACGACACCAACCCGCAGGCCGTGGCGGCCGCGCGGCAGTACCTGCAGGATACCTTCGCCAAGCTGACCGAGAAGGGCAAGATGAGCGCCGAATCCAGCGCGGCCGCGCTGGCGCGCGTGCTGCCCTGCAATGCGCTCGAAGACCTGGCCGGCTGCGACATGGTGCTGGAAGCCATCGTCGAGCGCCTGGAAGTCAAGCGTGAGCTGGTGGCCAGGCTCGAAGCCATCCTGCGCCCGGATGCCGTGATCGCCTCCAACACCTCTTCGCTGTCGGTCACCGCGATCGCGGTCGGCGCGAAGCACCCGGGTCGCGTCGCCGGCTACCACTTCTTCAACCCGGTGCCGCTGATGAAGGTGGTCGAGGTGATCGACGGCCTGTCGGGCGACCCCGCCGTGGGCGATGCGCTGATGGCACTGTCGCGCCGCCTGGGTCATACCCCGGTGCGCTGCAAGGACATGCCCGGCTTCATCGTCAACCACGCCGGCCGCGGCATGAACATCGAAGGCCTGAAGGTTGCGCAGGAAGGCGTGGCCGGGTTCGCCGACATCGACGCCATCATGCGCGAGCAGGCAGGCTTCCGCATGGGCCCGTTCGAGCTGATGGACCTGACCGGGCTGGACGTGTCGCACCCGGTGATGGAATCGATCTACAACCAGTTCTACCAGGAACCGCGCTACCGTCCGTCGCCGATCACGGCGATCCGCTCGGTGGGCGGCCTGATCGGCCGCAAGGCCGGCGCCGGTTTCTACCGCTATGCCGACGGCCAGAAGCAGTTGCCCGCCACCACCGCGGCGCCCGCCACGCGCCCCGCCAGCGTGTGGGTGAGCCGTGCAGACGAACGCGGCCACGCCATGGCCGTCAAGCTGATCCACGCACTCGGCATGACGCCCGAAGCCGGCAACCTGCCGTCTGGCGAAGCCCTGATCGTAGTCACGCCGCTGGGCCTGGACGCCACCACCTGCGCGCTGCAGGAAGGCCTGGATCCCGCCCGCGTGGTCGCCATCGACACGCTGATGCCGTTCGAGGCCACCAAGCGCCGCACGCTGATGACCACGCCGGCCACCACCGCCGACATGCGCGAAGCCGCGCACGGCCTGTTCGCGGCCGACGGCGTGCCGGTCACGGTGATCCGTGACTCGGCCGGCTTCGTGGCCCAGCGCATCATCAGCTGCATCGTCAATATCGCCAGCGACATCGCGCAGCAGCGCATCGCCACGCCGGTCGACATCGACCTGGCCGTGAACCTGGGCCTGGGCTATCCCAAGGGCCCGCTGGCGCTGGGCGACGCGATCGGCCCGCACCTCGTGCTGACCGTGCTGCGCAACCTGGAGCGCCTGACCGGCGACATGCGCTACCGCCCCAGCCCGTGGCTGTGGCGCCGCGCCGGCCTCGGCCTGTCGCTGCTGGCCGAAGAGCAGTAATCCCGCGACCGCAAGCCCCCAGGGCTTGCGGTCGTTTCGCATCTGATTGCGCTGTCGCGGCCATGCTCCGCGCCAGCCCCGTTTCCGCCACCGAGCCGCCATGACCGCACAGCTGCTTTCCGAACGCGTCGACACCACCCTGGTGCTGACCATCTCGAACCCCGAGGCACGCAACGCACTGCACCCGGACAT
The DNA here is from genome assembly GCF_052115045.1 of Cupriavidus sp. 2TAF22. Taxonomy (NCBI): domain Bacteria; kingdom Pseudomonadati; phylum Pseudomonadota; class Betaproteobacteria; order Burkholderiales; family Burkholderiaceae; genus Cupriavidus; species Cupriavidus sp. 2TAF22. The sequence goes on from NZ_JBFRFX010000075.1 coordinate 12,110, forward strand.
CTACGCGGCGTCGCAGGAAGCGCTGGAGCTGGCCTCGCGCGACGACGAAGTGCGCGCGGTGGTGATCACCGGCGCCGACGGCGTCTTCTGCGCCGGCGGCAACCTCAACCGCCTGCTCGGCAACCGCGCCAAGCCGCAGTCGGTGCAGGCCGAGAGCATCGAGGTCCTCAACCACTGGATCGAAACGCTGCACGCCTTTCCCAAGCCCATCATCGCGGCGGTGGAAGGCCCCGCGGCGGGCGCCGGCTTCTCGCTGGTGCTGGCCTGCGATTTCGTGGTGGCCGCCAGCGACGCCAAGTTCGTCATGGCCTATGTCAAGGTCGGCCTCACGCCAGACGGCGGTGGCTCCTACGAGCTGGCGCGCGCCCTGCCGCGCCAGCTGGCCTCCGAGCTGATGATGGAGGGCAAGCCCGCGGATGCCGCGCGCCTGGCCCATTTCGGCCTGGTCAACCGCGTGGTGGCGCCAGGCCAGGCGCTCACCGAGGCGCTGCGCCTGGGCGAATCGCTGGCCGCGCAGTCGCCGCACGCGGTGGGCCGCATCAAGGGACTGATCAACCATGCGGGCACCGCCAGCCTGACCGAGCACCTGGCCGAGGAGCGCGACAACTTCGTGGCCGCGCTGCACCACAAGGACGGCGGCGAAGGCATCGGCGCCTTCCTGGAGAAGCGCAAGCCGCGCTACCGCTAGGCACCCGGGCAGCAGCGCATCCGCGCACCGAGCCACGCATGCCCGCGCAGACGGGCAACAGCAAAACAGCACCGGAGACACGCATGGAAATGCCGCCCTCGCCCCGCCGCCGCGTCTACCTGATGCGGCATGGCGCGGTGACCTACTTCGACGAGACCGGCCGCCCCGCGCTGCCCGAACTCGTGCCGCTGAACGAAACCGGGCGCGCCCAGGCCAGCGCCGCCGGCCGCGCCTTTGCCGCCGAACAGGTGCGCTTCGACCGCATCATCGTCAGCGGCCTGCCGCGCACCGTGGAAACCTCCGAGCGCGTGCTGGCGGAAATCCCGGGCATGGCCGACGCCGCGCTCGAAACCTGGCCCGCGCTGCAGGAAATCCGCGGCGGCAAGCTGGCCGGCATCGGCGACGACAAGCTGCGCGATGCCTTCATCGGCGCCTTCGAAGGCGAAGTGCCCGAAGACAAGCGCTTTCTCGACGGCGAGAGCGTGGGCGAATTCCTCGACCGCGTGCTGCCGCAACTGCAACGCCTGCGCGACGACCCCGGCTGGGACACTGCCCTGCTGGTGCTGCACGGCGGCACCAACCGCGCCATCCTCTCCCACGCCATCGCCTGCGGGCGCCGCGTGTTCTACGGCAGCCTGATGCAGACCGCCGGCTGCATCAATGTGCTGGACGTGGGCGACGCGCCCGCGGACTGGGTGGTACGCATGCTGAACTATTCGCCGCCTACGCCGGTGCACAGCGGCACGCGCCACACCACGATGGAAGTGCTGCTGCACCAGTACCTGCGCTTTCGCGACCTGCAGGCGCCGCCACGCTAGGCATGCCCGCGCGGAAACCGAATCGCGCAACGCAATACACTCTGCTCACGCAGACCCGAATCCAAGAAGACCAGACGACGCGGCATACCCGGAAACACCGAAATAACGGAGACAGCATGAGCAACAACGTTTCGAACTTCGAAGGCACGCGGCCGGTGGCCGAGCAGCAACGCTTCGACCTGGCCGCGCTGGAAGCCTGGATGGGCGAGCACGTGGCCGGCTTTGCCGGCCCGCTGACCATCGAGCAGTTCAAGGGCGGGCAGTCCAACCCCACCTTCAAGCTGATCACGCCGGGACAGACCTACGTGATGCGCGCCAAGCCCGGCCCGAAGGCCAAGCTGCTGCCCTCGGCCCACGCCATCGAGCGCGAATACCGCGTGATGGCCGCGCTGGCCGGCACCGACGTGCCCGTGGCGAAGATGTACGCCATGTGCGAGGACGAGGGCGTGATCGGCCGCGCCTTCTACATCATGGAATTCGTCGCCGGCCGCGTGCTGTGGGACCAGTCCCTGCCCGGCATGACGACGGCCGAACGCGGGGCCATCTATGACGAGATGAACCGTGTCATCTCCGCGCTGCATACCGTCGACTACAAGGCCATCGGCCTGGGCGACTACGGCAAGCCGGGCAACTACTTCTCGCGCCAGATCGAGCGCTGGACCAAGCAGTACAAGCTGTCCGAGACCGAGAGCATTCCCGCCATGGATTCGCTCATGGCCTGGCTGCCCGACCACATCCCGCAGGAAGATGCCGACCTGACCTCGATCGTCCACGGCGACTACCGGCTCGACAATCTCATGTTCCACCCCACCGAGCCGCGCGTGCTGGCCGTGCTCGACTGGGAACTGTCCACGCTCGGCCATCCGATGGCCGACTTCGGCTACCACTGCATGAGCTGGCACATCGCCCCGGGCCAGTTCCGCGGCATCGCCGGGCTGGACTACACGAGCCTGGGCATCCCGGATGAAGCCGCGTACCGCCGCACCTACGAGAAGCGCACCGGCCGGCCGATCACCGGCGACTGGAATTTCTACCTGGCCTTCAGCATGTTCCGCATCGCCGGGATCCTGCAGGGCATCATGAAGCGCGTGGTGGACGGCACGGCGTCGTCGGCGCAGGCACTGGATGCCGGCAAGCGCGCGCGCCCGATGGCCGAAATGGGCTGGGAGTACGCGAAGAAGGCAAAGCAATAAGGCCAGGCAACGAAGAAAGCGCTCTCGCTGCTCTCGCTGCACTCCAGCGCTGCCTGTTGCCATGAAGAGCCTCTTCCCCGACGGGGAAGAGGCTCTTTTCTTTCCGCACCAGTTGTCATATCACACGATATGTGTGGCAGCCTGCCCGCAGCCGGAAAGGTGCGACCCGGGAGGCACAGCCCGACATTATTGTCATAAATCCGCCCCTAGACCTTCCCCGGACTTCAGGCTATCATCAAACAGATACGACAACATACAACACCCATACAATAACGGAGACAGCAGCAATGCCGACCAGCCGCCGTACGTTCCTCTCCCAGCTCTCCGCCCTGGGCGCCACCGCCGCTGCGGGCGGCCTGGGCACCGCAGGTACCCTCCTGTCCTCCGCCGCACAGGCAGCCGACTGGCCCACCCACCCCATCCGCATGGTCGTGCCCTACCCGGCTGGCGGCTCGTCGGACATCATCGCCCGCCTGATCAGCAAGCAGCTCGGCGAAGCGCTCGGCCAGCCCATCGTGGTGGACAACCGCCCCGGCGCCAACGGCAATATCGGCGCGGCAATGGTGGCGCAGGCCGGCACCGACAACCACACGCTGCTGCTGTGCGACGTCGGCGCGCTGGCCATCAGCCCATCCGTCTACACCAAGCTCACCTTCGATCCGGGCAAGGCCCTGAAGGGCGTGTCGATGCTGGCTTACTCGCCGCACCTGCTGGTGGTCCACCCCTCCGTGCAGGCCAACAACCTGAAGGAACTGGTGGAGCTTTCCAAGCGCACCCAGCTCAATTTCGCCGTCACCGCCATCGGCAGCGCGCCGCACCTGGCTGGCGTGGCGGTGGCGCAGGCCACCGGCGCCAAGTGGCAGTACGTGCCCTACAAGGGCGGCTCGCAGGCCGTGGCCGATACCGTGGGCGGCGTGGCGCAGGTGCTGATGAACGGGATGCTGGCAACGCTGCCGCAGGTGCAGGCCGGCAAGCTCAAGGTGCTGGCGGTGTCCAAGAAGACACGCATGCCGCTGGTCGGGCAGGTGCCGACCATCGCAGAACAGGGCGTGCCCGGCTTCGAGTCCGGCACCTGGCAAGGCGTGATGGCGCCGGCCGCGATGCCCGATGCGCTGGTGGCGCGCATCAGCGCCGAGCTGATCCGCATCATCCGCTTGCCCGAGGTACGGGCCCAGCTGGCCGGCCAGGGCGCCGAGGTGGTGACCATGACGCCGCAGGAGACCAACAAGTTCTTCGTGGCCGAGCGGGCGCGCTGGGCCGCGGTGGTGAAGCAGGCCGACGTGCGGCTGGACTGAGCGGCCCCGCCAGACCCGCGCCTTCCCGGCAAACAAAAAGGCCGACTCTCCGCGAGTCGGCCTTTTTGCATGGGGTGCGCCAGCCGCATGCGCCGGCGCTGCGCTCAGTCTCCCAGCGCCACCCCTTCACGCCGCGGGTCGGCACCGCCCGCCCACGCCCACTTCCCGTCCGGGCGCTGGCGCCGCATGATGGCCTGCGTGCCGCTGGTCATCTCGATCTGCGCCACCTGGTGCCCGCGTTCCGTCAGGCCCTGCGCCAGCGCCGGGCTGACCAGTCCGGCTTCCAGTTCGGTCGGGCCGTTACGGCTGCCGAAGTTGGGCAGGTTGATCGCGGCCTGCACGTCCATGTTCCAGTCCAGCAGGCCCACCAGCGTCTTGGAGACGTACTCGATGATCTGCGAACCGCCGGGCGAGCCTACCGTGGCCACCAGCTTGCCGGTCTCGCGGTCGAACACCAGCGTCGGCGCCATCGACGAGCGCGGGCGCTTGCCCGCCTGCACGCGGTTGGCGACCGGCTTGCCGTTCTCGCTCGGCACGAACGAGAAATCGGTGAGCTGGTTGTTCAGCACGAAGCCGCGCACCATCAGGTGCGAGCCGAAATAGCTCTCCACCGTGGTGGTCATGGAGATCGCGCCGCCGGCACTGTCCACGGCCACGATCTGCGAGGTGGACACACGCGGCGGCGAGCGGTCCGGCGCCAGCGCGACGCTGGTGCCGGGCGGCACGCCGGGCTCGGCCTTGCCCATGCTCTTGTCGCCGATCAGGCTGGCGCGCTGGGCCAGGTAGGCCGAGTTGATCAGGCCGGCCACGTTGACCGGCACGAAGTCCGCGTCGGCCACGTAGAGGCCGCGGTCGGCATAGGCCAGCCGCCCCGCTTCGGACACCACGTGCACGGCATCGACGGTGGGTTCCAGGCCGGCCGGCGAGTTCACCTGCCGGGGCGCCATCGCGGCCAGCGCATACCTCGGATCCTTGGCCTCCAGCGCCTGCAGCGTGCCGAGCATCTGCGCGATGGCGATGCCGCCCGACGACGGTGGCGGCATGCCGCAGACCTTCCAGCGCTTGTAGTCGCTGCAGACCGGCGCGCGCTCCTTGGCGCGGTAGTCGCGCAGGTCCGTCAGCGAGAGCGAGCCCGGGTTGGCGCTGCCATTGACCTGCTTGACGATCTCGCCGGCGATCGGCCCGGTGTACAGCGCATTGGGCCCGCGCCGCGCGATCTCGCGCAGGGTCCGGGCCAGCGCCGGGTTCTTCAGCATGGTGCCGACCGGCTTGGCCTTGCCATCCGGCGTGAGGAAGTAGGCCGCCATCTCGGGCGAGTTCGGCAGGAACTTGTCGGCGGCGATCTGCGTATAGAGGCGTGGCGAGATCGGGAAGCCCTTCTCGGCCAGGTCGATGGCGGGCTGGAACAGCTTGGCCCAGGCCAGCTTGCCGTGCTGGCGGTGCGCCAGCTCGAGCGCGCGCAGCACGCCAGGCGTGCCCACCGAACGGCCGCCGATCTGGCCTTCGCTGAAGCTCATCGGCTTGCCGTCGGCACGCATGAAGAGGTTCTCGTCGGCGCCGGCGGGCGCGGTCTCGCGGCCATCGTAGGACTGCACGCGCTTGCCGTCCCAGTACATGATGAACGCGCCGCCGCCGATGCCGGTGGCCTGCGGCTCGACCAGGGTCAGCACGGCCTGCATGGCGATCGCCGCATCGATGGCGGAGCCACCGTCGCGCAGGATCTTGCGGCCCGCCTCGGTAGCCAGCGGGTTGGCCGCCGCGGCCATATGCCTGTCGGCGAACGTGGTGGTCATGCCCTGCCGGTAGCCCGAGGCCACTTCCGGCGCCGGCGGCATGGCGGTGGCCGGCGCGGCGGGCGCGGTGCTTGCCGCAGGCGGCGCGCTGGTCGGGGTCGAGCAGGCGCCTAGCAGCGCAAGCGCCGCGGCCGCCGCGAGCGGGCCGCGCCAGAGCGCCGTTGAATATACCTGGATTGCCATGCCTACCTCCTCCGGGGGGAAAGCCGCCATTGTAGGGCGTCGGCACGCGTGCGACACCCGCAGCAAACTGCGGGACAGCCCCGATGGACCGCGCGCGGCAATCGTGGGCCATCGGGCGGCGACCGGGCCGAGCGATTTTTTTTTCGCCGCGCCAACCCCACCGGCAAGCCTGGCTCGTTTCACTGGCAGCGCCCTGCCGCCGGCACCGCCGGCGCGGCCCTTTCCGGAGAAATGAACATGCACAAGCGCCTGGTAGTCCTGGCCGTTGCCCTGGCAATGGCCGCGTGTGGCGGACCGTCCCCCAGCCCGCAGGCGAGCCCCGCCGGCGACGACAACGGCGCGGCCGCCCAGCCGCCGGCTTCGTTGCCCGGGCGCAGCGCCGCGCACACGGCGACGCCGCCCGCGCCCCCTGCCGCTACCACCACGCCCGCCACCCCCGCCACGCCCGCCACCACCGGGCCCGCGGCCAAGGCCAGCCGGGCCGAAGCGTTCGCCGGCGCCGCTGCCGATGCCCGCGCGCCGGCGATGCGCCACCTGCCCGCGGCACCCGCGCCCATGGCGATGATCGCGCCCTCCCCGCAGCCAGCCTGGCGTGGCGAACCCGAGCGCGAGCGCTACGCCGCCATCGACGAGAACGGCGTGCAGCAGGTTGCGCAGGCGCCGGTCTCCACCTTCAGCATCGATGTCGATACCGGCAGCTACAGCAATGTGCGCCGCATGCTCAACGCAGGCCGCCTGCCGCCGGCCGATGCCGTGCGCGTGGAAGAAATGGTCAACTACTTCCCCTACGACTACGCGCAGCCGCGCGATGGCCGGCCCTTCGCGGTGCACGTCGCGGCCGCGCCGGCCCCCTGGCACGCCAGCAATGTGCTGCTGCGCATCGGCATCAAGGCCGCCGACGCCGCGCGCGAAAGCCTGCCACCCGCCAACCTGGTGTTCCTGGTCGACGTGTCCGGCTCGATGTATTCGCCCGACAAGCTTCCGCTGCTGAAGGCATCGCTCAAGCTGCTCACCGGCGCGCTGCGCCCGCAGGACCGCATCACGCTGGTCACCTACGCCAGCGGCACGCGCGTGGTGCTGCCGCCCACGCCAGGCAGCGACAAGACCGCCATCTCGGCGGCCATCGACGCCCTGGTGGCGGGCGGATCCACCGCGGGCGCGAGCGGCATCGCGCTGGCCTACCAGGCCGCGCAGCAGAGCTTTATCGCCGGTGGCATCAACCGCGTGCTGCTGGCCACCGACGGCGACTTCAACGTCGGCATCACCGACTTCCGCCAGCTCAAGGACATGGTCGCGGAGAAGCGCAAGTCGGGCGTGTCGCTGTCCACGCTGGGCTTCGGCACCGGCAACTACAACGACCAGCTCATGGAGCAGCTGGCCGATGCGGGCGACGGCGCCTACTCGTATATCGACAACCTGATGGAAGGCCGCAAGGTGCTGGTGGAGGAGATGAGTTCCACGCTTGCCACGGTGGCGCGCGACGTCAAGATCCAGGTCGAGTTCAATCCGGCCACGGTCAAGGAATACCGCCTGATCGGCTACGAAAACCGCGCGCTCAGGCGCGAGGATTTCAACAATGACCAGGTCGACGCCGGCGATATCGGCGCGGGGCATACGGTGACCGCGCTCTATGAGCTGACGCTGGCAGGGCAGCCCGGCCTGCTCGATCCGCTGCGCTACCAGCCGCAGCCGCAAGGCGCGAACAGCGGCACCGGCGAGCTGGCCCATGTGAAGTTGCGCTACAAGCGCGCGCAGGCCCAGGCCAGCGAGTTGCTGGAGCTGGCGGTGCCGGCCGGCGCGGTGCGTCCGCTGGCGCAGGCCGACGATGCCTTCCGCTTCGCCACGGCGGTGGCCGGCTTCGGCCAGGCCTTGCGCGGCGGCAGCCATGTCGGCACCTGGAGCTATGCCGATGCGCGCGCGCTGGCGCTCGGCGCGCGCGGCGGCGACCGCTTCGGCTATCGCGGCGAGTTCATTCAGTTGGTGGACCTGGCACAGGCCCTGTCGACGCGCGCGCCGCTGGCGCAGGGCGACGGCCCCGCGCCGCAGCCGCAGCGCTGAAGGCGGAGTGATGACGGAGGTGCGATGACGGCGGGCGCCACGCAGGCGCGTGCTGCATCGCACCCGGCGGGGCGCGCTCGCGGCGGCACGGGGCGCTGTCATATACTGCCGCGCATGAATGCCTCCGCGCCCGGCGCCCCGCCCGACCGCATGCCTGCCGGCATGCCAGACCAACCCGCCTCCAGCCTGTCGGCGTTGCCGGACACCGACCTCATGCTGCTGGTCGCCAACGGCCTGATCGAGCAGCCGGTGGCCGAGCTGTTCCGCCGCCACAACGCCGCACTGTACAACTACGTGGCCTGGCTGTGCCAGGGCAACACGGGCGAGGCCGAGGACGTGACCCAGAAGACCTGGGTCAAGCTGATGACCCGCTGCGGCGACTACCAGCCCAGCGCGGCGCTGCGCACCTTCCTGTTCCAGATCGCGCGCAACACCTGGCTCGACACGCTGCGCGGCGCCTACGAGCGCCAGCGCGATACGCTCGACGAAGACCATCTCGCCCTGCCCGCCGACGACCTCAGCCCCGAGGCCGAGGCGAGCCTGCGGCAGAATCTGCAAGGCGTGCGGCAGGCGCTGATGGCGCTGCCGGCCGCGCAGCGGGAAGTGATCGTGCYGCGCTTCTTCAGCGAGATGAGCGTGGAGGAGATCGCGCAGACGCTGGGAGAGAAATTCGAAACCATCAAGAGCCGGCTGCGCTACGCCTTTGCGCGCCTGCGCGAGAGCCTGGCGGCCGTGGCGCCGCAGGAGCGGCAGCCATGAGCGCGGACGAGCGATTCATTGCCGGCGAAGACCGGCTCGCGGCGCTGCTGCGCACGCTGCCGCCGTTTGCGCCGCCGCCTTCGCTGGAAGCGTCGGTGATGGCGGTGGCGCGCGCGGCGCAGGCCGCGCGCCAGGCACACGCCGCCGCGCCCGCCGTGCCCCCCGCGCCCGGATCGCCCCGGCCGGCAGCCGATGCGGTGTTCGCCCCGCCGCCCGGACTGCAGGCTGCCGTGATGGAGGAAGCCGCGCGCCTGCAGGCGGCACAGGCCGCGCGGCGCGCGGCCGTGCTGACCGAAGTACGGCGCGGCGACGACACGCAGCGCGTGCTTGGCGCACCGGTCAGCGCGGCGGCGCAGGCATGGCTGCGCGAACAGGCCGAAGCCGCGCAGCAAGACGGCGATGCGCCGGCAAAGCCTGCGCCAGGACGCGCGGCACGCCGTTGGTGGCCCGCGCTGGGCGTGCTTGCAGCCACGCTCGGCGTCGCGGCGCTGTCGCTGCAGGTGGTGCTGCGCCAGCTCGATTTGCGGGACGGCGCCTTGCTGCTGCCGGACACGCCCCGCACCACGCAAAAGCCGGAGAAGCCGGAGACGCAGGAGAAGCAGGCTGAGACTGCGGCCGTGGCGGACAGCAAGACCGCGCAGCCAGGGCAAGCGCCGGCCGGGCGGCAGCCGGCACCTGCCGCAAACGTGCAGGCGCAACCGGCTGCCGCCGGCCAAGCCGCGGCAACGGCTGCGCCGCCAGGTCCGGCGCCGGTAGCCGCGCAAGATGCGAAAGCGCCGGCGCCACCGGCCGCGGCCAAGGCGCGACAGGCACAATCCGGGCCGGCTCCGGAGACCGAGTCACGCACCCCGCGAGAGCCTGCCTTGCGCGCGCCCGACGCGCTTGCGGACCGCGCCGCGCCCGCCTCCGGCCTGGCGGGAGCCGCACCGCAGGCCGCCCCCGCGG
>NZ_JBFRFX010000076.1:0-20167 GCF_052115045.1 Cupriavidus sp. 2TAF22
GAGTCCTTCGCTTCCCCTGGCTGTTATCTACTAGTAGATAGACTGTCTGGCCAAAAAAAACGGGGTGTCCCCGGTACTGCGCTGGATCCTCTTTCCTGCTTCAGCTTTCTTGCTGGGGCGGAGCAGTGGCTTCCATGAGCAGAATATTATCTACTGGTAGATAGATAGTCAAGGAGTTTTCAGAAGAATCTTTGGATGGGGCTTGCGCGTCTGCAATGGCGCACTTTTGCACGAATGCTGTCGCGCCTCCCCGCCATCCCCCAAAAAAAGCGGCGCAACCGACTGCGTTGCGCCGCCCGGCCGGACCAGGACGCCTGCCGCGTCCTGCCGGTTCACACCGTGCCTACCTGACCTTGCCTTCCTTCCAGGCCTGCAGCAGCTTGTCGTAGGCGATGGTCTCGCCCTTCGGTTTCTCGTTGGCCAGCTTCTTCCACGGCGCGTGCTCGTCCGACAGCCACTTGGCGGGATCGCTCTTGGGATTGAGCTTGGGCGCGCAGTTGCTCATGCCGGCGCGCTGCAGCCGTCCCATCACCTGGTCCATCTCGTCGGCCAGGTTGTCCATCGCGGCCTGCGGGGTCTTCTCGCCGGTCACGGCGGTCGCCACGTTCTTCCACCACAGCTGCGCCAGCTTCGGGTAATCCGGCACATTGGTGCCGGTCGGCGTCCAGGCCACGCGTGCCGGGCTGCGGTAGAACTCGATCAGGCCACCGTACTGCGCCGCGTTCTTGGTGAGGTAGTCGTGGTGGATATCGCTGTCGCGGATAAAGGTCAGGCCGGTGAGCGACTTCTTCAGCGACACCGTCTTCGAGGTCACGAACTGCGCGTACAGCCACGCCGCCGCGAGCCGGTTGGCATCGGTGTTCTTGAAGAAGGTCCAGGAGCCCACGTCCTGGTAGCCGTTCTGCATGCCCTGCTTCCAGTACGGGCCGTATGGCGACGGCGCCATGCGCCACTTGGGCGTGCCGTCGGCGTTGACCACCGGCAGGCCCTTCTTGGTCATGTCGGCGGTGAACGCGGTGTACCAGAAGATCTGCTGCGCGACCTGCCCTTGCGCCGGCACCGGGCCGGCTTCGGAGAAGGTCATGCCCATGGCCTGCGGCGGCGCGTACTTCTTCATCCAGTCGATGTACTTGGTAAGCGCATAGACCGCGGCCGGGCTGTTGGTGGCGCCCCCGCGCGACACCGAGGCGCCCTCCGGCGTGCACTTGTCCGCGCCGACGCGGATGCCCCACTCGTCCACCGGCATGCCGTTGGGCAGGCCCTTGTCGGCCGCGCCCGCCATCGATAGCCACGCGTCGGTGAAGCGCCAGCCCAGCGACGGGTCTTTCTTGCCGTAGTCCATGTGGCCAAAGACCTTCTTGCCGTCCAGCTCCTTCACGTCATTGGAGAAGAAGTTGGCGATGTCCTCGTAGGCCGACCAGTTGGTGGGCACGCCGAGGTCATAGCCGTACTTCGCCTTGAACTTGTCCTGCAGGTCCTTGCGCGCGAACCAGTCGGCGCGGAACCAGTACAGGTTGGCGAACTGCTGGTCGGGCAACTGGTAGAGCTTGCCGTCGGGCGCCGTCGTGAACTTCGTGCCGATGAAGTCCTTCACGTCCAGGTCGGGATTGGTCCATTCCTTGCCGGCGCCGGCCATGTAGTCGGTCAGCGGCAGGATGGCGCCGTAGCGGTAGTGCGTGCCGATCAGGTCGGAGTCGGAGATCCAGCCGTCATAGATGGACTTGCCGGACTGCATCGAGGTCTGCAGCTTCTCCACCACATCGCCTTCCTGGATGATGTCGTGCTTGACCTTGATGCCGGTGATCTCCTCGAACGCCTTGGTCAGCGTCTTGGATTCGTACTCGTGGGTGGTGATGGTTTCCGAGACCACGCTGATCTGCGTGACGCCCTTGGCCTTGAGCTTGGCGGCGGCGTCGATGAACCACTTCATTTCGGCGAGCTGCTTGTCCTTGGAGAGCGACGACGGCTGGAATTCGCTGTCGACCCACTTCTTGGCCTCCGCCTCGCCTGCCCATGCGGCATGGCCGCAGACAAGCGCCGCCGCGCAGGCCATGGCCGTCATGCCCAATTTCACGTGCACCTTCATGAACGTCTCCTCGAGAATCCCCCTCCCTGCTCTTTGTCTGGGTTGCGGTCCGGGGAAGGTGCAGGCCGCCATGCCCATTGACGAGATTTCCGTCGCTTTATTCCTGTCGTCGCGCTGCTCCCGTCCTGGCTTGTTCCACCAGCATCAGCCCTTGCGCATCACCAGTGCCAGCACCAGCATCGAAGTCACGAAGCTGATCCAGATCGACGGTTCTTCGGCCAGCGAAAACCAGGCCACCATCTTCTCGCCCAGCCCCACCCACGCCAGGTTGATCCACGCGGCGCACATCAGGCCGATGAACAGGCGGTCGCCGCGCGTGGTGGCGATGGGCAGGAAGCCCTTGCGCTCCAGCGTGGGTGCGCGCGCCTCCCAGACCGTCATGCAGATCAGCATCAGCACCACGCAGATGAAGAACACGGCCACCGGGGTGGTCCAGACCATCCAGCTCAGCATGCACTCCCCCTTACACGCGGCCCATCGCGAAGCCCTTCGCGATGTAGTGCCGCACAAACCAGATCACGATGCCGCCCGGCACGATGGTCAGCACCCCCGCCGCGGCCAGCACGCCCCAGTCCATGCCCGAGGCCGAAACCGTGCGCGTCATGGTGGCGACGATCGGCTTGGCGTTGACCGAGGTCAGCGTGCGCGCCAGCAACAGTTCCACCCAACTGAACATGAAGCAGAAGAACGCGGCCACGCCCACGCCCGCCTTGATCAGCGGCAGGAAGATGGTCAGGAAGAAACGCGGGAACGAGTAGCCGTCCACATAGGCGGTCTCGTCGATCTCGCGCGGCACGCCGGACATGAAGCCCTCCAGGATCCATACCGCCAGCGGCACGTTGAACACCAGGTGCGCCAGCGCCACSCCCAGGTGCGTATCCATCAGGCCGATGGTCGTATAGAGCTGGAAGAACGGCAGCAGGAACACCGCCGGCGGCGTCATGCGGTTGGTGAGCAGCCAGAAGAAGACGTGCTTGTCGCCGATGAACTGGTAGCGCGAGAACGCATAGGCCGCGGGCAGCGCCACCGTGATCGAGATCACGGTGTTCATCGCCACGTAGATCATCGAGTTGATATAGCCGGAGTACCACGACACATCCGTGAAGATGGTCTTGTAATGCTCCAGCGTGAAGTCGTTCGGCCACAGCGACAGCGTGGAGACGATCTCCTCGTTGGACTTGAACGACATGTTCAGCATCCAGTAGATCGGCAGGATGGCGAACACCAGGTAGACCAGGAGAAAGACCGCGCGGCCGTAGGTCGCGCGCTGCTGGGCGTCACGCATGGGGCATGTCCTCGCTGCCGGCGGTGCCCGCGCGCTGCATCCAGTTATAGAGGATGAAGCACATGAGCAGGATGATGAGGAAGTAGACGATGGAGAACGCCGCGGCCGGGCCCAGGTCGAACTGGCCCACGGCCTTCTGCGTCAGGTACTGTGACAAGAAGGTGGTGGCGTTGCCCGGCCCGCCGCCGGTCAGCACGAAGGGCTCGGTGTAGATCATGAAGCTGTCCATGAAGCGCAGCAGCACCGCGATCATCAGCACGCCGCGCAGCTTGGGCAGCTGGATATAGCGGAACACCGCCAGGCGCGAGGCGCCGTCGATCTGCGCAGCCTGGTAGTAGGCGTCGGGGATCGCGCGCAGCCCGGCGTAGCACAGCAGCGCCACCAGCGGCGTCCAGTGCCACACGTCCATCACCAGCACCGTGACCCAGGCGTCCAGCGCACTGCCGGTGTAGTTGTAGTCGAAGCCCATGCCGGCAAGCGCCGCGCCTAGCAGGCCGATGTCGGTGCGCCCGAAGATCTGCCAGATGGTGCCCACCACGTTCCACGGGATCAGCAGCGACAGCGCGATCACCACCAGCACCGCCGAGGCCTTCCAGCCCCTGGCCGGCATCGACAATGCCAGCAGGATGCCCAGCGGGATCTCCACGGCCAGCACGGCGAGCGAGAAGCCGAGCTGGCGCAGCAGCGCATCGTGCAGCTCGCCGTCGCGCAGCACGGTGCGGAACCACTCGGTGCCGACGAACACGCGCCGCTCGGGCGAAATGATGTCCTGCACCGAGTAGTTGACGATGGTCATCAGCGGCAGGATGGCGGAGAACGCCACGCACAGCACCACCGGGATCACCAGCAGCCAGGCCTTCTGGTTGACGGGCTTCAGCGTGCTCATGCCACCAGCTCCTCGTTGACGTAGTAACAGGTATGACGGTTGAACACGGACAGCCACACGGTCTGGCCCTGCGCCAGCCCGGCGGCCTCGTTGCCGAGCCGCGCGCGGATGATGGCGGGCTCGCCGCCGGGCTCCTGCACGGTGGCGGTGACCAGCCAGTAGGTGCCGATGTCCTGTGCGCGCTCCACGCGCGCGGGCACCGCCTGCGGATCGGTGGCCGCGGCCAGGCGCAGGTACTCCGGGCGCACGCCGACCTTGAAGCCGCCGGCCGCCTGCAGCGCCGCCGCCGTCGTGGACGAGAACTCCGGCATATAGCGCCGCCCGGCGATCTCGAGGGCACCGTCGCGCCACGACCCGGCCAGGAAATTCATCCCCGGCGAGCCGATGAAGTTGCCCACGAACGTATGCGCCGGGCGCTCGAACAGGGCATCGGCCGAGCCCACCTGCACCGCCTTGCCGCGCGACATCACCAGCACCTGCTCGGCGAAGGTGAGCGCCTCGGTCTGGTCATGGGTGACGTAGATCAGCGTGAGGCGGAACTCGTGGTGGATCTCCTTGAGCTTGCGGCGCAACTGCCATTTCAGGTGAGGATCGATCACCGTGAGCGGCTCGTCGAACAGGATCGCGGAGACGTCCTGGCGCACCAGCCCGCGGCCCAGCGAGATCTTCTGCTTGGCGTCGGCCGCCAGCCCGCTGGCGCGCCGGTCCAGCGACGAGGAGAGATCCAGCATTTCCGCGACGCGGCCCACCCGCTCCCTGACCTGGGCCGGCGCCACGCCGCGGTTGCGCAGCGGGAAGGCCAGGTTCTCGCCCACGGTCATGGTGTCGTAGATCACCGGGAACTGGAACACCTGGGCGATATTGCGCGCCTGCGGCGTGGCCGCGGTCACGTCGCGCCCGTCGAAGGTGATGGTGCCGTGCGAGGGGCGCAGCAAGCCGGAAATGCAATTGAGCAGGGTGGTCTTGCCGCAGCCGGACGGCCCCAGCAAGGCATAGGCGCCGCCGTCGTCGAAGCTGAACTTCAGCGGCAGCAGCGCATAGTCTTCGTCCGACTGCGGGTCCGGCCGGTAGGAATGGGACAGGTCGAGGTCGATGCGCGCCATGTCAGGCTCCCTGCCCCGCGGTCACCGGCGTCGCCACCCGGAGCGGCCGGCTGGGCGCGTGGATGCGCTTGCCGGCGGCATCGAACAGGTAAAGCTGGGTCGGGTCGAGATGCAGCGTGAGCGGCGCGCCGAGCTGCAGATCCACCACCCCGGGAAACTGCGCCACCAGGTTGCCCACCGGCGAGTCCAGGTGGACGAAGGTGTCGGAGCCCGACAGCTCGGCCAGCGCCACCTTGCCGGCGAGCGGCACCGTGCCGGGCACGGCATCGAGCCGCAAGGCGCCGGCGCGCACGCCGACAGTCACCGGGCCGCCGTGGCCCGCGGCTTCCGGCAGCGGCAACGCAATGCCGCCCTGCAGGGCCACGGTGCCGGCTTTCAGCTCGCCGGACATCAGGTTCATCGGCGGATCGCTGAAGGCGCGCGCCACGCGCAGCGAGGCAGGATAGTGAAAGACTTCGGGCGTGGGTCCGTACTGCAGCAGCTCGCCGGCATCCAGCACCGCGGTATGGCCGCCCAGCAGCAGCGCCTCGGCAGGCTCGGTCGTGGCATAGATCACGGTGGCATCGCCGTGCGCGAACAGCTGCGTGAGTTCCTCGCGCAGTTCCTCGCGCAGCTTGTAGTCCAGGTTCACCAGCGGCTCGTCCAGCAGCATCAGCGGCGCGCCCTTGGCCAGCGCGCGCGCCAGCGCCACGCGCTGCTGCTGCCCGCCGGACAGTTCAGCGGGATAGCGCTCGAGCAGATGCTCGATATGCAGCCGCGCCGCCAGCGCCCGTACCTGCGCATCCATATCCTTGGCGCGGCGCAACCGCAGCGGCGAGGCGATATTGTCGAAGACCGTCAGGGATGGATAATTGATGAACTGCTGGTAGACCATGGAGACGTTGCGCTCGCGCACCGGCACGCCGGTCACGTCCACGCCGTCCACTTCGACGCGCCCGGCGCTGGGCCGGTCCAGTCCCGCCATGACCCGCATCAGGGAGGTCTTGCCGGCCTGGGTGGCCCCCAGCAAGATGGTCACTGCGCCCGCCACGGGCACCAGCGACATCGGATACAGATACGCCTGCGAACCAGCCTGCTGGGCGATGCCTTCCAATCTGAGCTGCATCGAGTCTCCGGAATTCGAATGCTCACCAAGTGTCTGCCGCATCACCTGTACGACGATGATGCAGACGCACAAATCCTTGCTTCCCGCTCGTTTTAGTGCATAAACGAACATAAAACAATCATGCACCGCATCATTTGTTTTCGTTTCTGTTTGAACTAGAATGCCGGCATGACGCTGAATCCACGCCAGACCGCCCTGCTCGAAGAGGTACGCAGCCAGGGCTTCGCTTCCATCGACGAGCTTGCGCGCAAGTTCGGGGTGACCCTGCAGACCGTGCGCCGCGACGTCAACCTGCTGGCCGAGAACGGCATGCTGGCGCGCTTCCATGGCGGCGTGCGCGTGGACGGCTCCACGGTGGAAAATATCGCCTACCGGCAGCGGCAGGTGCTCAACGCCGAAGGCAAGGCGCGCATCGCGCGCGCCGTGGCCAGCCAGGTCCCGGAAGGCTGCTCGCTGATCCTGAACATCGGCACCACGGTCGAAGAGATCGCGCGCGAGCTGATGCATCACCGCGGCCTGCGCGTGATCACCAACAACCTCAACGTGGCGAACATCCTGGCCGACAACCCCGATTGCGAGGTGATCGTGGCCGGCGGCGTGCTGCGCTCGCGCGACCGCGGCATCGTGGGCGAGGCCACGGTGGAGTTCATCAGCCAGTTCAAGGTGGATATCGGCCTGATCGGCATCTCGGGCATCGAGGCCGACGGCACGCTGCGCGATTACGACTTTCGCGAAGTGAAGGTCGCGCGGACCATCATCGAGCATTCGCGCGAGATCTGGCTCGCGGCCGATGCCAGCAAGTTCAACCGCCAGGCCATGGTGGAGCTGGCGCACCTGTCGGAGATCGACAGGCTGTTTACCGACCAGCCGCTCAAGTCACCATTCGAGCGCATGCTCGAAGACAGCGGAGTGCGTTGTGTGGTCGCGCAGGACTGAACGCGGCGGCTTGCCGCGCGTGCTGGTGCGCCCGCTGGTGCGCCCGCTGGCGCGCCCACCGATGCGCCCTGCAGGCGTCACCGGCTCGGGCGATGCCCGCGCATGTCGCGCCGGGCACGCACCGGGGGCCTTACTTGAAGACGACCGTCTTGTGGCCGTTCACGATGATACGGTGCTCGGCGTGCCATTTGACGGCGCGCGCGAGCGCCACGCACTCCACGTCGCGCCCCACCGAGGTGAGCTGCTCCGGATCCATGCTGTGGTCCACGCGCTCGATTTCCTGCTCGATGATCGGGCCTTCGTCCAGGTCTGCCGTGACGTAGTGCGCGGTGGCGCCGATCAGCTTCACACCACGGTCGTGCGCCTGGTAGTAGGGCTTGGCGCCCTTGAAGCTGGGCAGGAAGGAGTGGTGGATATTGATGGCGCGGCCGGCCAGCTTGCGGCACAGGTCGTCGCTCAGCACCTGCATGTAGCGCGCCAGCACCACCAGGTCGATGTTCTGGTCGCGCACGACTTCGAACACCTTGGCTTCCTGCGCGGCCTTCTGCTCGGCCGAGGCGTTCATCAGCGGCAGGTGGAAAAACGGGATGTCGTACGACGCGGCCAGCTGGTAGAAATCGCGGTGGTTCGACACGATGGCGGCGATCTCGACCGGCAGGCCGCTGGCCTTGGCGCGGAACAGCAGGTCGTTGAGGCAGTGGCCGATCTTGGACACCATGATCATCACGCGCGGCTTGACGCTGGCGTCGAACAATTCCCACTGCATGCCGAACTGGTCGCCCACCGGCGCGAAGGCGGCCTTCAGCGTGGCCAGGTCGGGACCGCCCGCGCTCGGCGTGAAATGCACGCGCATGAAGAAGCGGCCGGTGAACTCATCGCCGAACTGGTCGGAATCGACGATATTGCAGCCGTGCTGGAACAGCAGCCCAGAAACGGCATGGACGATGCCCGGCTGATCCGGGCAGGAAATGGTGAGAATGAATCCGGTATTGCTCATCGTGTGTTGTTCTGTCGAGTGCGCGCCGATCATGCGCGGTGGGTGCCGGGTGCGCTCCCGCCGCAGCCCCAGCCGCGGCGTTTGAGCGTATCCAGCGTCACCAGCGTCGCATCGACGGTCATGGCGCCATCCGCCATGATAGCAAGCAATGCCTCGGGCTCGATACGCCGGTGCTCGGCCACTTCGCCGTCGCGGTTATGCGGCACGAAGTCCGCGGGCAGCAACAGGTCGTACACGTACACGGCTTCCCACTGCACGCCCTCCGGGATCTCGCGCAGCACTTCGATCACGCCGTGCGCCTCGGCGCGCCGCGCCAGCGCAGGCGGGATGCCGGATTCCTCGTCGCACTCGCGCACCAGCGTGGCGAGCGGATCGCTGCCGTGCGGCATGCCGCCGGCCACCAGGTTGTCCCACATGCCGGGGTCGACCGCCTTGGCGGCGCTGCGCCGCGAGATCCACAACGCGCGCTCGCCATCGATCACGCCGTTCATGTGCGAGGCGAAAGTCAGCAAGCCGAGAAAGCGCGCGGCGGCACGCTCGATCACCGCGAACGCGGGCGCCTCCAGCGCCGGCGTCACCGCAAACAATTCATCGCGCCAGCCGCGCACATGGCCGGCGTCCGCCAGCCAGCGCGCCAGCGTGGCCAGCGCGGCGCTGCGCGCGGCAGGCTCCGTGCAGCCGGGCAGCAGCGCTGCGCCGCCGTCCGGCGCTTCCCCGAGTACCGCTGGCACGGCGGTTTGCGCGCGCAGGATCCGCGCATGCAGGCGCGGCAGCCAGCCTACGTGCCGGCCGTCCACGGTCAGCCTGAGATGGGCGCCGGCGTCGAAGCGGCTGCGCGCCGCCAGCGCGCCGGCGATGCGTGAGAGGGTCGGGGCGCCAGCGTCGCGGCGCCCGCTTTCGGGCAAGGTATCGGACATGAATGTTTCGGGCGGCCGCCACGGCGCGCCCGCGAAAATGCATCCAGGAAAAAAAGCATGAAGCAAAACCCGCCGCCGGGGCAAACCCCGGGCCAGCCACGCTACGTGCTGGCGCTGGACCAGGGCACCAGCAGCTCGCGCGCCATCCTGTTCGACCACGCCGGCAACGTGGTGCGGGTCGCGCAGCGCGAATTCCGGCAATATTACCCGCACCCCGGCCACGTCGAGCACGACCCCTACGAGATCTGGCAGTCGCAGCTGGCCGTGGCGCACGAAGTGCTGGGCGATGCCGGCGTCGCCGCCAGCCAGGTGCAGGCCATCGGCATCACCAACCAGCGCGAGACCACCGTGCTGTGGGACCGCAAGACCGGCGAGCCGGTCGGCCGCGCACTGGTGTGGCAGGACCGTCGTACCGCGCCGATGTGCGAGGCGCTGCAGGCCGAGGGACATGGCGACCTGTTCCGCGACAAGACCGGACTGATCATCGACGCCTATTTCTCCGGCACCAAGCTGCGCTGGATGCTGGACAACATCGAGGGCGCGCGCGAACGCGCGGCGCGCGGCGAACTCGCCTTCGGCACCGTGGACAGCTGGCTGATCTGGCAGCTCACCGACGGCCAGCGCCACGTCACCGATGTCTCCAACGCGTCGCGCACGCTGCTGTTCAATATCCATGACTTTGCGTGGGACGACGCCCTGCTCGGCCTGCTGGACATCCCGCGCAGCCTGCTGCCCGAGATAGTGCCCTCCAGCGGCGAGGTGGCGCGCACGGCCTTGCGCTGGTTCGGCGCCGAGATCCCCATTGCCGGCATCGCCGGCGACCAGCAGGCCGCCACCTACGGCCAGGCCTGCCTGTCGCCCGGCATGGCCAAGAACACCTACGGCACCGGCTGCTTCCTGCTGATGAACACCGGCGCGCAGCCGGTCGCCTCGCACAACCGCCTGCTCACCACCGTCGGCTGGCAACTGGGCGGTGACGCGCCGGCCGCGGGCCGCACCCAATACTGCCTGGAAGGCGGCGTGTTCATGGGCGGCGCCACCATCCAGTGGCTGCGCGACGGGCTGCAGATCATCAACAGCGCGCCGGAGGTGGAGCCGCTGGCGCGCCAGTGCGACGACACCGGCGGCGTGGTGCTGGTGCCGGCCTTCGCCGGCCTGGGCGCGCCGCACTGGGACCCGTTCGCGCGCGGCACGCTGGTGGGCATCACGCGCGGCACCGGACGGGCGCATATCGCGCGCGCAGCGCTGGAGTCGATCGCGCTGCAGAGCGTGGACGTGCTGGATGCGATGCAGAAGGATGCCGGCATCTCGCTGGCCGAGCTGCGCGTGGACGGCGGCGCCTCGCGCAGCGACCTGCTGATGCAGATGCAGGCCGACCTGCTGGGCACGGCCGTGGTGCGCCCGCGCGTGACCGAGACCACCGCGCTGGGCGCGGCCTACCTGGCAGGCCTGGCCACCGGCTACTGGAGCGGCGAAGAGGAAATCGCCAGCCAGTGGCAGGTGGAGCACCGCTTCGAACCCAATCTCGGCGCCGACGCGCGCGCCTACCAGCTGTGGCGCTGGCACCGCGCGGTGGAACGCGCGCGCGACTGGGCGCGCGAAGACGGCGCGCCGACGCGCACCACGCATTGAAGGCCCGGCAGCGGCACCTAGCCCCCGCCGGACGGCACCACACACATAGATAGCAGCACCCGCGCCAAGCGCATTCGCATCGAACAAGGAATCATGCAGAAACTGTTCTCCCCCACCCTCCCGCCAGACCGCGCCGCGCTGCTCGCCACGCTCGAGCGCGAGCCCAAGTGGGACGTGATCGTCATCGGCGGCGGCGCCACCGGTCTCGGCACCGCGGTGGACGCCGCCTCGCGCGGCTACCGCACGCTGCTGGTGGAAGCCGCCGACTTCGCCAAGGGCACCTCGAGCAAGGCCACCAAGCTGGTCCACGGCGGCGTGCGCTACCTGGCGCAGGGCAATATCAGCCTGGTGCGCGAGGCGCTGCACGAACGCGGCCTGCTGGCGCGCAACGCGCCGCACCTGGTGTGGCCGCTGGGCTTCGTGGTGCCGGCCTACCAGCTGTTCGACCAGCCCTTCTACGGCATCGGCCTGAAGGTCTACGACATGCTGGCCGGCGGACTCAACCTGTCCGGCAGCCGCTGGCTGAACCACCGCGAGACGCTGGCCGCCGCGCCGACGCTGGCCGAGCACGTGGGCGGGCGGCCGCTGCGCGGCGGCAACCTGTACTTCGACGGCCAGTTCGACGATGCCCGCCTCGCCATCGCGCTGATGCGCACGCTGTTCGACGTGGGTGGCACCGCCATCAACTACCTGCGCGTGAGCGGGCTGTCGCAGAAGAACGGCGTGATCGACGGCGTCACCGTCAAGGACGTGCTGGGCGACGCCAGCTTCGACCTCAAGGCATCCTGCGTGGTCAACGCCACCGGCGTGTGGGTGGATGCCATCCGCCAGATGGAAGACGGCCAGGCGCGCGGCATGGTGGCGCCCAGCCAGGGCGTGCACCTGACGTTGCCGCGCAGCTTCCTGCCGGGCGAACGGGCCATCCTGATTCCCAAGACCGATGACGGCCGCGTGCTGTTCGTGGTGCCCTGGAACGGCCACACCATCGTCGGCACCACCGATACGCCGCGCAAGGACCTGCCGCTGGAACCGCGCGCCGGGGCCGACGATGTCGATTTCATCCTGGAGACCGCGGCACGCTACCTGTCGCGCACACCGACCCGCGCCGACGTGACCAGCGTCTGGGCCGGCCTGCGTCCGCTGGTCAAGGCCACCGGCGAAGCCTCCACGGCTTCGCTCTCGCGCGAGCACACCATCCTGGTGTCCAAGGCCGGCCTGATCACCGTCACCGGCGGCAAATGGACCACTTACCGCAAGATGGCCGAGGACGTGGTCGGCACCGCGATCCAGCGCCAGATGCTGCCCGCGGCGCCATGCGTGACCGGCGAGCTGCAGCTGCACGGCGCGAAGGGCCTGCCCGCGGACCTGCCGGCCCCCGGCGGCAGTTCGCCCGACCGCTACTACGGCAATGAACTCGGCATGCTGCGCGCCCTCCCCGGCAAGGAGGAAATCCTCGTGCCGGGCTCCGGCCTGAGCGCCGCCCATGTACGCTTCGCCGCGCGCTACGAGCTGGCACGGCGCGTGGAAGATGTGCTGGCGCGACGCAACCGCGCGCTGTTCCTCGAAGCCGGCGCCGCCATTGCGGCTGCGCCGCGCGTGGCGGCGATCCTGGCCGAAGAGCATGGCCACGACGCGGCCTGGCAGGCCGCGGAAGTGGAGAGCTTCCGCTCGCTGGCCAGCGGCTATATGCTGTCCTGACGCGCGCACGCCACCGCAACCAGGAGCCTCCATGCCGCTGCGTCCTCCCAGGCATTGCCTCGCGGCCGCCGCGCTGGCCGGCGCCGTTGGCGTGGCCGCCTTCCCGGCGGCTGCCAAACCCGCCATCGACGGTGTGCGTTTCGACGCGCCTGTCACCGTGCACTACCAGTGCGACGCGGGCAAGCGGCTCACCGCGCGCTACTTCAACAGCCCCGACAACCAGATCGCCATCGTGCGGCTCGACGGCAAGCCGCTGCTGTTCGTCAGCGTGCTGACCGGCTCCGGCGCCCGCTACTCGCACGGCATCCATCAATGGATCACCAAGGGCGACGAAGGCAGGCTCCAGGACCTGACGCAAGGCGACGATGCGCCCCCCGTCTATGCCAATTGCAAGGCCGTGAAATAGGCGCTCCGCTGCATAACATTGTTCGCGCGGGCCCCCGGTGAGCGATAATGCGGGTTATCGAATCAGGGAGAACACCATGGACGAGATTGATGATCTGTCCGATCTGCCGATGCCCCGCTTTATCTGGGGTTTCGCCATCTTCACGCCCAAGGGCGGCGAGGTGATGCATGACGAGTTTGAATATCTGACCCATACCCGCACCCCGCGCTTCACCTGCCGGGTGGTGGAACTGGAAGACATGCCGGCCGACAGCGAAGAAAGCGGCATCGACGGGCGTATCGTGCATTACGACGAGCCTGGCCGGCTGTTCTACATCACCGACGCCGGCCTGGCGCTGGTGAACTTCGAGCTGTTCGACAACCTGCCGGACAAGAACAAGCTCAAGAAAGTCTGCGACGAAGCCATCGAAAACTGGCTGCAGCGCCGCGATTTCCTCGAGTCAGAGGATGGCGAAGAGGCCTGAACGCCCTTTGCCAGCAGGCTGCCAGCAGGATTCCGGCAGTCACACCGGGATGACGGCCTGAGCGCCGTCATTGCCCGCGCGATGGCGCCACCCCTGCCACGCGCGCCCTTTCCCCCTCTGCTCTCCCCTTCCCCCTTCCCCCTTCGCCTTTCCCGCCAGCCCTTGCCACGCCGCGCGCCGCTGCCGGACCGTTCCGGCAATTGCTCTCGGTTGCTCTCGGCGATCGCCTGCGCCCACGTTCCGTCATCCCTGCCAGGTCAGTCCCGTCCTACAGCGCAAGGGGAAGTCGCCGGACATCGCGCGCGTTGACCGCTCCCTATATTGGAACCGTGGAAAACAGCGATAGAAAGGAAAGAAATCATGCCCTATATCCTCGCTTGGCTGCTCGGTGTCCCGGCCTTCGTGCTGCTGCTGATCTGGCTGTTCGTGCATTGATGCAACGGGAACCATGAGGCGTCTTCGCGCGCAAGGCAAGAAGACATGCAAGAGACAACAGCAACAAAAGCAAAACGCCCGCTGGCTACAGCGGGCGTTTTGCTTTGCAACGCCTGACGGGCAACCGGCGCCGGCCGGTCATGGCGCCCGATGCGTCACATCACCGGCACGCATCCTGCGATGCCAGCCACATCAATGGCTGCACCGGCGACCAACATCGGCGATGAATCTCAGGCAGACGCGGGCAATCCGCGTTCGAGCGCTTCCTTCAGCAGCCCGCTCATGCCACCCGGGTGGGCGGGCGCCAGCGCCTGCAGGCGCTTGACGATCTCGCCGTCGAGCTTGCAGGCGAACGGCACCAGGCCCTGCTCCTGGTCCAGCCGGCGCTGCTCGCGGCGATCGATCTTGGCCTGGCCGGCTTCGCGCACGCCGTGCGCGGCCGAGGACAGCTTCAGGCTATTGGCGAGCTTCAGCGCTTTGTTCTTTTCGAGGTCGGTCTTTTTCACGGCATGTTCCGCTAGAGTCAGTCTGGGGCGGTATTGTACGCAGGTCGGCGCCGGCCACGGCCGGCAATGTCCCGGGGCCTAGCGCACCGGCTATTCCTCGCCCCGCACTTCGATCAGGTCGGCGGCCACGCGCTCGATCTCCGCAAACACCGGCAGCGCGGACGCGGGCCCGGTGCATCCCACCCCGCTCGCACTGGCCGCGTCGGCGCCAGGCGGCAGGAAGACGAAGGCCATGCCGGGCTGCCAGCGCGGATCATTCTTCAGGCTTTCGTTGAGGATCGCCAGGTACTGGCTACGTGAGAACACGTGCTTTGCCATCTTCACCTCCAATACGTTGTCCGGATCGTAGCATGGCACGCCGGCCGATCCGGGTGAGCCTTGATACACGCGCGTCGCCACGCGTGCGATGATCACGATGCCTTTGCCGGAATCGAGCCCTTCGGCAAAGCGTAGCCAAATACAACAACAAGACAAAGGATGAGACAAATGATCAGAAGCACTTTGCCCGTGCTGGCGGCGGCGGTGCTGGCCGCTTGCGCCACGCCGGCTTCCATGCAGAACACGCAGAACGCCACGCCGCTGACCACCCGCTTCTCTGCCCCGCAACTCGACAACATGAGCGCGCGCGTACGCGCGGACGTGGCCCAGGGCCGCATTCCCGGCGCGGTGTACCTGCTCGCGCGCAATGGCAACCTCGTCAGCACCCAGGCCATCGGCTGGCAGGATGCCGCCGCCAGGGTGCCGATGCGCGAGGACGCCATCTTCCGAATCTACTCGATGAGCAAGCCGATCGTCTCGGTTGCGGTGATGATGATGGTCGAGGACGGCCGCGTGCAACTGGCCGACCCGGTCTCGAAGTATCTGCCCGAACTCAAAGGACTGCAGGTCGGCGTGGAGAAGACCGATGCGGCCGGCAAGCCGGAGCTCGGGCTGGTGCCCGCGCAGCGCGAGATGACCGTGCAGGACCTGCTGCGCCATACCTCGGGCCTGACCTACGGCGTGTTCGGCAAGTCCCTGGTCAAGGACGAATACAAGCGCGCGGGCGTGGACGCCACCGAGCAAAGCAACGGTGAGTTCATTGCGCACCTGGCCAAGGTTCCGCTGCAGTTCCAGCCCGGCACGACGTGGGAATACAGTCGCTCCACCGACGTGCTCGGCGCCCTGCTGGAACGCGTGTCCGGCCAGACACTGGCCGCACACCTGCAGCAGCGCATCTTCGCGCCATTGCAGATGAAGGACACCGGCTTCTGGGTGCCGGCGGCGCAGCAAGGCCGCATCGCCGAGCCCTTCGCCACCGATCCCGACAGCAAGGTGGCGGTCAGCCTGATCGATATCCGCCGCGCGCCCAGGCTCGAATCCGGCGGCGGCGGCCTGGTATCGACCGCGGCGGACTATTTCCGCTTTGCGCAGATGCTGCTCAACGGCGGGGAACTCGATGGCGTGCGGCTGCTGTCGCCGAAGACCGTGGCCAACATGACCGCCGACCATCTCGGCCCGATCCGCCTCGCATCGCAGGCGCGCGGACCCGCTTACCTGCCGGGACCGGGCTACGGCTTCGGCCTGGGCTTCGGCACGCGCCTGAGCACCGGCGGGCCGGCCACGGCGGGATCGGTCGGGGATTTCTACTGGGGCGGGGTCGGCGGCACCTACTTCTGGGTCGATCCGCAAGAGAAGACCGTCGCCATCTGGATGATGCAGGCGCCAGGCCAGCGCGAGTACTACCGTGCGTGGTTCAGGAACACGGTCTACGCTGCGATGACGCCCTGAGGCAGGAAGGCAGGAAGGCGGGAAGGCGGCAAGGTGGCGAGGCAGCGATGTCGCGCCCCGCCCGGAGATTGCGTCAGGCGGGCTCCATGGACCAGCCGGGTCCCTTTCCGTTCTTGTCGCTCTCGTGGCGCCAGCGGCAGCCGCAGTCCGCGCACGTATAGGTGGCAAAGGTGATGGCGGGCTCGCCGCGCGGCTTGATGCGCTGTGTATCGGTCAACAGCAGCCGCGGATGTCCGGTGCCGCCGGTAGAGCCCGGCCGGATCTGCGCGCACGCATCGCAAAGGTTCATCGTTGCTCCCACGCCGTACGCGCACGGCCGGAGCAACCCGGGCCACCACCCGGGGCGCGCTTGCCCGTAGCGCGGGCGGCCGCTATTTGTCCGCCGCCATCGCCTTGAGCTGGGCGTCGCCAGCCACGCGCGCGGCGTCCGAGGTTGTGAAGGTATCGTCGGAAACGATATTGCGCTTGACCAGCCGCGCGTCGAAATCAACCAGCGTGATCACCCATACGTAACGGCCGGCCTGCGGCGCGGTCTGGACGATCGCCTGCAGATGCGGCGTGGAATCCTTGGACATGATGCTCCTCCGGAGAACGCATCCGGGCACTGTAGCACGAGCCCGCGCCACGGGGCGGCGGCGCGGGCGGGACCGCGTTCAGTGCTCGAAATCGAGGCCGCCCAGCAGCACCATCGGGTCGGCCTGCGAACGCGTGCCGAAATCGATCTGCCGCGGCACCTGCCACGCGCGCATCTTGCCCGGCAGCGCCGCGAGATAGTGCGCGAACTTCACCTCGCCGCCGGCCGCGAACAGGGCCTCCACCTCGAGGCCGTCCCAGGACAGGTAGACATTCAAGGGATGCCTGAAGCGCCGCGCCTCGTCGAACGGCTCGCCGTAGATCCGAATCCGCGCGGGACTCTCATCCTGCACAAGTTCCACATGGATGCGCTGTCCGAACAACCTGGCGATCGCCTGTGCGATGCGCGGGGCGTATTCCGCGTCGAAGCGCGCGGCAATGTCATGGCTCACGTTTGTCTCTTCCGGTCTTTCCCGGGATCGTAGCATGCGAGCCCCGCGCGGCCAGGTGCGCCGAAACTCTGGTTGACCCCTGCCGCTGCCGACCTATACTGAAGTCCTGCCGACCGAGACACGCATAGCAAGCGAAGGTAAGTCGCAGAATGATCAAACTGGCCAGCAAGGCAGTGAGATCGTGCAAGCCGATTGGGCCTGCAAAGTCCGAACCGGATCCTAGTGCGTTTGCCGACCCGGTTCGGATCCCCCCTCTCACCTGCGGTGAGAAACCAAAGCACCTTTGCGGAGGTGCTTTTTTATTGCCTGTTTTTGTTGCCCGCTTTTGTTGCCCGCTCTTGCTGCCTACCGCACGCGCACGGTGAAGTGCCGGCCAAGTCACCGAGCTGTCCGGCTTGATACAAAGGGCGGCGAAGCAAGAAAAGCCAGCCAAAGAAAAAGGCCCGCAATTGCTTGCGGGCCTTTTTTACGGACATGCCACATGTCGATTGACGAGCATGTCTGCCAGATTCTGGCGGAGAGAAGGGCCGCCATAATTGTGTCTCACCTTGTCGCACGCCGTCTCACAGAAACCTGCTATAAGCCTTGATTTAAAGCCATTTTAAGGCGAATGTAAGTGCAATGTTGTCTCATCGACAGGCACGCAAGCTCGCGCGATTTGCTGGGCTGGGTGCTGGGCTGGTAGACTGCCGGCATGGCTACGAAACTGACAACACGGTTCCTGGATTCCCTCAAACAGGGTGACAAGCTTCTCTACGATGCAGCTACGCCGGGGTTATGTATCGCGCCCACGGCGGACGGGCGGGGGAAGTGGTTGTTTCGCTTTACCTCTCCGGTCTCGAAGAAGCGGCGAGAGGCCGGCCTCGGCACCTATCCGCAATCCGCGCTGGCGCAGGCGCGCGACACGGCGCTCGACATGGCGCGGCAGGTACGGGCCGGCATTGACCCTATCGACGCACGCGCCGCGACCAAGGTCGCCGCAGCAGCATCGGCAGCAGATAAGCCGCTCACGTTTGCTCAGGCAGCCCAAAAGGTGCATGAGGCACTCAAACCCGGCTGGAAGAATGCCAAGCACGCAGCGCAATGGATTACGACACTTGAGCGCTACGTGTTTCCTACGGTGGACGAGAAACCGCTCTGCGCGATCACCCCCAAGGATTGCGCCGACGCGCTGCGGCCGATCTGGCTAGATAAGCCCGAGACGGCGAGCCGGACGCGCCAGCGGATGGATGCGGTATTCAAGTGGGCATGGGCGCATGGCTACATAGAAGCAAACCCGGTCGCCGTCGTGGATCACCTTTTGCCGAAGCAGAGCGCGAAGCCTGAGCATCAGCCCGCGATGGCCTGGAAGGCCGTGCCCGCGTTCCTGCGCGCCCACATCAGTAAGCGGGCCGAACACGACACGGTACGCGCCGCGCTTGAGGTGCTGATCCTGACGGCTGCACGCTCGGGGGAAGTCCGGGGCGCTACGTGGGATGAGATCGACCTGACGGCGCGGGTTTGGACCATCCCCGCAGAGCGTATGAAAGCGAAGGAGCCGCACCGGGTCGCGCTGTCTGCGCAGGCCGTGGCTGCCCTCAAGGCGTTAAAGGCCGCGGGCCTGGATGAAACCCTGGTGTTTCCCTCGCCTCGCGGCAAGGTCTTGTCCGACATGACGCTGACCGCGTTTCTACGCCGTGTGGATGCAAAGAGCGACACAGCCGGCCGAACGGCGACCGCCCACGGTTTTCGCTCGTCGTTTCGCGACTGGGCTAGCGAAAGCGGCTTCGCTCGCGACTTGGCCGAACGCGCCTTGTCGCACGCAGTGTCGAACAAAGTGGAAGCGGCGTATCACCGCACGGATCTGCTCGAACAGCGGCGAGCCATGATGCAGGCATGGGCCGACCATCTTTTTTCCGCTAAATCGTTGAATGTAAAGGATATGTAAGTCAAAGTGATTAGACAGGCGGCGGCTGGGCGCGGTATCGTTGTCTCATTGAATATCGTGAGTATCCATTACAGATCATGAGCGCTCATCCCTACCGCATGATGCGGATTGCCGATGTGCTGGCCTTCGTCGGCGTCTCGCGTCCTACTCTCTACCGATGGATCGCCGCGGGGTCGTTTCCCGCGCCGGTACGCCTCGGGGCTAACAGTGTCGCGTGGAAAAGCACGGCTGTGTCCGAATGGCTCGATGCGCGCGCGGCGGTGCCAGGATGACCACCAAACCTTTACGAACCCCGTCGCGCCTAGCGGCGGGCTGCGTGTGGCCTGTCATGCAAGCCGCCCGCCGCTAGGCGCTTCCGCCGTTTCGTCCCGGCCCTTTCATTCGGAGAGAATCAAATGCCCAAACCCCAAACCCGTAGCCCCCTGGCGGACCTGCGCCGGATTGCCGATGTACTGGCCCAGCGTGGCCACGCACAGGCGCCAGCCCGCCCGCCTGGCATGCCGACCGCCAGAGACATACAGGAGCACGCGCATAAGACCGATCTGCTTCAAACGGCAGAGCCGGCAGTATCTAAGAGCTACGGGCGTACCTAGACCGACCCTAATCCATCCAGCTCGCGCCGCCAATCG
This sequence comes from Cupriavidus sp. 2TAF22, assembly GCF_052115045.1. Classification (NCBI taxonomy): domain Bacteria; kingdom Pseudomonadati; phylum Pseudomonadota; class Betaproteobacteria; order Burkholderiales; family Burkholderiaceae; genus Cupriavidus; species Cupriavidus sp. 2TAF22. The sequence continues at coordinate 19,804 of NZ_JBFRFX010000076.1, forward strand.
TTTTAGCGGCGTTCTCGTTTCTGGGCACACTCAGCGAGGATGGACAATCCAGCATGGGACTGCCATTTACAAACAACGCGGCGGGCACCTGCCCGACCGTTCAGCCCATCGCGCATTGGCTAGCGGAAGCCATGCGCGCGAACGGCCCGGCCGCTGCGTCTTCCGTGCGCGTTGGAGCGTGTCCCGCCACGGATGACGCCGCGGTGTTCCGGGCACGACTACAGGCCCTCGCCCACTTCGCAGAGAGCGTCGCCAGCGTCGCGCGCCAGGTAGCGGACGGCGCCTTTGAGACCGAGAGCGACGCAGACCGCTTCAGCCACTGCACCGACGTCTACACGCGCATGTCGCGCCAGGCCGACAGCGC
>NZ_JBFRFX010000077.1:0-19050 GCF_052115045.1 Cupriavidus sp. 2TAF22
GGCCGGCGGCGGCGCGGCGCAGGCCGCCAGCAATGCCGCGGCAATGGCCGACAGCAGCGCGGGCAGGCGCAGCGAGCGGGAAGAAGCGGAAGAAGCGGAGGAACGCAGGAGGCGGGGGCTGGCGAACRAGCGGGACATTGGCATCCTCGGGCAGGCAACCGGCCGATTGTAAGCGGCCCTGGCGCCGCCGCGGCACAATGCTCAGCCGATCAGCCGGCCGCGCCGTACGCGCATGCCCTTGCGCACCAGTTCGGGCGCCAGTCCCGTCAGCGCGCCCAGCGTATTGCTGCCGTTGGCGTGGCAGATCGCCACGCCCAGCGCATCGGCGGCGTCGGAACTTGGCCGTCCGTTCAGGCTCAGCAGGCGCATCACCATTTCCTGCACCTGCTCCTTGTTGGCACGGCCGTAACCCACCACCGCCACCTTTAGCTGCAGCGCCGTGTACTCGAACACCGGCAGGCCATTGCCCACCAGCCCGCAGATCGCCGCGCCGCGCGCCTGGCCCAGCAGCAGCGTGGATTGCGGGTTGACGTTGACGAACACCTTTTCGATCGCGGCGCAGTCCGGCGCGTAGGTGCGCGCCACCTCGCTGATGCCGTCGAACAGGGTCTTGAGGCGAGTCGGCAGGTCGGTCTGGCCGTCGCTCTTGATGGTGCCGGAGGCGATGTAGCTCAGCTTGCTGCCGTGCTTTTCAAGCACGCCGAAGCCGGTGGTGCGGAGGCCGGGGTCGATGCCGAGGATACGCATGGGTGTGGGGCTGGCTCGGCTTGCGCGCAGATGGAAGATGGGGGGATTGTAGCTTGTGCGCCGCGCTGCAATGACAAAGGCTGTTTCGCTGGCGCCCCTGCTTGCGGGCGCTGCGAAACAGCCTCTGGATGCGGCCGGGGGAACCTGCGCGGCGGCGTCGCCGGGCAGGCTCGGGGCATCAATGGCGGAAGTGGCGCGTGCCGGTCAGCACCATGGCGATATTACGCTCATCCGCAGCCGCAATCACCTCATCGTCACGCATCGAGCCGCCCGGCTGGATCACGCAGGTGGCGCCTGCGTCCACCACCACGTCCAGGCCGTCGCGGAACGGGAAGAAGGCATCCGACGCCACCGCCGAGCCGGCCAGCGTCAGGCCGGCGTTCTGCGCCTTGATGCTGGCGATGCGGGCGGAATCCACGCGGCTCATCTGGCCGGCGCCGACGCCCAGCGTCATGCCGCCGCCGCAGAACACGATGGCGTTGGACTTGACGAACTTGGCCACGCGCCAGGCGAACATCAGGTCGTCCATTTCCTTCGGCGTGGGATGACGCTTGGTCACCACGCGCAGTTCTTCGCGCTGCACGTTCCTGGCATCCGGGCCCTGCACCAGCAGGCCGCCGCCGACACGCTTGAAGTCATACTGGTTCCCGCCCTTGCCGAGCGGGATTTCCAGCAGGCGCACGTTCTGCTTGGCGGCGAACACCGCGCGCGCGCCGGCGGTAAACGACGGGGCGATCAGCACTTCGACGAACTGCTTGGCCACCACCTGCGCGGCGGCTTCGTCCAGTTCCACGTTGAAGGCGATGATGCCGCCAAAGGCCGAGGTCGAGTCGGTCTTGAAGGCCTTCTCGTAGGCTTCCAGCGCGTTGGCGCCAACTGCCACGCCGCACGGGTTGGCGTGCTTGATGATGACGCAGGCGGCGCCGTAGGCGGCGTCGAACGACTTGACGCATTCCCACGCGGCATCCGCATCGGCGATGTTGTTGTACGACAGTTCCTTGCCCTGCAGCTGCACGTAGTTGGCCAGCGCGCCGTCGAAGCCCTTGAGGTCGCGGTAGAAGGCGGCCGACTGGTGCGGGTTCTCGCCGTACCGCATTTCCTGCACCTTCTCGAAGGCCAGGTTGAGCGTCTGCGGGTAGGCGCTGCGGGCCTGGTGCGACTTGTCGGCGCCGAGGCTGGTCAGGTAGTTGGTGATGGCGCCGTCGTATTGCGCGGTGTGCGCGAACACCTTGGTGGCCAGGCGGAAGTTGGTGTCGTAGCCGACGCTGCTGGCGTTGGCGCGCATTTCTTCCAGCACCGGCGCGTAGTCGGCGGGGTCCACCACCACGGTGACGTCGCGGTGGTTCTTGGCCGCCGAGCGCAGCATGGTGGGGCCGCCGATGTCGATGTTCTCGATGGCGTCCGGCAGCGTGCAGTCATCCTTGGCCACGGTCTGCTGGAACGGGTACAGGTTGACCACCAGCAGGTCGATGGTGGGGATGTCGTGCTCGGCCAGCGCAGCCATGTGCTCGGGCAGGTCGCGGCGCGCCAGGATGCCGCCGTGCACCTTGGGGTGCAGGGTCTTGACGCGGCCGTCGAGCATTTCGGGGAAGCCGGTATAGTCGGCCACTTCCGTGACCGGCAGGCCGGCTTCGGCGAGGAGCTTGGCGGTGCCGCCGGTGGAGAGCAGCGTCACGCCCAGCGCGTTGAGCTCGCGGGCAAAGTCGACGATGCCGGTCTTGTCGGATACGGAGAGGAGGGCTTGCTTGATCATGGCTGTGGGGAACACTTCAAAGTAAACCGTGCTGCTGCAATTTCTTGCGCAACGTATTGCGATTGATGCCCAGGTAGGCGGCGGCGAGCGACTGGTTGCGCTCGGCGCGCGCCATCACTGCCTCCAGCAGAGGCCGTTCCACGGCTTCGAGCACCATGTTGTACATATTCGACGGCTCTTCGCCGTCCAGGTCGCGAAAATAGGCACTCAGGCTGTCCCGAATGCACTGGTCGATAGCGTTGCGGCTCATGCGGCAAGCAACTCCCCGTTTTTGTTGTTGTTCGACCCGTTGCGGTCGTCTTCTTCTGCGTCCGGACCGGCCGCGCCTTCGTCCACGTAGACCAGGCGGTCCGACAGCAGCGCCTGCTCGTCGAAGAAGGCATTGACGGCGGCGAGCTGGGCGGTGCTGCTGTCCAGGGTGTTCATGCGGTGACGGAACAGGTTGGCGCCGGCCAGTCCGCGCGTGTACCAGGCAATATGCTTGCGCGCGGTACGCACGCCGGTGAACTCGCCGTAGAACTCGTAATGGTCTTCGAGGTGCGCGTTCATGATCGCGCGGATCTCGGCCACCTCCGGCGACGGCAGCAGCTCGCCGGTGGCGAGATAGTGCTCGATCTCGCGGAACAGCCAGGGCCGGCCCTGCGCCGCGCGGCCGATCATGATGGCGTCGGCGCCGGTCACCGCCAGCACGTGCTTCGCTTTCTGCGGCGAGGTGATGTCGCCGTTGGCCACCACCGGGATCGAGAGCGCCGCCTTGACGGCGGCAATGGTCTCGTACTCGGCATCGCCCTTGTACAGATCGGCGCGCGTGCGGCCGTGCACGGTCAGCATGCTGATGCCGGCTTCCTGCACCATGTGCGCAATACGCAATGCATTGCGGTTCTGGCGGTCCCAGCCGGTGCGGATCTTGAGCGTGACCGGCACGCGGTCGCCGACGGCGGCGACCACCGCCTCGACGATGCGCACCACCAGCGGCTCGTTCTGCAGCAGCGCCGAGCCCGCCGCGACGTTGCACACCTTCTTGGCCGGGCAGCCCATGTTGATGTCGATGATCTGCGCGCCGCGATCGACGTTGTAGCGTGCCGCCTCGGCCATCATCGCCGGCTCGGCGCCGGCGATCTGCACCGAGATCGGCTCGACCTCGCCGGTGTGATTGGCGCGCCGCATGGTCTTCTCGCTCTTCCACAGCTGTGCGTTGGAAGCGACCATTTCGGACACCGCATAGCCCGCGCCCAGCCGCTTGCAGAGCTGGCGGAAGGGACGATCCGTCACGCCGGCCATGGGCGCGACGAACAGGTTGTTGCGGAGCTGGTGCGGGCCGATTTGCACGATAGCGACGAATTAGGGACTGGCGTGGGCCGGCAAGGCGGCCCGCAACGAGACAAAATGGAAATGGCATGCCCTGCCGAAACGGTGCTCGGCGGTGTCGAGGGGCATGTGCGAGGGCAGGATTTTACCGCCAAACCAGGCGCGTTGCTTAAGTTTTGAGCAAATAATCGGCAGGGGAGGGATGGCGCGGCACGGTCTTCCCGGCAGGCGAGAGCCTCGCGCGTCGCAGCGGCAAGCCGGAAAACGCCGTCAGCGCCGCATCCCGAACATCATCTGCCGCGCCAGCGCATCCTTGAGCGGTCCGAGGCAGGCGAGTGCCGCCAGCGACGCACCCCTGGCATGCGCGGCGAGCGGATAGGAAACGCCGAACAGCCTGGGCAGCAGGTCGGTCACGCCAATGGTCGCGGCGCGGTCCACCCTCTGCTTCGCGGCGAAGGCTTGCAGGGCCTGCGGGCTGCAATCGGTGCGCAGCGCGGCGCCGAGCGCGAAGGCGTCGCGCAGCCCCAGGTTCAGGCCCTGGCCGGCGACCGGATGCAGCGTCTGCGCCGCATTGCCGATGGCGACCACATGGCCGTCCACGGTGATCTTCGCGGCGTTGAGTCCGAGCGGAAAGGCATGGCGCTTGCCGATGGCGATAAAGCGCCCCATGCGCTCGCCGAACGCCTGTTCGAGCTCGGCGAGGAATTCCGCGTCGGGCAGCGCGAGCCGGCGCGCGGCCTGCTCCGGCGGGCAGCACCAGACCAGCGCGTAGCCTGGCTCGCCGTGCTGTTCCTCGTAGGGCAGCAGCGCCAGCGGCCCTTCTTCGGTAAAGCGCTCCCAGGCCCAGCCCGGCTGCGGACGCGAGCAGACCACATGGGCGATGACCGCGGTCTGGCGGTAGTCGCGCCTGAAGGCCTGCGCCCGCGCGCCTTGCGCCGGCCTGTCGGGCTGCTGCTGAAAGAGTCCGCCCTCGGCCTGCACCGCCAGGCGCGCGGCAAACGCGGCGGGCTGGCGGTCGTGCGCATGGCCGGCGAGGCGCACGCCGTCCGCCTCGCCGGCGGCACCGGAGGCACCGGCGCCGTGCTGCTCGATATGGTCGATGCGCGTATCGTAGGCGCGCACCAGGCGCGTTTCGCCGCCGGCGGCGGCCTGGCTCGCGGCGGCCAGCGCACGTTCGAGCGCGCCGCACAGCTCACCGTAGCGCACCACATAGCCGAGCGCCGGCACATCGTAGTCGTCGTGATGCAGGCGGACGTGGCCGAAGCGGCCGCGCTGCGACACATGGATGTGCTCGATGGGCGTCACCATGCGTGGCCACGCGCCTATCTGTTCCAGCAACTGGCGGCTGCCGTGGGACAGCGCAATGGCGCGCGGGTCGCGCGCCGCGCGCGCGGGCGTGGCAGCATCGACCAGTGCCACGCGCCAGGGGCTGGCACGCAGCAACAGGCAGGCCAGCGCAAGGCCGACCGGCCCGGCGCCGACGATGGCGATATCCGCGCCCGTGGCGCCGTCAGTGCTGGCCGGGCTCATGCGCATCGCCTGCATCGCTTGCATCGCCTGCCCCCGGCTCCGGCTGTGCGCCGCGCTTCCACAGATTGGCGTCGGTGCGATGCTTGCCGGCCGCCGCGTCGCGCAGCGCGTTGTCGAGCTTTTGCTGGCTGAAGCCGGGCAGCGCCTGCAGGCGCTCCACCAGCGCGCCCTGGTTGACCGCGTTGAGCGGCACCACGCAGCCGCGCTGGGCGCCGTCAGCGGCGCGGTCGCCGACCAGGATCAGCCAGGCCGGGCCGGCCCATGGTTCGCGGTTCGATACCCGCACCACCACGCGCTCGAGCACGTCCCATTCGATCTCCTCGCGCTGGCCGTCGGGGCGGTGTACCACCACGCGGTCGTCGTACAGGTTGATCACGAACGGTTGCGCGGGGTCGTGGTGATGCGTGCGCGGCGCGTTGGCGCGTCCGCCGGCGGGAAGGACCTTGCGTAGCCAGCCAATCATCGTGCACCTCCGGTTTCGCGCATCAGCGCTTCGATCTCGTCAGCCTTGACCGGCACGCCGCGCGTGATCAGCTCACAGGCGCCGTCGGCGGTCACCACCGCATCGTCTTCGATGCGGATGCCGATATGCCAGAAACGCTCCGGCACGTCTTGCGCCGGGCGCACATAGATGCCCGGCTCCACGGTCAGCACCATGCCGGGCTCGAGCGGACGCCAGGGGCGTTCGCCCTCCGCCGGCGCGGCACCCGGCACGCGGTATTCGCCCACGTCATGCACGTCCATGCCGAGCCAGTGGCCGGTGCGGTGCATGTAGAACTGGCGGTAGCTGCCGCTGGCGAGCACGTCATCGACATTGCCGCAGCGGTTGGCATCGAGCAGGCCGGTGTCTAGCATGCCCTGCGCCAGCACGCGCGTGGCCACGTCGTGCGGCACGTTGTAGGGCACGCCGGGCCGGGTCTCGGCAATGGCGGCTTCCTGCGCGGCCACCACCAGGTCATAGAGCTCGCGCTGGGCCGGCGAGAAGCGGCCCGACACAGGGAAGGTGCGGGTGATGTCCGAGGCATAGCCATCGAGCTCGCAGCCGGCGTCGATCAGGCACAGGTCGCCGTCGCGCAGTTCGGCGGGGCCCGCGCGGTAGTGCAGCACGCAGGCATTGGCGCCGGTGGCGACGATCGAGTTGTAGGCTACGCTCTGCGCGCCGTGGCGGCGGAATTCATAGAGCAGTTCGGCCTCGAGGTGGTACTCGCGCAGGCCCTGGCGCGACGCGCGCATGGCGCGCACGTGGGCCTGTGCCGAGATCTCGCCCGCGCGGCGCATCACGGCAATCTCGCCGGCATCCTTGAACAGGCGCATCTCGTCGAGGATGGCGCGGATGTCCAGTGCCGTGGCCGGCGCGGTCACGCCGGCGCGACCCTGCATGCGCACGCTGTCGAGCCAGCGGCGCACCTGCATGTCGGTGCGGGTCGCGGCGGCCAGCGGGTAGGCCAGCACGGCATGGTTGGCCAACAGCGGCGGCAGCAGCGCGTCGATCTCCTCGACCGAGTGCGCCTCGTCGAAACCGAAGGCGGCCTGCGCGCCTTGCGGGCCGTAGCGGAAGCCGTCCCAGATCTCGCGTTCCTCGTGCTTGGGGCGGCAGAACAGGACGCTGCGGTCGGGGCCGGAGGCCGGCGCCACCAGCACCAGCACGGCCTCCGGCTCGGTGAAGCCGGTCAGGTAGTAGAAGTAGCTGTCGTGGCGATAAGGGTAGTCGCTGTCGCGGTTGCGCATGGCTTCCGGCGCGGTGGGCAGGATCGCCACGCCGCCGCCGGCGGCGCGCAACTGCTGCAGCACGCGGGCGCGGCGGTCACGACAGGCGGAAAGAAGGGCGGAATCGGGAGCGGTCATGTATGTGGCCACGTGGATTGGGAAACAGGTTCGATTCTACGCCGCCGCCATTGGGGCGGGTCAGCGCATTGCCGCGGGGACGGCGCCCGGCCTGGCGCGCAGGGCAGTGTCCAGGGTGGCGAGCTGGGCCGGCGTACCGACGTTTTCCCAGGCGCCGTCGAAGCGTTCGCCGCTGGCCAGGCCCGCGGCCACCGCGGCGCGGTAGTAGGGCGTCATGGCGACCTTCTGGCCGGGTTCGATGGCGGTGAACAGCCGCGTGTCGTAAAGGCCGATATTGCCGAAGGTCAGGTCCGGCGCACCGGCCGTGCCGGCGGGCAGCAGCAGGCCGTCGGCGCCGAGGGCGAAGTCGCCGCCCGGGTGGAACGGCGGGTTGGGCACCATCACCAGGTGCATGCGCGGGCGGGGCGCGCCGGCCATGGCGCGCGCGCGCGGCAGCAGGGCGCGGTAGTCGTAGTCGGTGCAGATGTCGCCTGACACCGCCAGGAAGATGTCGCCGCGTGCCGGCGCCATGCTCAGCAGCGGCAGCGCCTGGGCGATTCCGCCGGCGGTCTCCAGCGCGCTGCCCTCGGCCGAGTAGGCCAGGCGCACGCCGAAGCGGCTGCCGTCGCCGAGCGCGTCTTCGATCTGCTGCCCGAGCCAGGCGTGGTTGATGACGATGTCCGCGAAGCCGGCGCGCGCCAGCGCTTCGACCTGCCAGACGATCAGCGGCTTGCCACCCACCGGCAGCAGCGGCTTGGGGCAGCTGTCGGTGAGGGGGCGCATGCGGTCGCCGCGCCCTGCGGCAAAGATCATGGCCTTCAAGGCAGGCTCTCGTGGGGTCTCTCGTGCGTTCATTTCGGGAGGTGGTTCAGCCAGTAGGTGAGCCCGATCAGGGTGGCCATGCCGCCCGCGATGGTCCAGCCGATGCTGCGCGTGCGGGCGGCGATCACGATGGCTACCAGCCCGGCAAGCAGGCGCGCATTGTCCAGGCCGAGGGCGAGCTGCCCGTCGCGCATCAGCAGGTCGGGCGCGATCAGCGCCGACAGCATGGCCGCCGGCACGAACTGCAGCGCGGTGCGGAACCACGGCGGCAGCCGCACGCGTCCTTCCACGGCGATGAAGGACAGGCGGATCAGGAAGGTGGCGAGGCCGGCGCCGAGGAACACCAGCAGCAGGGACATCTGGCTCATGCGGCGGGCTCCGTGGCGCCGCCCTTGCGCTCGCCGTGGCTGCCGCCGCGCAGCAGCATGCCCGCGGCAATGCCGCCCAGCGCCGCCACCATCAGCCCGAGCTTGTGCGGCATGCCGAAGCAGGCCACTGCCAGCGCGCTCGCCACCAGTGCCGCCGCGGCATGCGAGCGGTGCTTGATGCCCGGCACGATGATGGCGATGAAGGTGAGCGGCAGGAAGAAATCGAGCGGCCAGTCGCGCGGCACCTGGGCGCCCACCAGCACGCCGGCCAGCGTCGAGACCTGCCAGCTGGCCCACAGCGCGAAGCCCGCGCCGAAGAAGAACCAGTGGCGGTAGCGCCGGTGCTCGCCGTCGTCGGCCAGGCGGCGGGTCATGGCGGCAAAGGCTTCGTCGGTCAGCAGGTAGGCGATCAGCGCCTTCCAGCGGCGCGGCAGGTGGGCCAGCGCCGGGGCAATGGTGGCCGAGTAGAGCGCATGGCGCAGGTTGACCATGGCCACCGTGACCGCGACCAGCACGGCCGGCGTGCCGGCCGCCCACAGTTGGGTGAGGATCATCTGCGAAGCGCCGCCGAACACGACCGCGCTCATGGCGCAGGCCAGCCAGGCGGGCATGCCGGCGTTCACCGCCAGCACGCCGTAGATCAGGCCGAACGGCACCACGCCGAGCAGCATGGGCGCAAGCGCGCGCACGCCGGCCCACCACTCGCCGCGGCGGGTGACGGCGGGTGGCGTGCCTTGCGTCGTGGCCATCAGAAGGTGAAGCCGACCGGGCGCTCGGCGCCGTCGAGGGCGTCGAACAGGCGCACCAGCTTGCGCAGCTCGCTATAGCGGCCGGCTACCTGGCGGGCGTATTTCAGCACCAGCGGCAGGTTGGCGAGGTAGCCGTCCTTGCCATCCCGGTGATAAAGCCGGGCGAAGATGCCGAGTACCTTGAGGTGTCGCTGCAGGCCCATCCACTCGAAGTCGCGGTAGAAGTCGCCAAAATCGGCGGCCACCGGCAAGCCGGCCTTGCGCGCGCGCTCCCAGTACCGGATCACCCAGTCGAGCTGCTCTTGCTCTTCCCATTCGATATAGGCATCGCGCCACAGCGAGACCGCGTCGTAGGTGATGGGGCCGATCACCGCGTCCTGGAAATCCAGGATGCCTGGATTGGCCTCGCCATCGAGGACCATCAGGTTGCGCGAGTGGTAGTCGCGGTGGACATAGACCTGCGGCTGCGACAGGTTGTTGGCCATCAGCGCCTGCATCACTTCGGCCAGGTCTTCCTGTTGGGCGCCGGTCAGCGTGACGCCGAGGTGCCTGGCTATGTACCACTGCGGGAACAGGTCGAGCTCGCGTTGCAGCAGCGCACGGTCGTAGGCGGGCAGGGTGCCGGGGCGGGTGGCCGCCTGGATGCGGATCAGCGCGGCGGCCGCGTCGCCATAGAGATGGCGCGCGCTGGCCGGGTCGAGCCGCGACAGATAGGTGGTGTTGCCAAGATCGCTCAGCAGCAGGAAGCCTTGTCCGAGGTCCTGCGCCAGCACCTTGGGCACGGTCACGCCGGCCTCGCCGAACAGTGACGCGACATGGATGAACGGACGGCAGTCTTCCTGCGCGGGCGGCGCATCCATCACGATGACGCTCGGATATGCCGGGTTGCCGGTGCTGGCGCGGAAGTAGCGGCGGAAGCTCGCATCGGCCGAAGCCGGAGCGCAGGAGGCGGGGTCGACGGACCAGGCCGGACCGAGTCCGGATACCCAGACTTTGAGCTGGTCGAGACGCGGGTCGAGAGGAAGAGCTGCCATGCCGGAAAGGGAGAATAGGATGCCCCGTATAATACCCGACCAGCACCGGGCCCCGGGGCGGCCCCGGGCGGGCTTCCACTGGCCCGCAAGCTTGCTCCGGCGGCGGCTGGCGGCCACTGGGCCGCCGCCGCCGCTCTGACCCATGACCCGCTCGCATGACCGAACAACGACGATCACCGATTCAGAAGGCAAGCAAGACCTCGGCGCGACGGCCCGGCAGCGCACTGCGCCCGCTCGTGCTGGCCATGGCCGGCTGGTCGGTGTGCGCGCAGGCGCAGACGGTGAGTTCCGCCATTCCGGACCTGCCGGTGGCCGAACCCGCCGTCGAACGGGTGCCCGAGGCGCCGCCGGTGTCGGGCGAGCTGGTCCCGCGCCTGGCCGAGCCGGGCGGTACCAAGGCCCAGCCGTCGGCGCCCGACGCGAACCCGCCCACCTTTGTCTCGGGCGACCGCATGAACGGCTATAACGAGCGTGGCGTGGAGCTCGAAGGCAATGCCGAGCTGCGGCGCGGCGGCGGCGTGGTCAAGGGCGACAAGCTCACCTACGACCAGGACAGCGACGAGGCCTTCGTCCACGGCAATGCGCGCGTGGCGCGCGACGGCTCGCTGGCGGTGGGGCCGGAGGCCCGGCTCAGGGTCGAGGCCAACGAAGGCTACATGCTGTCGCCGGACTACTATTTCCAGCAGACCGGCGGCTCGGGCAAGGCCGAGCGCATGGACTTCATCGACAAGAACGTCACCACGATCAAGCGCGCGACCTATACCACCTGCTCGCCAGACAATGCTGACTGGTATTTCAGCGCGCGCGAGCTCGATATCGACAGCGATCGCCAGGTGGGCACCGCCTACGGCAGCGTGCTGCGTTTCTTCAACGTGCCGATCGCGGCGGCGCCGGTGTTCAGCTTCCCGCTCAACAGCGAGCGCCGCAGCGGGCTGCTGCCGCCGCTGTTTGGCTACAGCTCGCGCTCGGGTATGGACCTCACGGCTCCGTACTACTTCAACATTGCGCCCAACCGCGACCTGACTGTCTTTCCGCGCTATCTCAGCTCGCGCGGCTTCCAGCTCGGTGGCGACTACCGCTATGTCGGCGACGGCTATGCCGGGCGCATCCGCGCCGAAATCCTGCCGGACGACCAGAAGACGAAGACCAACCGCTGGGCATACTCGATCCAGCACACGCAGGCGATCGCCAAGGGGCTGACCGCGTACGTCAACGTCAACAAGGTATCGGACGACCAGTATCCCGACGACCTTACCCGCTCGGTGACGCAGGCGACGCAACGCCAGTATGTGCAGGAAGGTGGCGTCACCTACAGCTGGCAAGACTTCTCGCTGCTCGCGCGGGTGCAGAAATTCCAGACGCTCGCGCCAAGCCAGCCATCGTACGAGCGTGTCCCGCAGATCAACGGTCGCTACACGCGATACGATCTGGGCGGCTTCGACGTGCAGGTGGAGTCCGATTTTTCCCGCTTCCGTATTCCGCTGACCACGGACGGCACGCAGCAACCGCAGGGCGACCGCTTCTTCATCCAGCCGTCCATCAGCTATCCGATCGTTCGCCCTGGCTGGTTCGTCACGCCCAAGGTGTCGTTCAACGTGACCCAGTACCAGATGGAGCCGGGTACGGTAGCCGCGGGATCGCCCACCAACCTGAGCCGGTCGCTGCCGACCGTCAGCCTGGACTCCGGCATGACCTTCGAGCGCGACGCGCCGACCGTCAGCCGGCTGTTCGGCGTGAACTATGTGCAGACGCTGGAGCCGCGCCTGTTCTACGTCTATACGCCGTTCCGCGACCAGAGCCAGTTCCCGCTGTTCGATACGGTGCAGTCGGACTTCGGCTACGGGCAGATCTTCAGCGAGAACCCGTTCACCGGTTATGACCGCATCGCCGACAACAACAAGATCACGGCGGGCGTGACCACGCGCCTGATCGAGGCGGGCAGCGGAGTCGAGCGCTTCCGCGGCACCATCGCGCAGCGCTTCGACCTGACCGGCCAGCGCGTGCAGATCAACGGCACGGACCCGATCGGCAAGGCCGGCTACTCCGACCTGCTGGCGGCCACCACGATCCAGCTGTTCCGCGGCTACTATCTCGATGCCGGGGTGCAATACAACCCGGACAGCGATCGCGTGATCTATTCGAATCTCGCCTTCGCGTGGCGGCCTGAGCCGCGCAAGACGCTTAACGTCGGCTACCGCTACCGGCGCCCGACCTCGGTGACGGACAATACCGCCATCGACCAGTTCGAGATCTCGAGCCAGTGGCCGCTGACCCAGCGCACCTACGGCATCGGCCGGGTCGCGTTCGACCTGAACGCGAGCCAGCTCGTCGATGCCCTGGCCGGTTTCGAATATGCAGCGGACTGCTGGGTGGGACGTCTCGTCTACCAGCGTTTCCGCAATACCACGGAAGGCTACACCGGACGCATCTTCTTCCAGGTGGAGTTCCGCGGACTGTCCAAGATCGGCTCCAATCCGCTGGATGTGCTGCGGCTGAACGTGCCGGGTTATGAGCCCGTCACCGCCAACCCGGTAATTCCATCCCAGCTCGACCATTACGAATGACGGACCATGATGAAACGTCAAGATAGCAACGCGATCTCCAACCTGCCGTCCAGCCTGACCGGCTGGAATAGCCTGCTGCTGGCCGCGCTGCTGGCCGCTTTCGCACTGCCTGCGACTGCCCAGCTCAAGGCGCCGTCGACGCAGCGCGCGACCGGCATCTTCGTGCCCCAGGCGGGCGACAGCAGCCCCTCGCCGAGCCAGCCGCGCCTGGGCGTGACGCAGCCCGGCGCGAGCGCCAAGCGCTCGCAACTGGTGGACGAGGTGGTGGCGATCGTCAACAGCAGCGTGATCACCCGGCGCGAACTGCTGGACCGCGCCGACGAGATCGAAGGACAGCTGCGCGCCGCCAACCGTCCGGTGCCGGCGCGCGCCGACCTGCTCGGCGAAGTGCTGGAACGGCTGGTGATGGAGCGCGTGCAGACGCAGGCCGCGCAGGAAGCCGGCATCAAGGTGACCGACCAGGAAGTCGACCGCGCGGTCGAGTCCGTGGCGCAGCAGAACCGCATGAACGTGACCGAGCTGCGTTCGCAGGTCGAGCGCAGCGGCATGACCTGGACCAAGTACCGCGACGAGCTGCGCAAGCAGGTGCAGGTGATCCGCCTGCGCGAGCGCGAAGTGGACTCCAAGATCCAGGTCTACGATGGCGAGATCGACAACTATCTTGCCGCGCGCGGTGGCCAGGGTAGTGCCGCCAGCGGTCCCACCGAATACAACGTTGCCCAGATCCTGGTGCGCGTGCCGGGAGATGCCTCCGATGCCCAGAAGGCCGCGCTGCGCGCCAAGGCCGAGGACCTGCTCAAGCAGGCCCAGGGCGGTGCGGATTTCGCCAAGCTGGCGCAGTCCTCCGACGCGCCCGAAGCCGCCCAGGGCGGCTCGCTGGGCTTCCGCGAGATCGGCCGGCTGCCGGCGTTGTTCGCCAATGCCGTGCTCGACATGCAGACCGGCGCGGTGGCGCCCCAGGTGATCGAGAGCGCCAACGGCTTCCACGTGCTCAAGCTGGTGGCCAAGCGCACCGCGCCGCCGGCATCGCCGAGCCCGGCGGCTGGCGAACACATCACCCAGACCCAGGTGCGCCATATCCTGATCCGCACCGGCCCGAACATGCCTGAGGCCGAGGCGCGCCGCCAGATGAGCACCTTGCGCGACCGCATCACGCATGGCGGCGACTTTGCCGATGCCGCGCGCCGCTTCTCCCAGGACGGCTCCGCCCAGAACGGCGGCGACCTCGGCTGGGTGTCGCCCGGCGAGCTGGTGCCCGAATTCGAGCAGGCCATGGGCCGGCTGCGTCCGGGCGAGGTCTCGGAGCCGGTGGTCAGCCAGTTCGGCGTGCACCTGATCCAGGTCATCAACCGCCGCGAGACCGAAATGTCTCCGGAGAAGCAGCGAGATTTCGCCCGTGCCGAAGTACGCGAGCAGAAGATCCGCGCGGCCTATGAAGACTGGCAGCGCCAGCTGCGCCAGGCGGCTTACGTGGAATACCGCGTCAACCGCCAGCGCTCCGAGAATTGACGGACCGCACCCGCGTCATGTCCAAGCCGCTCGCGCTAGCCATCACCACCGGGGAACCTGCCGGCATTGGTCCCGACATCACTGTCGGCGCCTTGCTGCAGCTGGCCGGCCAGCATCCTCAGGTGCGCTTCCATGTGATCGGCGACGCGCGCCTGCTGGCCGCGCGCGCGGCCGCGCTCGGCGTGGGCCATGCCTGGGCGCATCGCCTGGCCGACGGCAGCGTGGTGTGCGAGGACATCGCCCTGGCGGTGCCGTGCGACGCAGGCCGGCTCGATGCGCGTAACGGCGCTTATGTGCTGGCCTTGCTCGACCATGCCATCGACGGCTGCACGCCCGGCGCGGACGGCGTCGCGCGCTATGCCGGCATGGTCACGGCGCCGGTGCAGAAAAGCACCATCAACGATGCCGGCGTGCCCTTCACCGGCCACACCGAATACCTGGCCGAGCGCGCCGGCGTGGCGCGCGTGGTCATGATGCTGGCCGGCCCGCAGCCGGCCCACGCCAACGCCATCCTGCGTGTCGCGCTGGCCACCACGCACCTGCCGCTGCGCGCCGTGCCGGACGCGCTGGACGTACCGATGCTGGTGGAGACGCTCACCATCATCGATGCCGACTTGCGTAGCCGCTTCGGCATCGACCGCCCGCGCATCCTGGTGACCGGACTCAACCCGCATGCCGGCGAAAGCGGCCATATGGGCCACGAGGAGATCGACGTGATCATCCCCGCGCTGGCCGAGGCTGCCGATGCCGGCATCGATGCGCGCGGCCCCTATCCCGCCGATACGCTGTTCCAGCCCCGCCATCTCGACGCGGCCGACTGCGTGCTGGCGATGTACCACGACCAGGGCCTGGCGCCGCTCAAATACGGCACCTTCGGGCACGGCGTCAATATCACGCTGGGCCTGCCTTTCATCCGCACGTCGGTCGATCACGGCACGGCGCTGGACCTGGCCGGGAGCGGCCGCGCCGAACACGGCAGCATGATCGAGGCGATCCGCAATGCCGTTGCCATGGCCGGCCACGCCGGCGGCCGCCCCCGCGCCGTGCCGGCGGCGGCAACCCGCTGACGCCCGACGAGAGACCTATGCGTTCCAACGTACACCAGGGCCATGTGGCCCGCAAACGATTCGGGCAGAACTTCCTGGTCGATGACGGCATCATCCATGGCATCGTCAGCGCCATCGACCCGCAACCCGGCGACATCCTGGTCGAGATCGGGCCGGGCCTGGGCGCACTGACCCAGCCGCTGCTCGAGCGCCTGCCGCAGATGCAGGTGGTCGAGCTCGACCGCGACCTGGTAGAGCGGCTGCGCCGCCGCTACGGCGAGCGTCTGGCGATCCATGCCGGCGACGCGCTGGCCTTCGATTTCGGCAAGCTGCACGAGGCCGGCAAGCCCCTGCGCATCGTCGGCAACCTGCCGTACAACATCTCCAGCCCGTTGCTGTTCCACCTCGCCACCTTTGCCGACCAGGTGCGCGACCAGCATTTCATGCTGCAAAAGGAGGTGGTGGAGCGCATGGTGGCCGAGCCCGGCAGCAAGGCTTTCGGCCGGCTCTCGATCATGCTGCAGGTCCGCTATCACATGGAACATGTGCTGGATGTGCCGCCGGCCTCGTTCAATCCGCCGCCCAAGGTCGATTCCGCCGTGGTGCGCATGATTCCCTGGCCGCGCCAGGCCGATGGCCAGTTGCGCTCGCCCTATCCGGCCTGCAACCTGACCGTGCTTGGCGACGTGGTCGCCGCGGCGTTTTCGCAGCGGCGCAAGGTCTTGCGCAATACGTTGTCGATGCTGCGCGACCAGGTCGATTTCGACGCGCTGGGCTTCGATCTCGGGCGCCGCGCCGAAGAGGTGCCCGTGGCCGAATATGTCGGGCTGGCGCGCCAGCTCGAAATGCCGCCCGCCTGAGACCGCCAGCACGATGCGCGCCGTCCTGACCCCGATCCATCGTTGGCGCCGCCGCTGAAGCGAGCGGCGCGTCGTCATCCACCGATTCCGACTCCAGCCGCCGCAGCCCGGCCGGCAGGCGCATATTCCCGCCGGACCGCTGCGCGGCGACACCTCTCCAAGGAAATGCCATGACTAGCGAAACGCAGGCGCCCAGGCGCAAGGTCATCCTCACCGGCGACCGTCCCACCGGCCAGCTTCACCTGGGCCACTATGTCGGCTCGCTCAAGAGCCGCGTGGCGCTGCAGGATTCCCACCAGCAATACCTGCTGCTGGCCGACACCCAGGCCATGACCGACAACGCGCACGATCCCGACAAGGTGCGGCGCAATGTGCTGGAGGTGGCGCTGGACTACCTGGCGGTCGGCATCGACCCGGCCAAGACCACCATCACGGTGCAGTCGCACCTGCCCGCGCTGGCCGAACTGACGCTGATGTACCTCAACTTCGTCACGGTGGCCCGGCTCGAGCGCAACCCGACCATCAAGGAAGAGATCCAGGCGCGCGGCTTCGGGCGCGACATCCCGGCTGGCTTCCTGTGCTATCCGGCGGCGCAGGCCGCCGACATCACCGGCTTCAAGGCCGAGGTGGTGCCGGTGGGCGAGGACCAGGCGCCCCTGATCGAGCAGACCAACGAGATCGCGCGCCGCATCAACCATCAGGTCGGGCGCGAGCTGCTGCCCGAGGCAGCGGCGCTGATCCCGCGCTTCGGCCGCCTGCCGGGTGTCGACGGCAAGGCCAAGATGAGCAAGTCGCAAGGCAATGCGATCCCGCTCGCGGCCACGCCCGAGCAGATCAAGGAAGCGGTCATGCGCATGTACACCGACCCCAATCATCTCAAGGTGTCCGATCCGGGCCAGGTGGAGGGCAATGTGGTGTTCACCTACCTGGATGCGTTCGACGAGGCGGTCGACGAGGTGGCGGAACTGAAGGAACACTATCGCCGCGGCGGGCTGGGCGACATGGTGCTCAAGCGCCGGCTCGAAGGCGTGCTGCAGGCGCTGCTGGCGCCGATCCGCGAGCGCCGCGAAGCGCTGGCCAAGGACCCGCAGCATGTGTTCGAGATCCTGCGCCACGGTACGGACCAGGCGCGCGGCATCACCCAGCGCACGCTGGATGAAGTGCGCGACGCGCTGGGGATGTTCCGCTTCTGAAGCCGCAACGCGGCGCGCCGTTCAGGCGCGCCGGTTGACCAGCACGATCCCGGCCAGCACCAGCACTGCCGCCACCGCAAAGCGCATGCCGACGGCGTCGTGCATCAGCACCACGCCGAAGGCGACGCCGAACAGCGGCGTCAGGAAGGAAAACACCGACAGGCGCGACGCCAGGTACTGGCGCAGCAGCCAGAACCACGTCAGGTAGCTGGCGAAGGCGATCAGCACCGACTGATAGAACAGGCTGGCGATCACCATGCCATCCACGCGCGCCTGCAGGTGCTGGCCCGCGGCCATCGCCATCGCCAGCAGCATCACCGCCGACACCGCCAGCTGGTAGAGCAAGGTCTTGCTCGGCGCCGCCGAAGCCAGCTTGCTGGCGCGGACCACCACGGTGGTGGCCGCCCACAGGAAACCCGCCACGATACCGAGCGCATCGCCCAGCAAGGTGCTGCCGCCATGCGCGGCCGGCGCGGCGATGCCGTCGGCGAAGGCCAGCGCCATGCCGCAGAAGGCCAGTCCGACGCCCAGCCATTGCCCGCGGCGCAGCCGCTCGCCGGCCACCGTCACATGCAGGCCGAGTGCCGTGAAGATGGGCGCCGTGTAGAGGAACACCGCCATGCGCGAAGCCGTGGTGTGGCCGAGCCCGACGAAGATGCAGAAGAATTCGGCGCCGAACAGCAGGCCCGCCAGGAGCCCTGCGCCCAGCGTGCCGTCCCGGCTCCACAGCGGAATGCGGCGCCAGGCCGCGAAGCCGAACACCAGCAACGCAGCCACCGCCGAACGCACGCCCGCCTGCAGCACCGCCCCCATCAGCGGCGCGGTCGCCTTGATCACCACCTGCTGCAGTCCCCAGGCCAGGCATAGCAGCACCATCAGGCTGACGGCAGTGCCGTCCAGCGGGCGGCGGTTCAGCACGGACGCGCCCACTCAGGGGCGTGCCGAGTCGCGCGTGGAGTGGCGCTCGATCAGTTCGATCTTGTAGCCGTCCGGGTCTTCCACGAAGGCGATCACCGTGGTGC
Source organism: Cupriavidus sp. 2TAF22 (assembly GCF_052115045.1). Classification (NCBI taxonomy): domain Bacteria; kingdom Pseudomonadati; phylum Pseudomonadota; class Betaproteobacteria; order Burkholderiales; family Burkholderiaceae; genus Cupriavidus; species Cupriavidus sp. 2TAF22. The sequence goes on from NZ_JBFRFX010000077.1 coordinate 18,330, forward strand.
CGCCCTTGACCGGACCCGCCTCGCGCACGACATTGCCGCCGGCAGCGCGGATGCGCTCGCAGGCGGCCGCCGCGTCATCGGTTTCCAGCGCGATATGCCCGTAGGCCGTGCCCATCTCGTACTGCTCGACACCATAGTTGTAGGTCAGTTCCAGCACGGCCGTCTCGGATTCGGGACCGTAGCCGACGAAGGCCAGGCGGTACTTGTATTCCGGGTTGTCGCTCTGGCGCAGCAGTTGCATGCCGAAGATGCGGGTATAGAAGTCGATCGAGCGCTGGAGGTCGCCGACGCGGAGCATGGTGTGGAGGAGACGCATTTTGGAATTCTGGTTGGTGGGGGGAGGGCTGTATTTTAGACGGGATGGGGAATGGGGGTTTGGGGGCAGGGTGATGGGTTTTGGTCTTGATTTGGTGTTTTTCCACAGAATCAAGGGGTTAGTCTCGGTGGTATAGGCTCTTGGTGGAGGGGCTTGTGGCTTGTGGCTTGCGGGTTGGCTCCTGCGCTTCAACTGCGTTGGCTTGGTGTGCTGGTGTCTTGCGGTTGGTGCTTGTGTTTCGAAGTCAAAGTCAACTTCAAAGTCAAAGGCTTTCGCTCCCCCGGAGCGACCTACTTTCTTTTTTCCGAAAAGAAAGTAGGCAAAGAAAGCGGACTGCCTGGCCGGCAGGGGCAGAGCCGAACAGTGTTACTGAGGCTGGAGGTTTCGTGGTGGGGCCTGTGGTTC
>NZ_JBFRFX010000078.1:0-18593 GCF_052115045.1 Cupriavidus sp. 2TAF22
GCGCCAACCGAATTCGCACATCACTGAGTACCGGAGAACTGCCATGACTACCATCGCCATCCAAGACCTGTCCGTCACCGAAGAACTCGACGCCGGCGCCATGTGCGCCGTGCGCGGCGGCTTCGTGCCCTTCATGCCCGTGTTCAGCTCGGTCAAGGTCGACTCGACCTTCAATGCCTCGCAACTGATCGGCCAGACCCAGAACGTGGCCAACATGAACGGCAACAACGCTGCCTTCGTGGACGATATCAAGTCGCGCGTCACCTCGACCCAGAACGCCCAGAACAACATCTACTGAGCAATGCGCGGCCGCCACCGGCGGCCCGCGGCGCCAGCGGGATCGCCAGACCGGCCCCGCACCGAATTCGCAAACCACTGAATACCCGGAGAACTGCCATGACTACCATCCTCGCCATCCAGGACCTGTCCGTCACCGAAGAACTCGACGCCCACGCCATGAGCACCGTGCGCGGTGGCACCGGCTTCGTGCCTTTCGTGCCGGTGTTCAGCACCGTCAAGGTCGATTCGACCTTCAACGCCTCGCAACTGATCGGCCAGACGCAGAATGTGGTCAACATGAACGGCAACAATGCTGCCTTCGTGGACGACATCAAGTCGCATGTCAACTCGACGCAGAACGCCCAGAACAACATCTATCGCTGATGTTGCCGCCGCCCGCCCGGCATGCCGGGCAGGGCGGCTTCCTGCCGCCGCCGGGCAGGGCCGGCCACCTTGCATTTTCGGGTTGGATCGCGCCGCGGGCGGATACACAATGAATGCACAGCGTATGGCGAGACCTGCCTGGTTGCTCGCGGGAGACGATCGTGCCTTGTTTACCTATTCCGTGTGTTGCGCGCGTCGCGCGCGCTACCCTGCAGCGCTACCTGCTGGCGGGCACATGCTTGCTGGCGCTGGGCGGTTGCGCCGATTTCCGCCCGCCGGTGTACGAGCGGCCGGAGACCCCTGCCAAGCCGGAATGGTCCCGGCAGGGCGCGATCACGGTGTCGGCTGCAGACACCATCGTGCCCAACTGGTGGCAGGCCTTTCGCGATCCCTATCTGGACGGCCTGGTCGACAAGGCCATCGCGGGCAACTATGACATCAAGGTGCTGGCCGCGCGGATCAAGGTCGCAGGCGCGCAGATCGCGGAGGTCAGGGCGGGTGCGCTGCCGGTCTTCGACGTGGGTGCCGGCGCGAGTTTCGAAAAGAGCACCGGGCAGCCTCTCACGAGGACCTACAACCTCGGCACCCAGGTCAACTGGGATATCGATATCTGGGGCAAGGTCGAGAAGGGCGTGCAGGCGCAGAAGGCCGAGTTCAATGCCACCGAGGCGGACTGGCGTGCCGGCTACCTCACCCTGGTTTCGGCCGTGTCGACCACCTATTTCCAGATCCTGCAGTTCGACGAGCAGATCGACCAGCAGACCCGCACACTGGCCAAGAACAAGCAGATTCTCACCACCTACCAGGCCATGTTCCAGAACGGCCTGATTCCCAAGATCCGAGTGATGCAGCAGCAGGCGGAAATCAACCGCCTCACCAAGGACCTGCTGGAACTGCGCCGCTCGCGCGATATCTCGGAGAACGCGCTGGGCACGCTCGTGGGTGTGCCGGCGGGCGTGTTCAAGGTGGCGCCCGGGCGCCTGCAGGAGCGCGTGCAGTTGCCCGCCGTGCCGGCCGGGTTGCCTTCGCAGTTACTCTCGCGCCGCCCGGACATCATCGCGGCGGAGTACCGCGTGCTCGAGTCGTATAACCTGGTTGGCCAGGCGCGGCTGGCGCAGCTGCCCACGCTCAGCCTGACCGCGCGCGGCGGCACCTCCAGTTTCGCGCTGTCAGACCTGCTCAAGTCCTTCACTTTCGGCTTCATGCCGAGCATCAACCTGCCGATGCTGGACCCCGGCGTGCGCGCCCGCGTAAAGACCTCGGAAGCGCAGACCAAGGTGGCCGAGAGCGAATATGGCCGCACCGTGATCACCGCCTTCGAGGAAGTGGAGAATGCGCTGGTCAATGTCGACGCCCACAAGAAGCAGCGCGTGGAACTGCAGCAGCAGGTGGCGCAGTTACGCGTGGTTTCGGCGCAGATCGAGGCGCAGCTCAAGGAAGGCGTGGTGTCCCAGCTCGATGTCTTCGAGACCGAGCGCTCGCTGCTGAGCGCGCAGCTCGAGTTGTTGGCGAATCACCAACAAATCCTGGCCGATACTGTCACCCTCTACAAGGCACTTGGCGGAGGGTGGCCGAGCGTTGCGGTGGCCAATGCGGGGAAGGACGACCCGCAGCAGGTGTCGAAGCAGGATGCGAAATAGCCGCGCCGGCCGGTAGTCGTGCGTTTGACTACCTGCAAGCGTGGCCTACTATGTCCTTAGTCAGCACGTTCCCGGCGCAGCGTGTCTTTCGGGTTTGCCGCGCCGCCATGGAAAATGGCTTGCCGCCGGCGCATGCGCATGGCCCAAGCGCTGTTGGTGGTAGCGAAACATGGCTCCAGACGAAGCTCTGATTGACGAGACGCGGGCGAAGGTGGGGCAGGGGTTCGCACAAGTGCTTGCGCCTATGCTCGATATCGTCCTCGTGCCCGTCACGCATCCCGCCCTTGGCGAGATCCGCATCGAGGAGAGCCTGTTTGCCGTGGGGCGTGCCGAAGCGCCTTTCGCCACCTATCCCGCCGATGTCGTGACCGTGCTCTCGCGCCGGCACGCGCGCATCTTCTCCGAAGACGGCGTGGCCTATATCGCGGACCTCGGCAGCAAGAACGGCACGGCGATCAACGGCGTGGCGGTGGCGCAGCAGCCGGCGCGCCTGCGCGACGGCGACGAACTGCGATTTGGCGCGGCGCTGGCCTATCGCGTGCATCTGCGGCCGCGCGCGCCGGTGCCGGCGGCGGAATACCCGCCGGTCGTGCTTACGCTGACGCCCGAGCGCGGCGATCTTGGCCTGCAGCCGATCGAAATCGCCGGCTTYCCCTTCCTCGTCAGCAAGGCCGACGAGACCTTCGCGCGCTACCGGGACGTCTATCCGCACCAGGTGAATTATGTCTCGCGGCGACACGCGCACATTTTCCTCAAGGGCGGGCAACCCTGCATCGAAGACCTGGGCAGCACCAACGGTACCTTCGTCAACGGCACGCGCGTGGAGGAACATGCGCTCGCGCTGAGCGAAAACGACCTGGTGGCCCTCGGCGGCAATCATTTCGTCTATCGCGTCGGCATACGGACCGAGCCGGTCGCGGATGCGACCATCACCAGCTCGGGCCTGCCGGCGGCACCGCCGGAAGTCAGTGCAAGCCCGCCAGCGGGCGCCGTGGCCGCGCCCGCGCCGGTGCCGGTGCCATCGCCCGCGGCGGCGCCGGTACCTGCACCGGCACCCCAGGCAGCCGCGCCGGCGCAGGATCCCGACAAGACCACGTTCGTGGCGGCGCCGGGCTCCTTCCTCGATATCTTCTGCGTCGACTACGCCGCGCAGCAGGAAGACGAGGTCAACCAGGAGGCCATGCCGCAGCCGAAAGACGGCGAGACCGATGACAAGCCGCAGGCACAGGGCAAGTACGGCCTCATCATGGCCCGGCTGGGCGGCAGTTTCGGCGCCGGCGAGCGCGCGCGCCTCAGGCGCGCGGCGCGCTGGGGCGCGGCCGTGGTCGTGGCCGTGGTCGCCGTGCTGCTGGTGTTGTACTTTCGCGGCGCGCCCGAGCGCGAGATGAAGGCGCTGATGGCCAGCGGCGACTACGCGCGCGCAGCCACGGTGGCGGATGCGTATCTCGCGAAGCACGCGGACAACGCACAGTTTCAGGTGATGGGCACCGAGGCGCTGCTGCGCGCCTACGTGCCCGCATGGATGGGCAAGCTGAGCGCGCGCGATTTCGGCGGCGCGGATGCGGCCCTGGCGCAAATGAAGACGCTCGGCGCGCACAACGCCGACGCGCGCCCGCTGGTGGATGAGCTGGCGTGGATGGGGCGCCTCAACCGTTTCGTCGCCGGCAGGGGCGGCGTGGATGCGCCGATCCGCATCTATGCCGACGAAGCCGGCATCCGTGAGCTGCTGCAGCACTGGAGCGCGGACGTTCCGGCGCACCAGCGCGCGCTCGATCGCATCGCCGCCTACGTGCCGGCGTTCAAGGATCCCTACGCGGACGCGCTGAGCAATGTGCGCAAGCTGCAGAGCGACGACTCCGTCTACCTCGCCGCCATCGACCGCCTCAACGCAGYGCTGGCCACGGGACTCGCCAGCGACACGCCCCAGGCGCTGGAGGCCGTGCTCGCGGACTATGCGGAGAAGTATCCCCGCCTCGGCGGCCTGGACCGGCTCAAGGAGGACCTGCGGCAGTATCTGGCGCTCGACACGGCCCTGCGCGCGATGACGCTCGGGCCGGTGGTGGCGCAGATGGCCGGCGCCGGCTTTGCCACGCCCCCGTTCCAGGCGCGCTATCGCGAGCTGGCCGCCAGCCGCCTGCCCACGCCCGAGGTGGCACGCCAGTACAGCGAAGCCGACAAGGCCTGGCAAGCGGGCGATACCGCCGGCACCTTCGCGGCCCTGCAGCAGATCAAGAGCGGCCCGTGGGCCGAAGCCGCCGGCAAGGAGCTGGCGCGCCGGCAGGCCGTGGCGGCGCAGTTTGCCGAGGTACGCAAGGAGGATGGCGGCAAGGGTTTCGACGAGCGCCTGCTGACTTTCTACGCGATGCTCGATCCCGCGCAGGATGCATACTTCGTCAAGGCGATCGAGCCTCAAGTGGCCGCCATCCACGACGCCGCCCTGCGGCGCGCCCAGGAACTGATGAACGGTGCGCTGGCCAGCTGGCGCCAGTACCGCCGCGACGGCGCGATCGGCGGCGAGCAGCGGCTCGAGCCGGAGATCTCGGGCAAGTTCCGCACGCAGGCGCGGCTGCTGTCGAGCGCCGGCACGCAGGCTCACCAGGGCATGCGCATCTACGAGCAGCTCAAGGTCAGCGACACCGCCCAATGGAGCCAGGTGCAGCAGGATATTGATTCGGAATCGGAGCTGCAGCGCCGTTCGCTGCAGGAATTGCGCATGGTGCTGAACCCTGCCGTGCTCAAGGCCAAGCTAGCGTTGATCGGAGGAGACGGCGATGAAGGACGACAGCCGCGGCAATCGCCTTAAGCCGCTGCACGAGGCGCTGGAAGACCACAGCGCGGAAGGCATTGCCATTCTCAGTGCCGAGCCGCTGAAGATCATGCAGATATCGGTGATGGTGATGGTGCTGCTGGTGCTGTGCGCACTGGTGTGGTCCTTTGTCGGCCATGCGGACGTGATCGTCACCGCGGACGGCACGCTGGCCCCCGAGTCCGAGGTGCGGCGCTTCTATGCGCCGGTGGACGGCGAACTGGCCGACCTCTACGTGGCCGAGGGGCAGCCCGTGTCCAAGGACGACGTGCTGGCCCGGCTCAATGCGCGCGGCGCGATAGAGGCGGCCACCAATGCGCTGGAGGCGCAGCTCAAGCTGCAGGACTCCGAGCGCGAGTGGAAGCAGTTTCCCGACAGGAAGGTGCTGATGGAGCGCAAGGCGGCCGCGCTCAAGCAGCAGATCGAGGTGGCCGAGCGCCTGCATGAGACCCGCACGGCGGAAGGCACCACGCGCCTGGCGGAGCAGCAGCGCGCGCAGTTGCAGGAAGCACGCAGCAACCTGGACAACGCACGCCGCCAGCGCGAGTTCACGCGCCAGGAGCAGGAGCGGTACGCACGGCTGTTCGCGCTGCCGGGCGGCGGCGGGGTGTCGCAATCTCAGGTGGAGGGAAAGCGCAATGCGGCGGTGGAGGCCGAGAACACGCTGCGCATCGCGCAATCGCGCCTGACGGAACTGGATTCGCGGTTGAGCCAGGAGTTCAACCAGGCCACCGTGAAGCTCGAGGGCAGCAGCCAGGAACTGACCAACCTGCGCATCCAGTATGACGCCGCGCTGCGCGAGATCAGCAATACCGAGGACAAGCTGCGCCTGCAGGTGCAGACCGCGCGCCTGGTGGCCGAGGCGGCGGCGCGCATCCGCTTCGAGAATATCGACAAGGACAACTTCCTGCTGATCCTGGCCCCGGTGGCCGGCGTCATCACCGATGTGAGCTCCACGCAGCGCGGCGACAAGGTCCAGGCCAATGCGCCGCTGGGCGGCATCGCGCCCAAGGACGCGCGCCCGGTGCTGAAGATCGAGATCGCGGAGCGCGACCGCGCCTTCCTGCGCGAAGGCCTGCCGGTCAAGCTCAAGTTCAATGCCTTCCCCTACCAGCGCTACGGGCTGCTCAACGGCACGCTGGAGTACATCTCTCCGGCGACCAAGCTGGTCGGGCAGAACAAGCAGCCCGTGTATGAGGGCCGCATCAGGCTGGCGCAGACGTACTACTCGGTGGCGGACAGCAAGTATCCGTTGCGCTACGGCATGACCGCCACGGCCGAAATCGTGGTGCGCGAGCGGCGCCTGATCGACCTTGGGCTGGATCCGTTCCGGCAGGTGGCCGGCTGAAGGGGAAGGGGCCGGCGTGCGTCTGGCGAGACAGCAGGCAAGGCAGGGCGGCGGGGCAGGCATGAGGGCGTTGGCCGCGGGCGTGCGGCTTGCGGCAACGATCGAGGAGTACAGAACATGACAGCGATTGTGCGGGTCGACGATGAGGTCATCGGCGTCGAGGAGTTCATCCGGGTCCTGAAGCTCACGGGGCAGTTCGAGGGCCTGATCGAGCAGATCGTACGGGACAAGCTGACCGTGCACGCGGCGCGCAAGCAGCGCATCGCCGTCACGCCCGAGGAGATCCAGGAGCGCGCCGACCAGTTCCGCCGCGTGCAGGGCCTGCATCGCGCGACGGAGATGAACCACTACCTGGACGCGCTCAATATCAGCCTGGACGAGTTCGAGGCCTTCGTCACCGAGAGCCTCTACCAGGAAAAGATGATGGCGGAGGTGACCAACGAGCGCGCGGTGGATGCCTACTTCAAGCTGCATTCGCCGAAGTTCGACAGCATCGAGATCAGTCACATCGTGGTGGACGCCGAAGGCAAGGCCAAGGAACTGATCTCCTACCTGCAGGATGACCCCGACAGCTTTGCCGAGATGGCGCGCGAGCATTCCGTGGCGGACACGCGCGAGCACGGCGGGGCGATCGGCAAGGTGCTGCGCGGCTCGCTGAAGACCGATATCGAGGCCAAGGTGTTCAACGCCGCCGTGGGCGACCTGCTCGGGCCATTCCCGTCGGCGGACCGCGCCAATTTCGAGATCTTCATGGTGAGCGCCAAGCATCCGGCCACGCTCGATGCGGAGGTGGCGGCGGAGGTGCGCCGGCTCCTGCGCGAGGACTGGCTCATGGCCAGGGCGCAGGAACACGTGATCGAAGCGCGTTAGCCGGCGGAGCGCGAATCCATGGAAGCCAGCTCCGAACTGCAGCCGCTTGCCGATTTCCTGGCGGGCGTAGAGATACTCTCGCCGTTTTCGCGCGAGGAGCTGGAGCGGCTGGCGGAGCATGCGCAATCGCTGAGCTACGGCTTCGGCGAAACCATCTGCAACGCGGGCGATGCGGCGGGCGGGATATTCGTCGTCAAGTCAGGCTCGGTGCGCGTGTTCAACGAGGACAATGGCAAGGAAGTGAGCCTGGGCGTGCGCAAGGTGCGCGAGGTGTTTGCCGATATCGCCATGCTGCGGGAGTACCGGCATGAGTCCTCGGTGCGCTCGTCGGCCAAGACCGAGTTGCTGTTCATCCCGCGCGGCGTGACCGAGCCCATGATCGCGCAGAATCCCGCGGCCATGGCGTTCGTCGCCAGCTATGTGGCGATCAGTTCGGCGGGCGGCTTCGTGGCGCGCCTGTTCGACCTGCGCGGCAAGCTCGACAAGGCCGAGCTGGAGGAAGCGGTACGTAGCGTGGGGGTGAAGCGCGTCTCGGCCGGCAAGGAAATCCTGAAGCAGGACGCGCGCGAAGACCGCCGCCTGTACGTGGTGCGGCAGGGCGAGGTGCGCATCGTGCGCACCGAGGACGGCATGGAATATCCGTTGGCCACCTTGCGCCAGGGCGATATCTTCGGCGAGCGCGCCTGCGTGATGCGGCAGGAGCAGATGGCTTCCGCGATCGCGGGCACGGATGCCCGCCTGCTGGTGATCCCGGAAAAGACCGTGCAGCTCATCCTCGAGCGCAACCCCAAGCTGCGCGAGGTGCTGGAGGAGCGCATCCGCTTTGTCGACCGCGAACTGCACCGCCAGAAGAAGCTGGCCGAGCGGCGCAAGCATCCGGTGATGCTGGACCTGGCCTCCAAGCCAGAAATGGGCGAACGGCTGATCCGCCGCTTCGCGCTGGTCGAGCAGGCCGAGGAAATGGATTGCGGCGCCGCCTGCCTGGCGATGATCTGCCGCCACTACGGGATTCCCATGACGCTGGGCAAGCTGCGCGAGCTGGCCAACGTGACCACCCAGGGCGCCACGCTGGACAGCCTGGCGCGCGCGGGGGAATCGCTCGGCTTCACGACGCGCGGCGTGCAGTGCACGCGCGACTCGCTGATGGGCTTCGAGCTGCCGTTCATCGTGCACTGGGAGGGCTACCACTATGTGGTGGTGTATGGCGTGTCCAAGCGCTGGGTGTGGGTAGCCGACCCTGCGCTGGGCTTCCGCAAGATGCGCGTGGAGGAATTCGAGCGCGGGTGGAGCGGCACCTGCCTGCTGTTCACCGCGGGCGAGAGCATGACGCAGCTGGCCGTGGCGCGCTCGCCGTGGCTGCGCTTCATTGGCTACCTTGCGCCGTACAAGCGCATTCTCGTCCATCTGTTCCTCGCGACGTTCGTGATCCAGGTGCTGGGCGTGGTGCCGCCCCTGATCATCCAGAACATCCTCGACGGGGTGGTGGTGCACCAGAACGTGGGCCTGCTGAACCTGCTGATCCTCGGGCTGATCGTCTCCAACGTGTTCTCGCAGCTGATGTCCACCGTGCGCGCCTACCTTGCCAATTTCATGGTGCGCAACATGGACTTCGCCATGATGTCGCACTTCTTCCGGCACACCATGTCGCTGCCGTTCTCGTTCTTCGCCAAGCGCAAGACCGGCGACATCTTTGCCCGCTTCCAGGAGAACCAGACCATCCGCGCCTTCCTGACCGAGTCCACGGTGACGACGGCGCTCAACCTGTTGATGGTGTTCATCTACTTCACCATCATGTTCCTCTACAACGTCAAGATGACGCTGGTGCTGCTGGCCTTCGTGGTGCCCATCGCCGCGCTCACGGTGCTGGCCACGCCCAAGGTAAAGGCCTACGCGCGCGAGGTGTTCACCACCTCGACCGAGGCGCGCTCCTACCTGATGGAGACACTGGGCGGGGTGGAGACGGTCAAGGGCATGGGCATCGAGCGGCCGGTGCGCCTGAAGTGGGAGAAGAAATACGCCAAGGCGCTCGAGCTGCAGTACAAGGCGCAGGCCTTCCACATCCTGGTCGGGCTGGCCAGCCAGCTGCTCAATGCCGCGACCACCATCGCCGTGCTCTGGGTGGGCGCCAACCTGGTGCTGCAGCGGGAGCTGACCATCGGCCAGCTCATCGCGTTCAACGCATTCATGGGCAGCGTGCTGGCGCCGCTGATGGGATTGGTGTCGCTGTGGGGCCAGCTCAATGACGCCGGCGTGGCGATGGAACGGCTGGGCGACGTGCTCGACCTGGACCCGGAGCAGAAGCCGCAGGACCTGCCCTCGCGCGTGATGCTGCCCGATCTGCAGGGGGAGATCAGCCTGGACGGGGTGTTTTTCCGCTATGGCGGCAATGAGACGTCCTATGTGCTGGAGAACATCAGCTTCAGCATCAAGCCCGGCGAGCTGCTGGCCATCGTGGGGCGCAGCGGCTCGGGCAAGACCACGCTGGCCAAGATGCTGGTGGGCTTCTATGTGCCCACCGAGGGCAAGATCACGGTGGACGGCTACGACCTCAGCGTGATCGACAAGGAATACTACCGTGCCCAGATCGGCTATGTGATGCAGAGCAACCTGCTGTTCTCCGGCACCATCGCCGAGAACATCGCTTGCGGCGACGACAGCCCGGACCGGCGCCATATCGAGGAAGTGGCCAAGATGGCCGATGCCCACGCCTTTATCAGCAAGCTGCCGCTGGGCTACGAGCAGGTGGTGGGCGAGCGCGGTATGGGCTTGTCCGGCGGGCAGATCCAGCGCCTGTGCATTGCGCGTGCGCTGTACCACGATCCGCGCCTGCTGGTGTTCGACGAAGCCACCTCGGCGCTGGACACGCAGTCCGAAAGCAATATCCTCGGCAATATGCAGGACATCCTGCGCGGGCGCACAGCCGTGATCATCGCGCACCGGTTGAGCACGATCATGCGCGCGGACAAGATCCTGGTGCTGTACGAAGGCGGCATCGTGGAGCAAGGGCGGCACGAGGAACTGCTGGAGCGCAAGGGCATGTACTACCAGCTGGTGCAGAAGCAGTTGAGTGCGGCCTGAGTGCGGCCTGAGCGTTGTCCGGGGCATGGCCTGATCATCGCGTGGCCATCGCCCGGGCGTCATTGCGGTGGGAACAGCCAAGGGGAGCGAGGGGGCGCGAGATGAAGTTGTTCAACCAGGGCGGCCGTGTCGGCAGCACCATCTCTTATGCCGGACTGATCGAGAAGATAGAGATCCTGCGCTCCACGCTGCGCTGGGCCTCCAAGCTCGAGCGCGCGGAGATCGAGAAGCTGCTCAAGCAGGCCACCACGCTGCGCGACGAAGTGATGCAGCTGTCGCACAAGGAGCGCTTCGTGCAGGCAGCGGTGGCCGAGCCGGTCGAGGCCGAGCCGGAGGCGGATCTCGCGCCGCGCGAACGGCGCCAGGCGCTGCTCGAGCGCAGCTTTATCTTCGAGGGCACCTTCGGCGACAATCCCAAGCTGCTGGAGGCGCTGGAGATTGCCGAGAAGGCCGCGCCGACCCACCTGCCGGTGCTGATCGACGGCGAAAGCGGCACCGGCAAGGAGCTGATGGCCAAGGTGATCCACGCCAACGGCTCGCGCACGGACAAGCCCTTCATCTCGGTGAACTGCGGGGCGATCCCGGAGAACCTGATCGAGTCCGAACTGTTCGGGCACAAGAAGGGCGCGTTCACGGGGGCGGCCAGCGACCGGCGCGGCAAGTTCGAGAGCGCGCATACCGGCACCATCTTCCTCGACGAAATCGGCGAACTGCCGCTCACCGGGCAGGTCAAGCTGCTGCGCGTGCTGGAGGCACACGAGATCCAGCGGGTCGGGTCCGACGAGACCATCTCCGTGGACACGCGCATCGTGGCGGCCACCAACCGGGACCTGCGGCGGCTGAGCGAGGAGGGCAAGTTCCGCGAAGACCTGTTCTACCGCCTGAGCGTGATCCATGTCACGCTGCCGCCGCTGCGCGAGCGGCGCGACGAGATTTCGCTGCTGGTGGCATTCTTCGGCGACGAGGCCGCGGGCTCGCTCAAGCGTCGCCCGGTCAAGCTGACGCCGCGCCTGCGCGATTTCCTCATGAACTACGCCTATCCGGGCAATATCCGCGAACTACGCAACCTGATGTACCGGGTATCGTGCCTGGCCGGCGACACCGCCGATCTCGACCACTTGCCGCAAGATCTGCGGCCCAAGGTGGCCGGGCCCACGCTGGTTTCCGGCGGTGTTGCCGCAGGTGGCGGCGTGGATGCGACGACGGCGACCTCGCTGAGCGAGGCCAAGCGGGCCGCGAGCGACGAGGCCGAGCGCGCATTTCTCGAGCGTGGGCTGCAGGAGGTGGGCGGCACCGTGGCCGAGCTGGCCCGGCGCTTCGACATGAACCGCTCGCACCTGCAGATGCTGCTGAAGAAGCACGGCATCCATTCCAAGGATTTTCGCCATCAGGCGGCGGCGGGCGGCAAGCCAGGGTAGGCCACGCTTGCGTGGCGGGCCTGCCCGGCCTGGCTGGCCTGGCAGGCCTGCCTAGATCGCAGGATTCACCATGGTCTTGTCGGTCGCGTAAAGGTCTTCCGCGCGCGCCACCACGGCGGAGATATTGTCGTGGCCGCCGCGCTCCAGCGCGGCCGTCACCAGCGCCTGCGCGGCCAGTTCGCAATCGCCGCAGGCCAGGAAGCTGGCGATCTCCGGATCGCGCAGCTCGTTGCTGAGGCCGTCGCTGCAAAGCAGGAAGATATCCGCATCGGCGACTTCCACCCAGGTCTGCTCCAGCTCCAGCGCGGCGTTCGCGCCGACAGCGCGCGTGATGGTGTTGTGCGCGGGATGATGGATGGCTTCCTCCGCCGTGATCAGGCCGCGCGCCTTGAGTTCCTCCACGCGGCTGTGGTCGCGCGTGAGCTGCGTCAGGTGCCCGTCGCGATAGAGATAGATACGGCTGTCGCCGGCCCACAGGCAGCCACAGAAGCGCTCGCAGGCCATCAGCACGACCACGGTGCTGCCGATGCGCCGCACCTGGCGCCGCGTTGCCTCGGTCAGCAGCGCCAGGTTGACCTCATGCAGCGCCGCGCGCGCGTCGTCGAGCAGGCTTTCCAGGCTGCGCGGCTCGCCCAGCCGGTCCAGCGTTTCCACCACCAGGTTGCTGGCGTAGTCGCCCACCGCGTGACCGCCCATGCCGTCGGCCACGACCCAGAGCCCGCGGTCTGGCCGTGCCAGGCAGGCATCTTCGTTGCGCTCGCGTAGCAGGCCAACGTCGGTGCGCGCGGCTGAAGTCCAGCGGAATTGCGATGCACAGGTCACGGTCGTCTCCGGTGTACGGGCCGCCCTGGCGCGCGCCAAGCGGGCGGATCGCGCGGGCGCCGGCACTGGCCGCGCCCGGCCGGCTTACATCCGTCCGTCGTTGCGTGCGCCTTGTCCCGCTTGCACATTGATGTTCGCTCCGGGTGCCGAATTGCGAACGTCGATGTTTTGAAACTGATTAACCATCTGATCAGCATAGAAGCTGTTGTTGATCTCGTAAAAGTTGACCACGGGGCCGAGGCTCGGCCGGGCCGGCTGGTAGGGCTGGATCCAGCCGAATACCCAGGGGGCGCCGCCACCGCGCACGGCCGACATGGCGCGTCCGTCCAGCGTATGGTCGTTGTAGAGGTCTTTGATGGTGAGCGAGGCCATGATCGGACTCCGTTGGGTGGTGAGGTGGGTGGCAGTGGTGCCGTCCCGCTTTCAGATGCAAGGCGTATGCCAGGCGGCTGGCGCAATGCGGCCAGGGCGCCGCGCACGCCTGAAACCCAGCTGCCGAGCGGCTAGCCGGCCCGCCGGCGCTTTCGCTGCGCCCGCCGGCGCGATACCGCGCGGCCCAAAACGTTGGTGGTTCGCCAACATCTGCGCCGGGTCTGGTGGGTAGCGCCCACCTGTCCGGGCTGGTGCCGTGTCGTTGGCCCGCGTGCCGTGCAATCTGCTGTGCAACCTCTTGTCTTCGCGGTGCCGCGCGCCGCCAGCGTGGCTTTCGACCCCGGTGGTGGCGGCGTGCCAACATAAACGGTGCAAGGCTGTTGGTTTATCGCCGACGCTTTCCCGGGTATGGTTTCGTGCTTTCTCCTGCTATCCCTTGTCATGCCGGGGTTTGCGGCAGGTGGCACGGTTGATGCGGATGTGATTGCAACCAGCAGGAAATGCCTGCAGCAAGCAAACAGATCCGAGGCAACCATGAACCAACAAGACCAACTCCAGGACCAGGCCTGCCGACAGCAAGACGAAGCCGATTTCCCGCTCGGCGCGCACCTGGTCACCGGACGCCGCGGCTACGCCCACCACGGCATCTACGTCGGCGCGGGCAAGGTCGTTCACTACGCCGGCTTTTCCGGCTCGCTGCATCGCGGCCCCGTGAAGGAAGTGACCATCGAGGACTTTGCCGCCGGCCACGCCGTCAGCGTCAAGGCCAATCCCTGCGCCCGCTACGTCGGCCTCCAGGCCGTGGCACGCGCCCGCTCCCGCCTCGGGGAAGACAACTACCGGCTGCTCACCAACAACTGCGAGCACTTCTGTTCGTGGTGCCTGCTTGGCGAAGCGCGCAGCGCACAAGTGGAAACCTGCCTGCAGCACCCGGCCATGGCCGTGCATGCGCTTGCGGTCCTGCTCGGCACGCTCGTCCGGGCTGAATGGCGTGGTGCCCACTTCGGTGCCCGCGCGGCTTGAGCCGGGACGACCAGGGCAACGGCAAGCAATGCGAAGGAGACGGACATGCAAGCAACCAGCATATCGCTGCGCGGACTGATCGACAAATGGCTCGGTGCGCGCCTCGCGGCGCCGGCACGCATCACGCGCGTGCGCGGTGCCCGCGCCGGACGCCGCGGCTGCGTGCGGGTGGAAGTGGCAGGCCCGTCGGGCCAGCTCTCGATGTTCTTCTTCCGGCACGGCGACGGGTGCTGGTGCGTGTTTCCGCCTGCACTGAATGCGGGGTGAGCAAGGCATGGTGCCCTCGCGCGCCGTGATGCCGAAGTCCCATGCGCACGCGCAGGACTGCTATCCGCTACTTTCGCAAAGGTCACACGTAAGCATTTGTTCGCAGGCTGGACGCTGGTCCGTGGCCGCCAATAACATCGCCCGGTTCTTGCACCGCCAGCCGCCAGGGGATTGCCGGCGGGGGTGCTGCCTCATCCACCACCGGCCGTGAAGTGCCGGGCGAAACCTTCCGGATCGATGCCAGCGACTCATTCAACTGCGCCTGCCAGGGCTTCCTTCTCCAGGACACTCTTCGCGCTTGCCTGCGCCAGCACGATCCTCACCGCTTGCGGCGGTGGCGGGGATGGCGGCAGTGGCAGCGCGACGCCCGCCGCCAATGCTTCCGGCAATGCCTCAGCCAACACCGCCAATGCCAACGCGCCGGCTGCCAGCGCCGGCAGCCAGGCGGTCCCGGCGACCGCCGTGACCGCCTGCTTCACGGTAAGCGGCAATGCCGCGCCGGCTGCGGGCACCGTAGACGTCAGCATCCTGCCGGCACGCGGCGCGGCCAACGTCAGCGGCTATCACGCGCTTGGCGAGCCGAAATCGGCGGGGCTGTGCTACGCCAACTACCGGCGCGTGCTGGTGGGACTTCCCGCGCTCGAGGCGCAGGACGCGATCGGCGTGGCCGCGCAGAACCACAGCAACTACATGCTCTGGAACAATACGCTCGGCCACGACGAGAATGCGTCCCTGCGTGGCTATACCGGCGCCACGCCCGATGCGCGCGTGCAGGCGCAGTACAAGACGGACGCCACGGCGGAGGTGGTCGGCAGCGCCAGCAAGTGGAGTTCCGACCCGAACGCAGCGCTGGCCCTGGCCTCCACCGATGCACTGGTATCCGACCTGTTCGACGCGCCGCTGCATCGCATGAGCCTGCTGGGCAGCTACAAATCTGCGGGTTCGGGCTATGCCGAGCAGAAGGGCTCGACTTCGGGCGGCGCCACCGCGTCGTTCTACCAGACCGTCGATCTCGCCGATGCCACCATGCCGGGCACCGCCATCCAGATGGTGGCCTATCCCTACGCCGGCCAGGCCGATGTGCCGACCAGCTGGCTGAACAACGAAAGCCCCAATCCGGCTCCGGGCTACCAGAACCAGACGCTGGGCTACCCCGTCACGCTGCAGGCGATCGATCGCAGCCAGGCGTTCACGGCCGATACCTTCGTGCTCACCGACGCGCAGGGCAATAACGTCAACTGCCTGAAGGTGGATTCGCGCACCGCGGGCGTGTCGGGTGCGGCGAACGGCGCGGCGGTCTGCACGCCGCTCGCGCCGCTGGCCGGCAGCACGCGCTACAACGTGGCCGTGAGCGGGCAGCTGGGCGGCAAGCCGCTCAACCTGAGCTGGTCGTTCGTCACGAAATAGCGGGCTGGCTGCCGTCAGCATCAGATTGCCCCGGCCGAGGCAGCGCCAACTATGATTGCCTCATGCATAGCGAGGGGAGGGAATGATGGAGCGCGCATTCGAATATGGCGGCTATGCCGTCGTGGCCCGCGCGGTGGCATCGGCCACCGGCGGTTTTTCGGCAACGGTGGTGATTGCCGATGCGTTCGGCGAGGCGCCGCAGCCCTCGTTCGAGGACGAAGTCGGTATCGCGCCGACCGCGCAAGCCGCGCTTGCCCTCGCCGAAGCCGCTGCCATGCGTACCATCGATGCGGGGCAGGTGAACTAGGCCTGGCGGGCGGTCCGGCATGCCGGACGCGGGTCCCGGTACGGTGCTTGCGTTCAATAATGTGAAGAACTGTACTTAGCCAGACTTTGCACGGGTGCGCTTGTCCCGACATAAAATGGCGGGTTGCCGGTCCGGCCGCGCACCCGTCCGGGCGCCAGGACCGTCCTTCCGGAACGCCATGTACGCTATCCTGCCAGCCTTCGTCTCAGCCATCTTCCTGGGTTTCGGCTTGTATGTGCTGGTCACCAAGGGCGTGACGCGGATCTCCACTTCCTTCTTCCTGCTGTGCGTGACCACGTTCGCGTGGCAGGGCACCTGGGCCTTCCTGTTCCAGGCCGAGCATCCCGACGTGGCGCTGCTGCTGGCCAAGGTCGGCTATCTCTTCATCATCTTCCTGCCGACCTGTTTCTATCACTTCATCACCGAAGTGAGCGAGCGCCGCACCGAGCGGCCCCTGCTGCTGGCTTCGTACGGGCTGTCGCTGGTGCTCGCGGTGCTGGTGCTGACCGGCGGGGAAGTGGTGTCCGGCTTCTATACGTATTTCTTCGGCGCGTATCCCAAGGCGGGGCGGCTGCATCCCCTGCACGTGGCGCAGACCGTGCTGCTGGCCTGCCGCAGTGGCTGGCTGCTGCTGGCCGCGCGCCGTGGCGCCACCGGCGAGAAGCGCAAGCGGCTCGACTTGTGCCTGGTCAGCCTGGGCCTCTACTCGCTGGCGGCGGTGGACTACGCCGCCAACTATGGCTATGCCTTCTATCCGCCCGGCGTGGTCTTTATCGGCGCCAGCCTGGGGATACTCGCCGTCACGATCGTGCGCTACGACCTCATGCACCCGTTCTCGCTGGCCGCCACGGTGGCGCACGAGGTACGCACCCCCCTCACCACGATCCGGCTGCAGGCCGAGGAAATGGGCCGTGCCTGGCCGGAACTGCTGGCGGGCTACCGGCTCGCGGTGGCGCATGGCCTGTACGAGGACCGCATGCGCCCGGGCCAGCTCGAACGCGCCGCCGGCCTGGTGGACTCGATCAGGCGCGAGATCGAGGGCACCCACACCGTGATCGACATGGAGCTCGCCTCGGTCACGCTGGAACGGCTTGACCGCCGCAGTTTCACGGCACAGTCGCTGCGGCATTGTGTCGACGCCGCGCTGGCGCGGTATCCGTTCCTGGCGGGAGAACGCGAGCGGGTGACGGTCGGGCCGATCGATCCGGCCTGGTGTTTCCCCGGCTCCGAAACGTTGCTGGTCTATGTCCTGTTCAATCTGCTGAAGAACGCGCTGCAGGCCATGCGCGCCAGTCCCGCTGCGCACATCGAGATCGCCGTGCTGCAGGAGCATGGGAGCTGGCTGCTGCGTTTCCGGGACACCGGCCCGGGGATCCCGCCCGAGGTCCTGCCTCGCATCTTCGACCCCTTCTTCTCCACCAAGGCGCACGGCAGCGGCGTCGGTATGGGGCTCGCCTTTTGCCGCAGGGTGGTCGAAGCCTTCGGCGGCCGCATCCAGTGCGAATCCGTGCGCGACATCCACACCACCTTCTTGCTGCGCCTGCCCGACGCCCACGCAGGCAGCCAGGCCGCCCCGCGCAGACGCCCCGCCGGCCAGACGGCAAGCGGGGCGGGCACGGCTTAGCTGGCGAACTTAGGCAGCTTCAGTTCGTACTCCTTGACGCGTTCGACGATCTCGCGCGGGAAGCGTGTAATGCGCTTGTCCCGCCCGGCGAACACGATCTGCTGGTAGCCGAGCGATACCGGACGGCCATCCACGCAGAAGCGGAACAACAGGTAGGCCGAGCACTGCTTCACCTGGAAGGTGTTGAGGTAGCAATCCACCTTCTGGAACGGGAACGTCTCCTCGACATACTCCTGATGCGCGCGCTTGGTCACGAACACGCCGCCCGCGGCCAGCAGGTTGTCATGGATGCACTCGTGGAACCAGCGCTCGCGGCAAATGCCCTGCCACTCGAAGTAGCGCGCGAAGTAGGTGTTCATGAATGCATTGGAGTCCTTGAGGTAAATGTCGATCGCATGGTGAAAGGTCTTTTGCGGGGGCGTCTCCTGTATGTCTCGCGTAAACATCTCGCTACCGCGGCTCAGAACATGGGGGATTGCGTCTCGCATCAGCATTGAAAGCTCCTGGCTAGGATATGGCTGCTGGCGGCAGCCACGCACGCCTCCCCGAACGGGTGAGGCATACCGCATTCTGTCTGTTTGCGGCGGCAATCGTCGCCAGGTTTCCCTGTTTCCTTGCTGTGCCGGCCGGCATTGCCCCGATGTTGGCGGCGAACGAACACACGGCGTCTGTTGTGTTGGCTTTTGCCTGCCAGATCAAAGCCTTCCGGCACCGGACTCCGGCGCCATTTTCTTCTCTCGAAGAAAATTTCTCCCAAGCCCCGCCTGGGTTTGCGGGCGATTCGAGGCGACATGGCCCGCCTTGGCACACTCCATGCGTTTGTACCTCCCGAGCGAAGCAAAGATGCTCGACAGCAAACGAACCGAAGTCCCAATCGATACCCGGCCAGCTGGCCAACCGCCTTCCAGGAGAACTGCCATGACTACCACCCTCGCCATCAAGGACCTG
>NZ_JBFRFX010000079.1:0-16597 GCF_052115045.1 Cupriavidus sp. 2TAF22
CGCGCGGCTGGCCGCCGCCCGCCGGAGCCGGGGCACGGCCGCGGCCACCGCCGCCGCCATTGCCCTGGCCGCGTGCCTGCCGTCCCTTCTGGATCGGCTCGGGCGGGATCGAGGGGTCCACCTCGAAGCCCGGCAGCACGGTCTTCTCGATCTGGCGCTTGATCAGGCGCTCGATATCGCGCAGCAGCGCGGCCTCGTCCACGCACACCAGCGAGATCGCCTCGCCCTCTGCGCCGGCGCGGCCGGTACGGCCGATCCGGTGCACATAGTCTTCAGGCACGTTGGGCAGGTCGTAGTTGACCACGTGGGGCAGCTGGTCGATGTCGATCCCGCGCGCGGCGATATCGGTAGCCACCAGCAGGCGCAGCGTGCCGGCCTTGAACTCGGTCAGCGCGCGCGTGCGGGCGGACTGGCTCTTGTTGCCGTGGATCGCCAGCGCCGACAGGCCTTCCTTGTCGAGCTGCTCGGCCAGGCGGTTGGCGCCGTGCTTGGTCCGCGTAAACACCAGCACCTGGTGCCAGTCGTGCTCGCGCACCAGGTGGGCCAGCAGTTCGCGCTTGCGCTCGCGGTCCACCGGGTAGACGCGCTGGGCGACGGTTTCCGCGGTGGTATTGCGGCGTGCCACCTCGATCGAGGCGGGGTTGTCGAGCAGGCGGTCGGCCAGGCCACGGATCTCGTCCGAGAAGGTGGCCGAGAACAGCAGGTTCTGGCGCTTCGGCGGCAGGACGTTCAGGATCTTGCGGATGTCGTGGATGAAGCCCATGTCGAGCATGCGGTCGGCTTCGTCCAGCACCAGCATTTCCACGTGCGAGAGATCGATGGTGCGCTGGGACAAGTGATCCAGCAGGCGGCCCGGGGTGGCCACGACGATGTCGACGCCGCGCTTGAGCTGTTCGATCTGCGGGTTGATGCCCACGCCGCCGAACATCACCATCGAGCGCAGCTTGACGTACTTGCCGTAGTTGCGCACGCTTTCCTCGACCTGCGCCGCCAGTTCACGGGTGGGGGTCAGGACCAGTGCGCGCACCGGCGCGCGCTGACCGCGCACGGGCTCGCGGCTGGCCGGGGATTGGGACAGCAGTTGCAGCAGCGGCAGCGTGAAACCGGCCGTCTTGCCGGTGCCGGTCTGCGCGCCGGCGAGCAGGTCGCCTCCCTTGAGGATGGCGGGAATCGCCTGCGCTTGAATCGGGGTCGGCGTGGTATAGCCTTGTTCGGCCACGGCACGCACAAGCTTGTCGGACAAGCCAAGTTCGGAAAAAGACATGAATTGACGCTTCGGCCGCCCTTTGCGCACGTGGTGCGCCAATCGCGGGGGCGACGTGAGTGAGAAAACCGAAAACCGGGAAACACGACCGGCGAAGCGAGGCGACTGCCCCCGCTTCTTTGGAGGAAAGACCGCTAGTGTAACAGCCTGGCGTTTGCGCGCAGGTGCCGCACCTGTTTCAGAAAGTTCACCGCGTCATTGCGCGCGGCACGCCTCTTTGCAAGGCCCCCTGGAAAAAAGAGGCGTGCGCTGCGCTATGATGCTGCCAGCCAAGCCTTGCCCGGCCTGGCCCGTGGCCGCGCGGCGCACGGGCGCAGGCCGGCGCTTGGCCCCTCGCCCCCGGATGCAGACACGATGCGGTTCCGATTCATCGAAGACCAGGAAGTCACGCTTTTCACGGCCATCCCGGTCGGGATCGCCGCTGCCATCGTCACCACCCTGTTCAAGGAGGCGCTGGACGCCAGCGGCCTGGTCATGTTCGGCACGCGTGCCGATATCGTCACGGTGTTCGCGGGACTGGCGCTGGCCTGGCGCGTGGTCATCCCGACGCTCGGGGGCGTGGTCGCCGGCCTGCTGCTGACCGCCGCCGCGCGGCTCAACGCGGCCCAGCCGGGCGTCTCCGACTATATGGAGGCGGTTGCCAGCGGCACCGGACGCCTGCCGGTGCGCATCACCCTGCTGCGGGCGCTGTCTTCGTTCTGCTCCATCGTCACCGGGAGTTCGGTGGGCAAGGAAGGCGCCATGATCCAGCTGGCGGCGCTGTGCGGATCGCTCTTCCCGTCGGCGCGCACGCGCCCGGGCCCGGACGGCGACACCAACCTGCGGCGCATGCTCACTGCCTGCGCGGCCGCGGCCGGCCTGGCCTCGGTCTACCACACGCCGCTCTCGGCCGCGGTGTTCGTCGCCGAGGTGGTATTTGGCGCGGTGGCGGTGCAGCGGCTGATGCCGCTGTTCCTTGCCTCGGTGGCAGGCACCGTGGTCAGCCAGTTGCACGGTGGCCTGCAGCCGCTCTATCCCGGGCTCGTGGTGCCATCGGACATGCTGCACCCGCCGATGCTCGTGGCCGCCGCGCTGCTGGGCGTGCTGGCCGGGGTGGCCGGCGCCGGCTTCATGCGCGCCTCGGCGATGGCCAAGGGCGCCTTCTCGCGGCTGCCCGGCGGGCTGGTGCCGCGCCTCGCGCTGGGTGGCGCGATGGTGGGCGTGCTGGCGATCTGGGTGCCCGAGGTGGTCGGCAACGGCTACTACACCATCCAGTCGATCCTGCAGGCGCACCCGCTCAGCGTGCCGCTGGCCGGCGTGCTGCTGGCCAAGTTGCTGGCCACCGTGCTGAGCATGGGCTCGGGCGCGGTGGGCGGGGTGTTCACCCCGTCGCTGTTCGTGGGCGCGGCGCTCGGCCAGTTGCTGGCGCCCGCGGTGCCCGGCGGCAGCGGCGCGCCGCTGCTGCCCCTGGTGGGCATGTGCGCCTTCCTCGCGGCCACCAGCCAGGCGCCGCTGATGTCCGTGCTGATGGTGTTCGAGATGACGCTGGCGCCGGCGCTGCTGCTGCCCGGCATGATCGGCGCGGCGGCGGCTTACTACACGGCTTCGCGCTGCCAGACGCTGTCCCTCTATAGTGTGGTGGCCGAGCGTACGCAAGCCTCGGCCGCGGCCGAGCGCGCGCGGGCGCTGACGCTGGCCGGGCTGTGCGATCCCACCGACACCACCATCGGCCCCGACGCCACGCTCGGGCAGGCCAGCGACAAGTTCGCCGAGACCGGCACGCGCTATCTCTACCTGGTCTGCCCCGATGGCCGCCTGCTCGGGGCGCTGTCGATCCACGCCGTGCAGCGCGCGCTGCGCGAGCAGCCCGGGGCGGCGCTGCTGGGATTGTGCGAGCGCGACTTCCCCACGCTGACGCCCGAATCGCACCTGCCCGACGCCTTGCAACTGTTCACCCATCACGCGCTCAATCGGATCCCGCTGATCCGCGATGTGGCCGGGCGGGAACTGATGGGCACCGTGTCCAAGCAACGTGTGCTGCAAGAGGCATCCAGCCTTTTCTAGCCCGGCATGCGCGCAGCGCGGGAGGCCCCGCGAGCGCGGTAGAATGGTGGGTTACGCCGCGCTTTCCGAGGCGTCCCAGCGTTTTCCGAACCCAGTTCCCGAACCCCACGCCGGAGCCTCCATGCCAGCCAACCGTGCCGCGCGCCCTGCCCTGTTCGTCCGTGCCTGCCTGCTTGCCGCTTCGCTCGCCGCGGGCGCCGTCCTGCTGCCGGCAGGCGCGCAGGCGCAAGCGCCGCTGCGGGTGATTCCCGCGGACGCGGGCAAGGCCAGGCTGGTGATGGCCGCGCCGTCGCCGGCGGCGCCGCAGACGGCCACGCTCGACGGCAAGACCGTGGGCGTGGCGCCCGGGCTGCGGTTGTTCGGCACCGACAACCAGTTGCTGACGATCGGCTCCGTGGCCGGCCAGAAGCTGCCGGTACGCTTCAAGCTCGATCTCTATGGCCAGTTGCTGACGGCCTGGGTGCTGAGCGAGCTGGAACAGAAAGCGGCGCGATGATCGCTACCCGGGCCGCGGCGCGCAGCCGTGGCGCCGGGCGTATTTGTCCCCCCAAACCCTGATGCCCCCAGGTAAACCACTGAGACCGGCACCATGAAGAAAGTATTTGTCAAAACGTACGGCTGCCAGATGAACGAGTACGACTCGGACAAGATGGTGGACGTGCTCCATGCCACCGAAGGCCTGGAGAAGACCGACAACCCCGAGGACGCGGACGTGATCCTCTTCAACACCTGCTCGGTGCGCGAGAAGGCACAGGAGAAAGTGTTCTCCGAACTGGGCCGCATGAAGGCGCTCAAGGCGCTCAAGCCCGAGCTGGTGATCGGCGTGGGCGGCTGCGTGGCCAGCCAGGAAGGCGCTGCCATCGTGCAGCGCGCGCCCTACGTGGACGTGGTGTTCGGCCCGCAAACGCTGCACCGCCTGCCCGACATGATCAGCCGCCGCCGCCAGACCGGCCGCTCGCAGGTGGACATCTCCTTCCCCGAGATCGAGAAATTCGACTACCTGCCGCCGGCGCGCGTCGACGGCCCGAGCGCCTTCGTCTCGATCATGGAAGGCTGCTCCAAGTACTGCAGCTACTGCGTGGTGCCCTACACCCGAGGCGAGGAAGTCTCGCGCCCGTTCGAAGACGTGCTGGCGGAGATCGCCGGCCTGGCCGAACAAGGCGTGCGCGAGGTCACGCTGCTGGGCCAGAACGTCAACGCCTACCGCGGCGCCATGGGCGGCACCAGCGAGATCGCCGACTTCGCGCTGCTGATCGAGTACGTGGCCGAGATCCCCGGCATCGAGCGCATCCGCTACACCACCAGCCACCCGAAGGAATTCACTTCGCGCCTGATCGAGATGTACGAGCGCTGCCCGAAGCTGGTCAATCACCTGCACCTGCCGGTGCAGCATGCGTCGGACCGCATCCTGATGGCGATGAAGCGCGGCTACAGCGTGCTGGAATACAAGAGCATCATCCGCAAGTTGCGCGCGATCCGCCCCGACATGTCGCTGTCGTCGGACTTCATCGTCGGCTTCCCCGGCGAGACCGACGCGGACTTCGACAAGCTGATGGCGATGATCGAGGAGATCGGCTACGACACCTCGTTCTCCTTCATCTTCAGCCCGCGCCCCGGCACGCCGGCGGCCAACCTGTCGGACGACACGCCGCACGAGGTCAAGCTCAGGCGCCTGCAGCACCTGCAGGCCACCATCGAAGAAAACGTGCAGCGCATCAGCCGCGGCATGGTCGGCTCGGTGCAGCGCATCCTGGTCGAAGGCCCGGCGCGCAAGGACCCCACCGAGCTGCACGGCCGCACCGAGAACAACCGCGTGGTGAACTTCGCGCTGCCCGGCGTGCCGCAGGCCAGCCGCGACCGCCTGGTGGGCGAGATGGTGGAGGTGGCGATCACCGAGGCCTTCCCGCATTCGCTGCGCGGCGAGATCGTGGTGCGCCAGTAGGCCGAGACCGGCCGGCGCAGACCGGAACGACAACAAGAAACCCCGATCGGAAGCCCCGCTCCCAGATGAAGATCCCATCAGCAGAATTCGTCGCCCCCAAGGACGACAACACCCGCCTGCAGAACCTGTGCGGGCCGCTGGACGAAAACCTGCGCCAGATCGAGCAGGCAATGGACGTCACCATCCAGCGCCGCGGCCACCGCATGACGGTGCGTGGCACTTACGCGCGCGAAGCCGCGGCGGCGCTCGAGCGCTTCTATAACCAGGCCCGCAGCACGCTGTCGATCGACGACGTGCAGCTCGGCCTGGTGGAGGCGCGCCAGTCGGCCGCGCACGGCGCCTACGTGCCGGACGGCGGCGACGCCGCCGAAGCCGATCCCGGCGAGGACAACTCGCCGGTGCTGCACACGCGCCGCACCGGGCTGCAGGGCCGCACGCCGATGCAGCGCGACTACCTGCGCAATATCCTCGGCCACGACCTGACCCTGGGCATCGGCCCGGCCGGCACCGGCAAGACCTACCTGGCGGTGGCCTGCGCCGTGGACGCGCTCGAGCGCGACGCGGTCAAGCGCATCGTGCTGACCCGCCCCGCGGTGGAGGCCGGCGAGCGGCTGGGCTTCCTGCCGGGCGACCTGGCGCAGAAGGTCGACCCCTATCTGCGCCCCCTCTACGACGCGCTGTACGACCTGCTCGGCTACGACCGCACGCAGAAGATGTTCGAGCGGCAGATGATCGAGATCGCGCCGCTGGCCTATATGCGCGGGCGCACGCTCAACCACGCCTTCATCATCCTGGACGAAGCCCAGAACACCACGCCGGAGCAGATGAAGATGTTCCTGACGCGGATCGGCTTCGGCGCCAAGGCCGTGATCACCGGCGACACCACGCAGATCGACCTGCCGCGCGGCCAGAAGAGCGGCCTGGTGGAGGCGCAGCATGTGCTGCGCGACGTGCGCGGCGTCGCCATGACCCGCTTTACCAGCATCGACGTGGTGCGCCATCCGCTGGTGGCGCGCATCGTGGATGCCTATGACGAATACCATGCCCAGCACAGGGATGCCTGACCGAATGACCGCCAACACCAACACCAGCGCCAAGAGCGCCCCCGCCAGCCTGATCCTGTTCGACGCCGACGGGCGCGCGCGCAAGGCGCAGGCCCACGCCGTGCGCGTGCAGCTGCCCGACGGCCGCAGCATCACCGTGGACCTCTCGCAGGCCGCCGACGGCGTGCTCGCGCTGCTCGCCGAACACACCGACGACCGCCAGCAGGCCGGCCTGCTGGTGCGCCCGGACAACCATGACGCGCTGTCGGTGGCTGTCACCGCCACGCCCGTGGTCACCACCACCGGCACGCCCGCCACGCCGCCCGGGCTGGAACTGGCGCTGCAGTACGGCGACGGCATCAAGGGCCGCCGCGGCCTGCCCACGCAGCGCAAGGTGCAGACCTGGGTGAAATCGGCGCTCTATGCCGACGCCGCCCTGACCATCCGCTTCGTCGGCGAAGAAGAAGGCCGCGGCCTGAACCGCAGCTACCGCGGCAAGGACTACGCCACCAATGTGCTGACCTTCGCCTACGCCGAGCACGAGTCCGACCCGGTCAGCGGCGATATCGTGCTGTGCTGCCCGGTGGTGGAGCAGGAAGCACGCGAGCAGAAGAAGTCGCTCGAAGCGCACTATGCCCATCTCATCGTCCATGGCGTGCTGCACGCCCAGGGCTACGAGCACGAGGACGACGCCGAGGCCGAGGAGATGGAAGCGATCGAGACCGAGACGCTTCAGGCGCTCGGTTTCGCCGACCCCTACCTGGCACACGGCAAGGGCGCCTGAGCCCCTCCCGCCCATGGCCGCGCGGTGCGATGCCTGCGTCGCGCGGCCTTGCGCTGTCACGGAACGCAAACTCTTTTGGTGTATCCTTTGAGCGATCTCCACCACGCGCTAGCCGCGCCATGAACGACCCTTATCCCAGTTCGAAGCCAGCCGACCGACCCCGATCCCTGCTCGAACGGCTTTCGGATTTCATTTCGCCCGAGCCCGATTCCCGTGTTGAACTGCTGGCGGTGCTGCAGGACGCACACGCCCGCAACCTGATCGACGCCGACTCGCTCTCCATGATCGAGGGCGTATTCCAGGTCTCCGAGCTGACCGCGCGCGACATCATGGTGCCGCGCGGCCAGATGGACATGGTCAATATCGCCGATGCGCCGGAGAGCTTCATCCCCTTCATGCGGCAGACAGCGCACTCGCGCTTCCCCGTCTACGAAGGCAGCCGCGACAACGTCATCGGCATCCTGCTGGCCAAGGATCTGCTGCGCTATTACACGGACGACGAATTCGACCTGCGCGAGACCCTGCGCCCGGCGGTCTTCATTCCCGAATCGAAGCGCCTCAATATCCTGCTGCGCGAGTTCCGCATCAACCGCAACCACATCGCCATGGTGGTGGACGAATACGGCGGTGTCGCCGGCCTGGTCACCATCGAGGACGTGCTGGAGCAGATCGTGGGCGACATCGAGGACGAATTCGACCTCGACGAGGACCACGACAACATCGTGCAGCTGCCCGACGGCGGCTGGCGCGTGCACGGCCTGACCGAGATCGAGCAGTTCAACGAGACCTTCGGCACCCATTTCTCCGACCAGGACGTGGACACCGTGGGCGGCCTGCTGAGCAATCACCTCGGCCATGTGCCGCATCGCGGCGAGGTGGTGGTGTTGCCGCCGATCCGCTTCGAGGTGCTGCGCGCCGACGCCCGCCAGGCGCACCTGCTGCTGGTACGCCGCGAAGCGGCCCTCGCCCCGCCTGAAGTGGACGGCGCATGAGGCGCCTGTTCGCAACCGATGCCGGCGCGGCAAGCGCCGGCCGCGACGACGCGCGCGGCGCCAGCCTGCCGCGCCTGCTGCTTGCCGCCATGCTCGGCGTGGCCCATACCCAGGCCTACGCGCCGCACACCTGGTGGTGGCTTCAATTGCTGTCGCTGGCCGGGCTGGTAGCGCTGGTCGCCGACGCGCCGCGCGCGCGCAGCGCCGCCGCCACCGCCTACGCCTTCGGCCTGGGCTGGTTCCTGTCCGGCGTGTGGTGGCTCTATATCAGCATGCACGTCTATGGCGAGATGCCGGCCTGGATGGCGATCCTGGCCGTCCTGCTGTTCGCCGCCTTTCTATCGCTCTACCCGGCACTGGCTGCCGCTGCCTGGCACTGGCTGGGCGCACGCCGGCGCTCGTCGTCCACGCCGGGGCTCGCGCTGGCTTTCGGCGCGGCGTGGGGCTTGTCGGAATGGCTGCGCGGCGTGATCTTTACCGGCTTCCCGTGGCTGTCGAGCGGCTACGCCCACAGCGATGGCCCGCTGGCCGGCTTTGCGCCGCTGGTGGGCGTGTACGGCATCGGTGCGCTGGCCGCGGCCGTGGCCGCCCTGCTGGTGGCGGCGGTGCGCGGCTTCGGCCGCGGGGCGGGCCGCGGAAGCCGGCGCAACGGCCTGATCGCCCTGGCGATCGCATTTGCCCTGCCCCTGGCTGGCGCGGCGCTGGCGCCGGTGGCCTGGACCACGCCCGCCGGCAAGCCCGTCTCGGTGCGGCTGCTGCAAGGCAATGTGGCGCAGGACATCAAGTTCGAAGCGGTCGGCGTGCAGCGCTCGATCGAGCTATACCGCGACCTCATCACGGCGGCTCCGGCCGACCTGGTGGTCACGCCGGAGACAGCCTTCCCGGTGATCCTGCAGGACCTGCCGGTAGACATTGCCATCGCGCTGCGCGATTTCAGCGCCGCCAGCGGCACCACCGTGCTGTTCGGCGCGGCAGGCGCGGATTCGCCGATCGACTTCACCAACAGTGTGTTCGGCCTGGGCCCGCTGACCAAGCAGCTCTACCGCTACAACAAGCACCACCTGGTGCCGTTCGGCGAGTTCATCCCGTTCGGCTTCCACTGGTTCGTCAACATGATGAAGATGCCGCTGGGGGATTTCCGCCGCGGCGGACTGGACCAGGCGCCGCTGCCGGTGCGCGGCATCATGGTGGCACCCAATATCTGCTACGAGGATCTGTTCGGCGAGGAAATCGCCGAAACCCTGCGCAGCCAGCCGGTGCCGGCCAATATCCTGGCCAACGTCACCAACCTGGCCTGGTTCGGCGACACCGTCGCGCTGGACCAGCATCTGCAGATCTCGCGCATGCGCGCACTTGAAACGCGCCGGCCGATGCTGCGCGCGACCAATACCGGCATGACCGCCGTGGTGAGGCCGGATGGCACGGTGAGCGAACGCCTGCCCACCTTCACGGTCGGCACGCTGGCGGCCACGGTGCAGGGCACGCAGGGACTCACCCCCTTCGTGCGCTGGGGCAACGTGCCCGCTCTGGCCTGCTGCCTGCTGGTGCTGGTGGCCGCCGCCTGGCGGCGGCGCGCGCGCGGCTAGGCCGCTACGCCAGCCACCGCAGACAGCAGCGCGGCGGCGATCATCACGGCGATGGCGACGATATAGGGCTTGCGAGAAAGAAGCGACATGACCGGTGTCCCCCGTATAGATTGATTCGGACGGTTCGGCTGTTATGCACAGCTCTACCTAATACTGTATACAAAAACGCTAACGACAAGTATCGGCCAGGCCTTTAGGAGGCTTCGGTGTTTACCCGATTCGTTGCGAAACACCGACACCCGCTCGCGGCCTCGCAGCGCTGCGCCGGTGCCGCGAGACATGCAAGGGCCGTGCCGATGGCGGGCGGGGCAAAAAAAACCGATAGAATTCAGGGTTTGGCACGATTCCCGTGAGTCGCCATGGCGGCTTTGCCGCCGGGCCTCCGCCCTTGCCTGCCGGCCCTGCGTGATCGAGCACCACATGCGGGCCCTTACTCGTCTTCGTCGTCTTCGCCTATGCTGACCTTCCAACAAATGATCCTCACCCTGCAGGCCTACTGGGACCGGCAGGGCTGCGCACTCCTGCAACCCATCGATCTGGAGGTCGGCGCCGGCACGTCGCACGTGCACACCTTCCTGCGCGCAATCGGCCCCGAGCCCTGGCGCGCGGCCTATGTGCAGCCGTCGCGCCGCCCCAAGGACGGGCGCTACGGCGAGAATCCCAACCGCCTGCAGCACTACTACCAGTACCAGGTGGTGCTCAAGCCCGCGCCCGAGAACATCCTGGAGCTGTACCTGGGCTCGCTGGAAGCGCTGGGCCTGGATCTCAAGCAGAACGACATCCGCTTTGTCGAGGACGACTGGGAAAACCCCACGCTCGGCGCCTGGGGCCTGGGCTGGGAAGTCTGGCTCAATGGCATGGAAGTGACGCAGTTCACCTACTTCCAGCAGGTCGGCGGCATCGACTGCAAGCCCATCACCGGCGAGATCACCTACGGTATCGAGCGCCTGGCGATGTACCTGCAGAAGGTCGAGAACGTCTATGACCTGGTCTGGACCGAGTGGGAAGAGAACGGCAAGACGCGCCGCCTGACCTACGGCGACGTGTACCACCAGAACGAAGTGGAGCAGTCCACCTACAACTTCGAGCAGAGCAACGCGGAAATCCTGTTCCGTCACTTCTCGGAGCACGAGGCGGAAGCCAAGCGCCTGATGGGTACCGTCGAGGGGCAGCAGGAGGCATCGGAAGACGCCGCCGCGCAGGCCGCCAAGCGCCTGCCGCTGCCGGCCTACGAGCAGCTGCTCAAGGCCGCGCATACCTTCAACCTGCTGGACGCGCGCGGCGCGATCTCGGTCACCGAGCGCGCCGCCTACATCGGTCGCATCCGCAACCTGTCGCGCTCGGTCGCACAGGCCTATTACGAATCGCGCGAGGCGCTCGGCTTCCCGATGTGCGAGCGCGAGGCTGCCGCATGACGCGCGCCGCGCGCGGCGCCTTGCGCCGGGGCGCTGCCCTGGCGGTGCTGGCCCTGGCCGCGCATGGCGCCGCCAGGGCCGCCGTGCCCGTGCCCAGCCCGCAGGTGCTGTACCTGCCGGCCGACCTGTCCAATGTGTGCGAGGCCAATCCGCAGGCGCTGCAACAGGCCATCGACCGGCACTGGCATGGTGCGTTCGGCCCCAACAACTCGCTGGACCAGTGGACCCAGCTGGTGCGCACGTTCTCGTGCGACCTGTCGGGCTCCAAGGACCTGGGCTGGCACCGCGTGCCGTTGCGCGCCTACGAGAGCGCAATCCGCTACCCGCTGACCTGGACCGAGACCGAAACCGTCAACGGCCGGGTGCGGCGCCAGATCAAGACCTACTACTCGGCGGCGCAGCTGCCGCCCAGGATCGATTTCTGGGTCAGCGGCCGCATCGACGAGATCCGCTACGACAAGCGCCTGCGCCGGCTCGATGCGCGCTTCTTCGCGCCGCGTCCCGCTCCCGGCGCGCCTGGCGCACGCGGCAGCAGCGCCGCCGGCGCAGACACTGAGTGCGTGGCGACCACGCTGCAATTCCGCCAGCAGAACGGCCTGTGGCTGCTGTCCGGCGTAGAACCCACTACCGCACCGCGCTGCTGACGCGCAGCGCGTGCCCCAACTTGCTGGAAACGATTCATGTCGCAACTCCTGACCGATTCGAACGATACGCTGCTGATCGAGCTGTTCACCGAAGAGCTGCCGCCCAAGGCGCTGGCGCGACTGGGCGACGCCTTCGCGCAGGGCCTGTTCGCGGGCCTTTCGGGCCAAGGCCTGCTCGATGACGGCGCC
Organism: Cupriavidus sp. 2TAF22; assembly: GCF_052115045.1. Taxonomy (NCBI): domain Bacteria; kingdom Pseudomonadati; phylum Pseudomonadota; class Betaproteobacteria; order Burkholderiales; family Burkholderiaceae; genus Cupriavidus; species Cupriavidus sp. 2TAF22. The sequence continues at coordinate 11,903 of NZ_JBFRFX010000079.1, forward strand.
GCCGTCACCGCGTTCGCCACGCCGCGCCGCCTGGCCGCGCAGGTGACCCGCGTGCGCCGCAACGCGCCCGACCGCGAGCAGCGCGAGAAGGTGCTGCCGCTGTCCGTGGCGCTCGACGCCAATGGCGAGCCGACCGCCCCGCTGGCCAAGAAGCTGGCCGCGCTGGCCAAGTCGGTGGGCGTCGAGTCGATCGACTGGCAGGGCCTGGAGCGCGCCTCCGACGGCAAGGCGGACGCCTTGTTCTACCGCTACACCGCGCGCGGCGCGGAACTGGTGGCAGGCCTGCAGGCCGCGCTCGACGACACCATCGCCCGCCTGCCCATCCCCAAGGTGATGAGCTACCAGCGCCCGGACGGCAGCACCGTGAACTTCGTGCGCCCCGCGCACCGCCTGATCGCCCTGCTCGGCGCCGAAGTGGTGCCGGTGAGCGCGCTGGGGCTGCAGGCAGGCCGGACCACGCTGGGCCACCGCTTCCTGTCGGACGGCGAGATCGAGATCGCCCATGCCGGCGAATACGCCGCCGTGCTGGAATCGAAGGGCCGCGTGCTGGCCAGCTACGCCGGGCGCCGCGAGCGCATCCGCACCACGCTGCTGGAGCAGGCCGGCGCCGACCAGGTCATCATGCCCGACGCCCTGCTCGACGAGGTCAACTCGCTGGTCGAATGGCCCGTGGTCTATCCCTGCCACTTCGAGGAGGCCTTCCTCGAAGTCCCGCAGGAATGCCTGATCCTGACCATGCAGACCAACCAGAAGTACTTCGCCCTGACCGACGCCGCCGGCCACCTGCGCAATCGCTTCCTGATCGTCTCCAACCTGGCCACCGACACGCCGCAGTCCATCATCACCGGCAACGAGCGCGTGGTGCGCCCGCGCCTGGCGGACGCCAAGTTCTTCTTCGACCAGGACCGCAAGAAGACCCTGGCCTCGCGCGTGCCGCAACTGGGCAGCGTGGTCTACCACAACAAGATCGGCACGCAGCTCGACCGCGTGCAGCGCCTGCAGCAGATTGCCGGCCATATCGCCGATGCCATGGCCGCGGCGGGCCTCGCCGTCGACAAGGCGGCCGCCATGCGCGGCGCCGAGCTGGCCAAGGCCGACCTGCTGACCGACATGGTGGGCGAATTCCCCGAGCTGCAGGGCACCATGGGCACCTACTACGCGCGCCACGACAGCGAGGCTGAAGAAGTGGCGCTGGCCTGCTCCGAGCACTATCGCCCGCGCTTTGCCGGCGATGCGCTGCCCGCGGGCGCGGTGAGCCTGGCCGTGGCACTGGCCGACAAGCTCGAGACGCTGGTCGGCATCTGGGGCATCGGCCTGTCGCCCACCGGCGAGAAGGACCCGTTCGCGCTGCGCCGCCATGCGCTGGGCATCCTGCGCATGCTGGTGGAGACGCCGCTGCCGCTGTCGGTGGACGCGCTGCTGCAGATCGCACAGCAGTCCTTCGCCGGCATCGCCGCGGTCAAGCCGGCGCAGGACGCCATCGCCGACTTCCTCTACGACCGCCTGCGCGGCTACCTGAAGGACAAGGGCTACACCAGCAATGAAGTCGAAGCGGTGGTAAGCCAGCGCCCGCAGCGCCTGGACGACATCCTGGCGCGCCTGGAAGCCGTGCGCACCTTCGCCGCCCTGCCCGAGGCCGAAGCCCTGGCCGCGGCCAACAAGCGCATCACCAACATCCTGCGCAAGAACACCGATCCCGTGGGCCAGGTGCAGCCGGCGCTGCTGCAGGAAGCCGCCGAAAGCGCGCTGCACGGCGCCGTGGAAAGCGTGCGCCCGCAGGTGGAAGCCGCCTTCGCCAGCGGCGACTTCGCCGCCGCGCTGCGCGACCTGGCGCAGCTGCGCGACGCAGTGGACCGCTTCTTCAACGACGTCATGGTGATGGCCGAGGATGCGCAGCTGCGCGCCAACCGGCTGGCATTGCTGGCCTCGCTGCACGTGCTGGCCAACCGCGTGGCCGACATCTCCAAGCTCGCCGCGTAAGCGGCGGCACCATACCCGGAGGCCATCATGCCGCAGACACCGCCCAAGCTTGTCATCCTGGACCGCGACGGGGTGGTCAACCTCGACAGCGACCAGTTCATCAAGACACCGGACGAATGGATCGCCATCGACGGCAGCCTGGAAGCGATCGCCTCGCTCAACCAGGCCGGCCATCGCGTGGTGATCGTCAGCAACCAGTCCGGCATCGGCCGCGGCCTGTTCGAGATGAGCGCGCTCAACGCCATGCACGAGAAGATGCACAAGGCGCTGGCCAATCTCGGCGGGCGCGTCGATGCGGTCTTCTTCTGCCCGCATACCGCGGCGGACGGCTGCGACTGCCGCAAGCCCAAGCCCGGCATGCTCGAAGAGCTGTCGGACCGCTTCGGCATCGAGCTCAAGGGCGTGCCGCTGGTGGGCGATTCGCTGCGCGACCTCCAAGCCGGCGTGGCGATGGCCTGCGCTCCGCACCTGGTGCTGACCGGCAAGGGCGCCAAGACCTTCGAGAAGGGCGGCCTGCCGGCGGGCACGCTGGTCCACGATGACCTGCGCGCCTTCGCGCGCTGGCTGCTCACCGGTGACGGCGCTCCGCGCCTGGCCGCCTCCTGACCCCCCTTACTGCGCCAATGATCTTTCTTCGTTCCCTGCTGTTCGCGCTGTACCTGCTGGTATTGACGCCGCCTTACGCCTGCGCGTGCTTCATCGCCTTCCCGTTCATGAGCGCCAACCGCCGCTACGCCTTCGTACGCGGCTGGCCGCGGCTGGTGATCGGCGCGGCGGCGCTGATCTGCGGCATCCGCTACCGCTTCGAAGGCTACGAGAACTTCGACAGCGTGCTCGACAAGCCGGTGGTAGTGCTGTCCAAGCACCAGTCGGCCTGGGAAACCGTGGCCTACGTGGCCACCATGCCCAAGCCGATGTGCTTCGTGTTCAAGCGCGAACTGCTGATGGTGCCCTTCTTCGGCTGGGCCCTCGGCATGCTCAAGATGGTGCATATCAACCGCAAGGAAGGCACCCGCGCGTTTGCCTCGGCCGTGCGCCAGGGCCGCGAACGGTTGGCCGAAGGCGCCTGGATCATCATGTTCCCGGAAGGCACGCGCACGCCCTCGGGCCTGGAAAAGACCCGCTACAAGAGCGGTGGCGCACGGCTCGCGGTGGAGACCGGCGCCTGGGTGGTGCCGCTCGCGGTCAACTCCGGCCGCCTCTGGCCGCGCAATACGTTCCTGAAATATCCGGGCACCATCACGGTTTCGGTCGGCCCGCCGATCCCCTCGGCCAACAAGACCGCCGATCAACTCAATCAAGAGGTTGAAGCGTGGATCGAGCAAGATATGCGTAGAATCGACGCCGAGAGCTACCGGAGCCGCGAGCCCGCATGAAATTGCTGCGCCAATCCCCCGACGCCCCAGGTTCCCAGATGGAGCTGCCGTTGTCCGACGCCCTTGCCGGCGAGGACAAGGCGCCCGGCACGGTGCCAGGGGGATTCGCGCCGGCGCAGCCCCTCTTGCCCGTCGCGCAGCCCTGGCCGCTGCCGCAACCCAACGCTCGCCGCCTGCAGGTCGGCGAACGCAGCGTGCACTACACGCTCAAGCGCTCTTCGCGCCGGACCATCGGCTTCACCGTGGACGACCGCGGCCTGTCCATCACCGCGCCACGCTGGGTAACCCTGGCCGACATCGAATCCGCCATCTTCGAAAAGCAGCGCTGGATCTTCAACAAGCTGGGCGAATGGCAGCACCGCGAAGCCCGCCGCGTGCTGCCTACCGTGCAATGGCGCGAAGGCGCCAGCCTGCCCTTCCTGGGCCAGCCCATCACGCTGAAGCTCGAATCGCCCGCCGGCGTCCTGGTGTTCGACGCCGACACCCGCACGCTGCACCTGGCGCTGCCGGCCAACGCCGACGAGCAGCAGATCAAGGATCGCGTGCAGGGCTGGCTGCAAGGCCAGGCCAGGCGCCTGCTGGCACAGCGCCTGGATATCTACGCCAACAAGCTCGGCGTGCGCCACAACGCCTTCGCCCTGACCTCCGCCGCCACGCGCTGGGGCAGCTGCACCGCCGACGGCAAGATCCGCCTGAACTGGCGGCTGATGCATTTCCCGCTGTCGATGATCGACTACGTGGCTGCGCATGAGCTGGCGCATCTCAAGGAGATGAACCACAGTCCAAGGTTCTGGGATACGGTGGCATCGATCTTTCCTGAGTTCCGGGATGCCAGGGCACAGCTGCGGGCGCATCCGCCGGAGTTGTTGCCGACTTTTTGAGATGGGGTTGTTGATGGCTGGTGTTGTTTGATGCGCTGGTGTCTTGTGGTTGGCGCTTGTGCTTCAACGTCAACGTCAACCTCACAGTCAAAGTCAAAGTCAACGGCTTTCGCTCCCCCGGAGCGACCTACTTTCTTTTCCCCGAAAAGAAAGTAGGCAAAGAAAGCGGGCTGCCTGGCCGGCAGGGGCAGAGACGTTGGAGTTTCTCGTGTTGCTGGTTTCGTCGTGGGGCTCGTGGTTCTGCTTGCATCCTGCCGTTACCGGCGCGGGCGGCTGCGATCTTGCTGGCGGCAGTGGTTTCGCGGTCAGACCTATGATGGCGAACACACTGCTTGTCCGCCCATCTGCCGTTACCGGCTTAAGCGGCCACGACATAGCATCCTCGTGGTTTCGTGGTGGGCGCGGTGGACCGGGGCGCGGGTGTCAGCGGGTACTCCCGCGCGGGAGCCACCGCGCCC
>NZ_JBFRFX010000080.1:0-14849 GCF_052115045.1 Cupriavidus sp. 2TAF22
GGTGACCATAGCGAGTTGGAACCACCCCTTCCCATCCCGAACAGGACCGTGAAACGACTCCACGCCGATGATAGTGCGGATTACCCGTGTGAAAGTAGGTAATCGCCAGGCTCTCCCTTGAAACCCCTCAGTACGCAAGTACTGGGGGGGTTTGCTTTTGGGCGGCTGATTTATAGCGACCAATTTGCAGCGCCGGTCGGACCGATGGCCGGGGCGCATGCAATGGCGACGCGCTGGCGGTGCTCGCCGACAGCCATCCTTGTTGGCGCTGCCCGGCGAGGCTCAGCTGCCCGGGGTATCGTGGGAGCCGATCCCTCGCAGGCGAATCTCATGAAGCTGATCGGCAACTTCATGCTATCCGTGATCATCGAAACGCTGGGCGAAGCATGCGCAGTGTTGGCTCTGAGCCCATTCGAGGAATGCCTCATCCAGGCAGTCTGATACTTGACGCACGTGGTTCCGATGATGCACGATTTCCAATTGGCTCATCCTGATTCGACTTCTTCCGTATGCCCCTCGCAGCACACCGGCGGAGGAAATTACCGCGCATGGATGGAAGCAGCGCCACCGAACCTGGACCGCCGGCACGCACCGGCGGTTTTTGTCTTAGCTCCAAGAGATAGCCATGAATGATCTGCAGAAGTCTCCGCCCACCATCGCCGAGGGTTGGCAAGCGCCGCCGGATCGCACCAGCGTGACCGACGACGCGCGCGTCGAAGACATCGTTCCGCTGCCGCCGCCAGAACACCTGATCCGCTTTTTCCCCATCCGGAACACGGCTGTCGAAACGCTGGTCACGCAGACGCGCCAGCGCATCGCCCGCATCCAGCATGGCGAGGACGACCGGCTGCTTGTGATCATGGGACCTTGCTCGATCCACGACCCGCAGGCAGCACTCGAGTACGCGCGGCTGTTGATGGCACAGCGGCAGCGGCACGCCGACTCGCTTGAGATCGTGATGCGCGTGTATTTCGAGAAGCCCCGCACCACCGTCGGCTGGAAAGGGTTGATCAACGACCCCTATCTGGACGAGAGCTACCGCATCGACGAGGGCCTGCGCATAGCGCGCAGCCTGTTGGTTGACATCAATCGCCTCGGCTTGCCGGCGGCCGGTGAGCTGCTGGACGTGATCTCGCCGCAGTACATAGGCGACCTGATCTGTTGGGGCGCAATTGGTGCCCGGACCACAGAAAGCCAGGTGCACCGCGAGCTGGCTTCGGGTCTTTCAGCACCGATCGGCTTTAAGAATGGCACCGACGGCAACATCAAGATTGCTATCGACGCCATACTGGCCGCTTCTCGTCCGCACCACTTCCTGGGGGTGCACAAGAACGGGCAGGTGGCGACGGTACACACCAAGGGCAACCCGGATTGCCATGTCATTCTCCGCGGCGGCAAGGCCCCCAACTACGATGCGGATTCCGTGGCGGCCGCGTGCAAGGAACTTGACGCTGCCGGGCTCGGCAACTTGCTGATGGTGGACTTCAGCCACGCCAACAGCAACAAGCAGCCAAAGCGGCAGATTGATGTAGCGCGCGACGTGGCGCAACAGATCAGCAGCGGCAATCGATCCATCTTCGGGGCCATGGTCGAGAGCCACTTGCTCCCCGGCGCGCAGAAGTTCACCCCGGGAGAGCACAGTCCGTCCGCATTGACATACGGCCAGAGCATTACCGATGCCTGCATAGGATGGGATGATTCGGTGGCCGTGCTGGACATGCTCAGTGAGGCGGTCAATGTACGCCGCAGGCTCAACTCAAAGCCGTAGCAACGAGGATGCCGCCCGTTGGCGGCAAGTCGCCGGTGACACCATTCCTGCTCGACGATTGTCTACATCGCGTCGCGTTCGCTGGCGCTATGCCTGGTCGAAGCCTTACCAGTTCTCGCCGAAGGGGCGGATCTCGACGTTGAAGGACCAGGCGCTTCTTGGCTGATGCGTGACGTGCCAGACTTCCTCTGCAATATCAGCCGGCCGGATGAAGAAGTCATCCGGAGCGCCCGGATACCTCTTGCGTGTCCATGCGAGGTCGATCACCGCATCAATGAGGAGATACGCGACGTGTACGCCTTGCTTGCCCAATTCCCGGGCCATTGACTCTGCCAGAATTCGCTGAGCAGCCTTCGTCGGTGCGAAGCCGGCAAAGTTGCTCTTGCCCCTGAGCGAGGAAGTGTTGCCAGTTGCGACGATGGCGCCGTGGCCTGCCTCCACCATGGCTGGCGCCAATCGCCGGGCCAGGTGAAGGAGGGCCATGACATTGGTGCGGAAGTTCGCCTCCAGTACCTGCGGTTCGATCTCCAGGAAGTTGCCAAACGAACCGCCCACAGCGTTGTGCACCAATACCTGTGGGTGGCCTAGCTCGGCCTGGATGCGATCCAACGCACTGTTCAGCTGCGACTCATCGGTGACGTCCGCGGGATAGGCGTGGGAGCCAGGCAACTCGCGTGCGATTTCTGCAATACGCTCCTGGTTGCGGGCGATCATGGCTACCTGGTAGCCGCCCGCCACAAAGCGCTGGACCAGAGCCAGCCCGGTGCCCGGGCCGACTCCCGTTATCAGGGCGAGTTTTCCTTTGGTCATGGAAGGGCCTCTTTTTGGATTGACTTGGATGAAAGCGCGGCACGTACGAATTCCAGCCGGTCGTTGCCGAAGAAGAGTTCAGAATCGACAAAGAAGGACGGAACGCCGAACACGCCACGCGCTGCCGCGTCCTGGTTATTGCCCGCGAGTCGGTCACGGATGTCCRAACCTTCTGCGCGGCGCCAGACGTCGACGTTGGGCTCCGAACTATCTGATGTCACGGCGTCTCCATGAAAATGATCGTTTAGTGAACGGACGTTAATCTTCGGGGCGGAGCTTGTCAAGCGGGATGCCGATGAGGCGATGCAGTCATCGTCCACCTACCGCGTCCAGTCGGGCTTGACAGGGCTGAAGACTTAACTTAACGTCAGATAGGTAAACGAACGTTTATTTGAACGTGTCTGACGCAGTGCGCGAAGCTGACCATGTCCTTGGGCGGGGAAGGGCATACGCAATGCCGCCGAGCGCTCCTGCCTGGACCTGCAGTTGCCGCAGTTTCTGCTGTTGCTGCTGTTGCTGCTGTTGTCGGAACCATGTGAGTTGAAGAATGCCTCATCCACGACACTTCGCGCTAACGACACCAGATAAAGTTGCTGCGGTATTCGTCCCTGCAGGGGTAGAGATCACGTATCTCGAACTCGAGCAAGGGGCCAATCGCGTTGCCAATTTGCTTCGCAGCATCGGCATTCAGAGCGGAGACGCGGTGCTCTTCTCCGTGGGGAATTGCCCTGAATTTCTCTATCTGGCGTGGGGCTGTCAGCGAGCGGGGGTCGTATTTACCCCGGCGTCGACAAGCCTGAGCAAGGAGGATCTGCGCTACATTGCCGGAGATTGCGGCGCAAGTGCGGTCGTTGTCTCAACCTCGGCGACAGGAAGCAAAAACCTGGCTGCGTCCGACTTTGGCACCGTGCCTTGCTACTCGTTGGGGGGTGCCATTTCGGGCTTCCAGAGCCTGGAGGAGGCGCTTCGCTCAAGCGCTTGCACGCTAATTCCCGATCCCGCGCGCGGTCGGGAAATGATGTATTCATCCGGGTCGACGGGTCGTCCAAAGGGCGTGCGAAAGGTCATTCCGCCGATTCCGTACGACGCGATGGATCCACGAGACGCGTCATATGCAGGCCAGCCTGGCGTCGGCCCAATGATGGTCAGCCTGTGTACCTCTCCTCTCTATCATGCAGCACCGCACCGAAATGTTTCCGCGACGCTGGCAATGGGCGGTACCGCGGTGGTGATGGATCGCTTCGACCCTGTAGTGGCGCTGACGGCAATCGAGCAGTTCCGTGTCACTCATAGTGTATGGGTTCCCACGATGTTCCACCGTTTGCTTCGGCTGGATCCCATCACGCGGGCGAAGTTCGATCTTTCCAGCCATCGCGTTGCGCTCCACGGGGCGGCGCCGTGTGCCGTGGACACAAAAGAGGCGATGATCGATTGGTGGGGGCCGATCCTGCACGAGTACTACGCGGGCACGGAAGGCATCGGCGCTTGCTCCATCACCTCAGAGGAGTGGCTGCGGCACAAAGGCTCGGTCGGCAAGGCGACCGATGGCGTCATTCATGTCCTGGATGACAACGAGGATGAGATGCCGCCCGGCGCAACGGGTACGATTTTCTTCGAGACGAGCGCCAGCTTTGCATACTGGAACGACGCCAATAAGACGACGCTGAGCCGCAGCAAGCAAGGTTGGTGGACCTATGGTGACATCGGGCACCTCGACGGCGACGGCTACCTCTATCTGTCTGACCGTCGGGATTTCGTGATCATATCGGGGGGCGTGAACATCTATCCGCAGGAAATCGAGCAGGTGCTGCTTACGGATGCCCGGGTTCTGGACGCGGCGGTGTTCGGCGTTCCTGATGACGAGTATGGCGAGTCCGTCTATGCGGTGATCCAGGTTGAACGAATGCCTGATGCAGCAGAGATACTTGCCGAAGCGCTTAGTGCAGTTTGCCGTGAAAGGCTCGGCCCGATACGCGCGCCCAAGTACTTCGCATTTGTGTTGGACTTTCCGCGCTTGCCGACTGGAAAGCTGCAGAAGAAGGCGTTGCGGGAAACTATCATCGAATCCCGCAAGTACTCAAACGAGAAGGTGCCGCGGCATGGCCTATGGGAAGTGCGCCTGGACAGGCCTGCGAGGGGATCCACGCAGACCGCCTCGGCATGAAGCGGGCCTGCCTGAAGAGGGCCTCAGGTCGGGTCACTGCGTGACGCACTGCCCGCCTCATTAAAAAATTGCGTGCGGGGCTTCCGGTCTCGTGCGGAAGCCCTGTGCAGGCCCCCGCTGTCTTACTTCAGTCGCGCTTTCGCGCGCTGGATTTCCTCCTCGACATCCCGCAACTGATCTTTCCCAAAGAACATCTCGTCGCCGACAAAGAAGGTCGGCGAGCCAAAGGCGCCGCGTTTGAAAGAGTCCTCTGTATTCGACAGCAGGGTGAGCTTAACCTCGGCATCCGCGATGTGATTCTGGAAGTTGTCGCCGTCCAGGCCAGCGGAGTTCAAAGCGCCCGCAATCACTGCAGGATCATCCATCTTCAAACCTTGTTCCCACATATTGGCGAACACGGCATCGACATACGACGCGAAGGTTCCATGCTTCTGGGCAGCCACGGCGCCGCGCATGATTTGCAAGGTGTTGACGGGCCAGTAAGGGTTGTGCCGATACGCCGTCAGACCATGCTTGGCGATGAAACGCTGCATCTCCAGTTGTCCAAACTCCGGCTTATTCTTGATGCCCCCAAATGCCTCTGCCGGCGATCGGTTTCCGGTCAGCCTGAACAGGCCACCAAGCAGCACGGGAACATATTCAAACGTGACACCCTGGCGAGCCTCAATGCCTGGGATGACCTTGTGGCTAAGGTAAGAATTCGGACTGCCGAAATCGAAGTGAAACTGGACGCTTATGCGGCTCATGTTGTCTCCTGCAGCGAGATTGACAGAAATGGATGGGAAAGAACTCGGCGGCGCAAGGGCTGGGCCCGCTTGGTCAGGGAAGGTAGATGGCGGGTTCGATGTGCTCGCAGGCCTCAGAACAGCGTTGCGCCTGGGCGTAGCGCAGGCGCCAACCTGTCATGGCTCAGGTCTTGCTCAGGGGTTCGAGCGCCTCGATAGACCGTCCGAGAAAGCGGCGGCTGGATGCGAGGATCTGCTGCCTGGTTCGGTCAGATTCAACAACCCGGGCCAGCAAGATCGCTCCCACGCATTGCGCGACCAATGCCCAGGCAGCATCTTGATCGTTCAGGCGATCCTTCCAGCTGTTGTGCAGTTTCTTCGCGGCTCGCTCCACTGTGGCGCGGACCTCTGGATCGGCCCTCGCAATTTCCGCGCCCAAGGTCGGTAGGGCACAACCTGTTTCAGGATGCAGCGCATGAGAACTGCTCAGATAGCTACGGATGCATCTTACGAAATGGTCTTCGCCGGTCTCTTCGCCTGCGAGCATCTCCGAACTGTTGGTTAGTTCTTGCTCGACGATGGCTGCAAACAACTCAGTCTTGGAGCCGAAGTGGCTATAGAAGGCACCTCCGGTGAGCCCGATCGCGCCCATCAGGGCATCGATCCCGGTGGACTCGAATCCTCCCTTCTTGGCAATCGCTCTGCTGCTGTTCAGAAGCTTCTCCCGAGTCTCCTGCTTGTGACTGCTTGAGTATCGCATTCGGCTCACCTTGAATATATCAACCTGCGGGAAGTATAGCATTACGATCGTTTAGGATTGAGAGCCGTTTGTCAGAGCGGGCGCCAATGGCAGCGCATTCACTCCACCTTGAAGGTGGCTGCGTGGGGCTGCGCGGGTGGTCGATGGTCGTGAATACATGTTGACATGGTCCTACGGGTAACCTACGATCGTTTACCAAACGAACGTTAACCAAAGATATTGCGGCGTTTTCTGGTATCAGATCCGGCTCAGAGAACGCGATCATTTGGGCACGCCGGCAAGCCGAGAGTTCGCCATCCCACCCGCTGGGAACGGAGCGAAGCAACCCCGGATACAACTGGGGCATAACAATTGAGGAGACGTCAATATGGAAGCCAGACGCTGGCATGGATCCTACCCGCCCGGGATGCCACTCGAGATCGAGGTAGAGGAGACAGCTACGCTCGGAGCGATGATTGAAAGGACGGTCACTTCGTTCTCGGCGCGCCCGGCCCTGACGTGCCTCGGGGAGTCGCTGAGCTACGCAGAGCTTGGCCTCCTTTCCGAGGCGCTGGCGACCTTTCTTCAGCAGTCGGGATTGAAGAAGGGGGATCGCGTGGCGTTGATGTTGCCCAGTTGCCCCGCCTTCATCATTGGCCTTGCTGCGGTGTTCCGCGCAGGAATGGTGGCGGTGCCCGTCAATCCGCTCTACACGCCACGTGAGCTGAAGCACCAATTGCAGGACTCTGGCGCGGCCGGCATTATCGTTGCTGACCAACTGCAGCAGTCATTGCAGCAAGTACTGGCAGAAACAGGCATTTCGCTGGTACTGACAGCGCCGGTGGTCGGGATGAAGCGTGTCGCCGGACAACTTCCGGCAGCGGCTGCCGATGCTGAACTTGCTGAAGCAGTCGACGCGACGGGCAAGTGTCGACTCCTGCCATTGGCGACAGCAATCCTCCAGGGAAGCAGAGGGAAGCTCGCCGAGGTCTCCCAGACGGCGCAGGACATCGCGATCCTGCAGTACACCGGTGGTACGACAGGCGTATCCAAGGGCGCGATCCTCACGCATAAGTCGGTCAGTGCGAGTCTGGCCCAGGTTCTGACATGGGCGAGGCCGGCACTGACAGCGCCGCAGGCTTCGATGGTGACGCCTCTGCCGCTGTATCACATCTTTCCGCTTGCCACTGCGTTGCTGGCGCTATCGGTGGGCAGCGAAAATCGGTTGGTGCCAAATCCGCGAGATCCCGGGTCGGTGGTTGCGGAGATGAAGCGGCGGCCATTTCAGATGTTCATAGGCGTCAACACATTGTTCAACAGCCTTGTGAATGAGCCGGAGCTTCATTGCGTCGACTTCAGCGCTACGCAACTGGTGGTGGGCGCCGGAGCGTCGATCCAGGCTGCCGTAGCCAAGCGTTGGCGCGCTACGGGGGCGCCTGCCGTTACCGAGGCTTACGGACTCACGGAGACCTCGCCGAGCGCCACCTTCAATCCGCCAGGCCGCAGTGGGACGATCGGCATTCCCGTTGCCTCTACGGACGTACGCCTGTTGGATGACAATGATCAGGACGTTCCACTGGGGGGCGCGGGTGAGCTACTTATCAAGGGCCCACAACTCTTCAGGGGTTACTGGAACCGGGAGGAGGAAACACGGAAGGCGTTCTTTGACGAGGGGTGGTTCAGAACGGGAGACATTGTGACCATGGACGAGCAGGGGTTCATGACAATGGTCGACCGCAAGAAGGACATGATTCTCGTCTCGGGATTTAACGTCTATCCGAACGAGATCGAGGCTGTCGTGGCCATGATGCCAAATGTCATGGAGGTTGCCTGTATCGGTGTTCCCGACGAGCGTTCAGGCGAGGTACCCCACTTGTTTGTTGTCCCGCGCGATCCCACTCTGACGAGGGAGCAAGTGGAGGTTCACTGCCGCACACAGCTTGCGGGATACAAGATGCCACGACACGTTACGCTTATCGATGCGTTGCCAAAGTCCACGGTCGGCAAGATCTTGCGCAGAGAACTGCGTACCCGCATGCCGTCCAGTCAAGGAGGATCCTCACGCTGAGGGCAGCGTTGCAGCCGCCTACCTGCGGCTCGCTGGCCACGTGGGTCTTGCATGGATTTGGGCTCGTATGGTTGCGATTGGCCTGTCCAACGGTCCCTCTACTGATCCCATCTACGCGTCCAAGGTAGCCACGGCACGCTTTTACTTCAGGAAGCTGCTGCCAGAAATCCATGCGCTCGCAGCAGTGATTTCCGCCGACTCCGAGCCAATCATGGCGGTTGATCTCGGCTGACGCCCATGGCGTGAAGGGCGTGCCGCTTCGGCCTGGCAGCGGTGCGCGAAACCTACCCTTGCGCGATAAGCAACGGCAGATTTCTTGTCAGCGTCGACCGGGCACGGTGGTTCTGGCATCCAAGGTCCGCATGGGTGATCGGACCCAGTTCCATGATGAGCACGGGCAGCGTGAACTGAGGCGCGTTGGTGCCAGACGGGCGCAGCGCGTGATCGTAGATAGCAGGGAAATGCAGCCGGATGTGGCTTGTGCCGCCGCATTGGGCGGGGCTGGGACGGCTGYAGCGCCACGTGGGACTGGCTTGAGCAAGCGAGCCACGCGGGGCGGACGGTTGCATCAAGGTTGGGCGCCGTCAAGGTGTCGCGCGCGCACTTAACCTGCCTCGCGGCAGATCGCAAGGCTGGTAAATCACCGTTGCAAAATCGAACAGAATGTTAGACGCCTCGGCGCTACAGTGGCCCTTCCCATGCCTGTAGGCGTTCTAGGAGGTATCGAATGAAGCAACATCTGGCGAAATCCCTGTTGATGGCTGGCGCATTGATCGCGTCCTTCCCGCTGCTCGCGCAGCAGGCCCAGCCCGTTCAGCCGACCCAGCCGATGCAATCCAACCAACCGATGCAATCCGCGCAGCCTGCGCAGTCGATGCCGGCACAAAGCGCACAAGCGGGAGAAGCGATGCCGATGCAGGCCGTGCCTGCGACAACGCAGGTCGCCCAGGGGGCGATGCCCGCCGCGCTCGAACAATATGGGCAAGGCGGCGTCCAGCCAATGCAACAGGGTAGGGCGCCGGTACCGGCCGACCCCTCGCTCGCGCGCAGTCCCTCTCCGGCGGTGGATCCAGCCAGCATGAGCCTGGCTCCCGATGCGCTGGGCACGCGCATGGGTCAACGCAATCCCTTCCTCGACGGCGCCTGAGCGCCGCTGCGCAACCGGGGCCTGTCAGTTCGCTGGCGCGCTAGCTTGCGGGTTGGGCAGGAATGCGCCGGCATTCAGCCGGTCACGGCGCCGAGCCGATCGCCCCGGTCGCGAGCGCCAGCGTAGCGGCCGCAGCCAGTGCGCCGCTATAGGCATCGGCCGACGCGTTCCGAGCCAATAGCAACTGGTTCTGCGCCAGGTTGGCTTCGGTCACCGTCCCCACGCCTTTGCTGTACGCTGCAAACGCCGCGTTGTAGGTGACCTGGGCCGCGTCGGCCAGTTCCCTGGCCGCGTCGTACGCGGCCAGGCTCGATTCGAGCGCGCTCTGGCTGACTACCACCTGCCGTACCGATTCGTCCTTGGCCCGCGTCAGGCGGGCCGATGCGCTATCGACGTCATTGCGCGCCTGCGCGAGCGCGGCCGAGCGCAGGCCGCCGTCGTAGAGAGGCACGGAAACCCCGAGAAATACGCTGGCGCCGTAGCGATAGCCGTTGAGGTTCAGCGTCGGGGGCTGCTGGCCAATCGGCGGAATCGCCGTGATGGCCGATCCGCCCGATGCATACGACGTGTACGCGGACAGGAACACCTTGGGCAGGAACGCCGCCTCGGTGGCCTTGACCTTGGACTGGCTGGCCCGCTCGGCCGCATAGGCGCCCAGCACGTCGGGCCGCCGCGCGATCGCATCCTCGACGATCTGCTCGATGGAGCCGCGCAGGGCCGGCGACAACGGCCGCACCGGCATCTCGGCGATGCGCGGCTTCGATAGCGGCGAGATGCCGATCGCTGTGACCAAGGCCAGATACGCGTCGGTTTCGGCTCCCTGCGACTGCACCATCGCCAGGTTGGTCTGTGCACGGTTCTGCGTGGCCTGCGCCACCTCCACCACCGTGCCGATGCCGCGCTGGTAGCGGGCCCTGGCCGCCGTGAGCACGGCATCCGCGTTGGTCATCGCCTGTTGCACAGTGCCGGCGCGCGAACGGGCCGCCTGATAGCGATAGAACGCCACGCTCACCTCGTGGACGATGTGCTGGTGGACGGCCGTAAACGCAATATTGAGCGCGATCGAAGCCTGCTCCGCGGCACCCACAATCCCCGCACGCTCGCCGAAATCGAACAGCAGCCATTGCAGCGACAGCACCGACACCGCGCCGTGGCTGGACGTATTGGCGCCTGCGGTTCCCAGGGCCGTGTTGGTGGAAAGATGCCCGTTCTGGTATCCGCCCATGGCCGCGGCCGAGATATGCGGCAGATAGCTGGCCTTGGCGATGCCCGCGGCCAGCGCGGCATTGCGCGCGTCGTTCCAGGCGATGCGCGTCAGCGGGTTGGCGGACTCGGCCATATCGATCAGTTCCGGCAACGAGTATGCATGCGCCGGATCGAGTGCGGGCGGCGGTGCGAGCGAAGCCAGCGCCGCGTTGGCAGGCAGCGCGTAGCCGGACGATCTTGTCGTGGTTGCCGGCCTGGCCGCGGCGCCAGGCACGATCTCTCCGGACGCCGTGGTGGCGGGTTGCCACGGCCGGTCGGGTTCCGGCGGTGCCAGATCGAGCGACGACGTGGCACAACCGGCCAGCATCACAGCTATCAGCGATAGCGGAGCCCCCAGCGAATCAGGTTTGCGCATGGATCGAGGAAGGATGGGGCGCCTCGGCGGAGTCGTCAGGGGATTCGGCGAGGCGTTTGTCGATGAGCGCCAGCAGGGCGTCGCGGACCGGTTCATCGTGGCCGGGGGCGGCCGCGGATTCGGCGGGCTGCACCGGTTGCGGAGCCACGTCGTGGGCCAGCAGCGTGCGAAGCCGTTGCGCGAGGTCGGGGTCGCCCGGGAACCGCTCGGCGAGCAGGAAGGCCGGTCCGGCAATTGCGTCGAGCTTGCGCAGGCGCTGCCGGCGGTCGTCGACCCATCCAGCTGCCGGACCCACGGACGCAGGTTCGTAGTGCGCGAGGACCAGGTCTTGCACGACACTGCCTTGCAAAGCCAGCGCGGCCGCCGCATGCCTGCGCCGGTCGTCGGGCTGCCTGGCATTTACCAGCTGCTGCCATTGCGCGACCAGTCGGCCCAGTGCCGCCTCGATGCGCCCGGCAATGCTGACCGGCCAGATACGCGTGAACACCAGATAGACCACCAGGTTGCCGAGCATCACGCCGATGACGCGGTCGCGCGCAATGGTCAGGTCGAATCCCGGGCCGGCGCCCTGGATGACACACAGATAGAACGCAAACGCGACCTGGAAGCCAGCATACGCAATGCGTGGCGAGCCTTGGGCAATCCAGGCGGATAGCCACGAGCCCGCGAAGACCAGCAGCATCAGTCCGCCCACGGATGACAACGATGGCACGATATACACGAGTGCCGCCGTGCCGATGGCCGCGCCGACCAGACAACCGGCCAGGCGCAGCGAGAGCTTCTCCACGGTCTCCGCGGCGGTCCCGAGCGACACGAGATAGCACGTGATAAAGCAGGTATGGATGCCCGGCCAGTTCAGCTGCTGATAGAGGAGATAGCAGAACATGGCCGCGCCGGTCGTCTTGAGCGCGTAGTGGATGTGGTCGCGGTTGGTAAAAGCGTCGGCGTCGAGGAAGCCGCCGCGGCTGCTTGCGGGCGCCGCGGGCTTGACCGTGCCAGGCTCGGGAGGCTGGGCAAAGCCATTGATGGCCGAGTGCAATTCCCTGGCGGCTGCCGCCTGCGCCGGGGCAAGCTGGCTGGAATCTGGAAGGACCAGCCCGATTTCCACCGGATAGCCACCAGCATCGAGCATGCGCGCCATCGCGTCGAGCGTGTCGGCAATCGGATCGGCAAGCGATGCGGGCAGCGCGCCCGGCTGCCGGCCGGCGACATCGGCCGCCATCAGGATCGCCATCGTCGACGCCGCCGCATGGTGCAGCGCCGCCGAGTCGATGGCGTTGGCCGAGCCTTCGATCCTGGCAAGCTTCAGCCATCCGGCCACCGGCTGAACGCCATCATGCAACAACGCATGCAGCGCGGCACCGTTTGGTCGTGGATCGCGCACGCAGGCTGCCGCTGCGCGCAGGCAATGCGCCAGCCGGTCAGATGCCAGCCGGCGCGGGGACGGGCCCAGCACCAGATTGACCACCACGTTCACGCCAATCGGGATCGCCACCATCAGCAGGGTATAGAGCAGGGCGCGCGTGGCCACCTCGCCGCCGGGCACCAGGCCGAGTTCATCGAGCGCGAACCCGATGATCATCGCAATGATGGCGCCCACCGGGCGCAACTTGCTGGCAGACGTCAGGAAGAGCAGGGCGGCCGACAGCACAGCCATGCATGCCACCCGGCGCAGCGGATCGTCGACACTGAAATCGGCCAGCAGCATCACGAACCCGACAATGATGGTGACCAGCACCAGCGCCGCCACGCTCATCACGATGCTGGTGGTGCGATCCGCCCGATTGATGAAGAAGACGACATAGGCGGAGATGGCCGCTTCCGGTGTGCCATAGATGCTGGTGACAAGTACCGTCAGCGTGCAGGCCACTGCAATGCGCGTGGTAGCCGCCGCGCGCCCGGGGAACGATGCCAGCAGGGCGCCGATATCGGCCAGCCCCGGACGCAATTTGTCAGTTGCAGGCCGCGCCATGCCGGATCTCGACGGTTGCGCTTGCACCCACCCGGGCCAGCATTTCCGGCGGATCTTCCAGCTTGATCCGCACCGGGAATCGCTTGGCCACGCGCACCCAGTTCACCGACGGCTGGACATAGGGCAGGGAGCGCGGCAGGTTCAGCCGCTCGGTATCGGTGATGCCGACGCCGATGCCATCAACCTTGCCGCGGATGGCATGGCCCCGGTCGATCATCGAATAGACCGTGGCGCAGTCGCCCACGTGGATTTCGGCAAGCTGCGTTTCACGGAAGTTGGCCACGGCGAACCATTCGCCGGTATGCACCAGGAGGAAGAGCGACTGGTTGGGAAGCACGACTTCGCCGGACAGCACGGTCAGGCCGCTAACGCGGCCATCGTGCGGGGCGCGAACCACAGTGTCATCCAGCGCCCGCTGGGCGATGGCCAGCGCCGCCTCGCGCGCCCGCACCGTCGCCATGGCATCGTCGACCGTGCCCACCGCCTGTGCCGACGCGGCACGCTGCACATTGGCCTGTTTCAGCGAGACAGCCGCGTCGCGCTGCGCCACCTGGGCCTGATCGAGCTGCTGCTTCGGCACGTAGCCATCCGCGGTCAGCGGGCGCAGGCGCTCCACGGTGCGCGCGGTCAGCGCATAGTTCTGTTCGGCGCGGGCGATCTGCTCCGATGCAATCGCGGCATTGGCGCGTTCGGTGGAAATCGTGCGCCGGCGCGTGCCCAGCGTGGCCTGCGCCAGTTCCAGGTCGGCACTCGCCTGGGCCACGGCCAGCCGGTACGGCACCGGATCGATCTCGAACAGCACGGAGCCCTTGGCCACCTGCTGGTTTTCGCTGACCAGGATCCTGGCGACCTTGCCGCCCACGGGCGAGGCCACATGAACCATGTCTGCATCGAGCGCGGCATCGTCGGAAGACGGAAACCGTGCGGTGCGATGCCAGGCATAGACGGAAAGCAGGACGGCAAGCAGGACGATTACCAGGGCAACCACTTTGCCGCGCAGGGGGTTCTTACGGGCGCCGGCCATTTTCATAGGATGTGCCCCGTACCGATTAACCAGACGACTTCAGCGATCATCAGGCCGATTGCCGTGTTCACCAGCAGCGGGAACCAGACGATATCCGCCCAGCCGGTCATGACAAACACCCGCCAGGAGATGACGGCGCCCACGATGCCCACCACGGCGCTCAGAAGCCAGAGCGGAAAATAGGCGCCAAACAGTCCGAAGGACGGGGCGCCGGCGCAACCATAGAGCGAAGCGGCCAACGCGACGAGCGCAAGCGAGCGTGCCATGGGATCCGAGGCAGGTTTAGTTCACGCAATATAGCAGCGCGGATTCGTGATTGTCCAAGCGGCAAGAAAATTGACGTCGCTTTGACACAAGCGGAGAAAGGCTCCGACCGATGCGTGGAGAGTGTCGGTTGACGAGACTGAATGAGGCCGCAGGCCAAGTGGTGCTCGCCAGCGCGTCGCAAGGCTGATGCCGTTTCCTGGCCGGCGCAGAGTCGGCGAGCCAGGCGCCTAGAGGCATGACACTTACGGGCTCTCGGTCGCCACTGTTCCACGAGGACGGAGCTGTGATGCATATACGGTGTGAGCGAGCGTCAGGCACCGAGCGGGAAGATAGGCTTGCACACAGGCGGTACTTCAGCACGGTTTTGCCAGATTACTGCATTTAACATAATCCTCATTATGCGAACATTGGATGTAGCGGCAAAGTTGTAATGTCCGGTTCTAGCAAAGTTCAAATGTCCGCCTGAGGGCCTGTCCATGGTATTCAGCCTGCCCGGTTGAATGCAATGGAGACGCCCGAGGATGGCTAGACCCGAGGTCATTAC
>NZ_JBFRFX010000081.1:0-13680 GCF_052115045.1 Cupriavidus sp. 2TAF22
TGGAACCACCCCTTCCCATCCCGAACAGGACCGTGAAACGACTCCACGCCGATGATAGTGCGGATTACCCGTGTGAAAGTAGGTAATCGCCAGGCTCTCCCTTGAAACCCCTCAGTACGCAAGTACTGGGGGGTTTTGCTTTTGCGGCGGCAGAATTGGCGTCTGGCCAGCCTTCGCCGGCCTCGTGGTTTACACCTGCTCATCCTATTCTGAGTGGCCCGACCGCTGCTTCGTCGGCGAATACGCCTCTTCAGGGCGCCCACCTCAGGGTACTGGAGCCTTCCTTCCCTAATTTCGTTCTGTTACCGTAGCCCCAAGCGTGGATTTGGGAATCTGCGTGACGCAGTTCGATGCATGATGCAGTTCGAAAGTTGTTCGGGAAGATCCCTGCCAGCACGCGCGCGCAACGCGGCCGTGACCGGTGGTGGAATACAGGTTTGGGGGACTGATGGCGGCCAGATTTTGCCTGCCGGTATTGACCGGCGTGGTAGGCGCGCTCATTTTGGCGGGTTGCGGCACGGTGGGACAGGCTCCCGCGGTCCGCACGGCGGCCGTGGAATCGGGGCCGGGCGCCATTGCTGCGCCATCGGCAATCGATTGCGATCGTTTTGCCGCGCATATCGAGACGCTGAAACAGGGCAATCCGCCTGACGCGGATGCCGCGCTGCTCGGACACGCTGTACAGAAACTCGTGGCGGCAAACACCGCCGGTGGGGAAGGCGAGCAACTCAGCGACGCCGCCGAGCCACCACTGCTGACTCGCTTGCCGCTATTCTCTGCCATCCCGTCGGGGCGGACCGACCCTCCTGGCTGGCAGCCTTGGACGGTCAATCGCAACAAGATTCCTACGCGCTATTCCCTGGCGGAAGTCGATCAACGCGTCGTGTTGCATGCAGAAGCCGACAGTTCGGCGTCCGGGTTGTATGTTCCACTGGTCAGCCGCGATGCCGGCATGCTCAACTGGACCTGGAAGACGCGCGACGTGATTCGCTCCGCCGACAACACCCAGGCGCCCCGCGAGGATGCGCCGCTGCGCATCTTCGTGGCGTTCGACGGCGACAAAGGCAGCCTCTCGCTCAAGGACCAGCTGATGTACGAAATGGCGCGGCTGACTACCGGGCGCGAGATGCCCTATGCCACGCTGATGTACATCTGGGGCGGCCGCAAGCCGGAGGGCGCGGTGGTGTCCAACCCGCATACGGAGCGCGTGCGCATGATCGTCGTGGACTCCGGCACCGCGCACACCAACGAATGGCGCTGCCATCGTCGCGACCTGCGCGCCGACTACCGCAAGGCGTTCGGTGTCGATCCCGGCAAGGTGGTGGCCATCGGCATCATGACCGACACCGACAACACCAAGAGCCGCGCGGAAAGCTGGTACGGCGACATCGCGCTCGACTGAGGACATCGGCATCGGCCGGCACCGTCCAAGGAAAAAAGCGCCGGACCCCGGCGCTTTTCTATTTGCAGCCCAGACGCGTCATGCGCGGCCTCAGGCCGGCGCGAGCCATTTCTCGACCAGCTTGACGAAGAACGTCGAGCCAACCGGCAGGATCTCGTCGTTGAAGTCGTAGCTGGGGTTATGCAGCATGCAGGGGCCGATGCCGTGACCGGCTTCGCGATGCGTGCCTTCGCCATTGCCGATGAACAGGTAGCAGCCCGGCTTTTCCAGCAGCATGAAGGAGAAGTCCTCGGCCCCCATGGTCGGTTCGATCTTGCCGTCGACGTTGCCCGGCCCCACCAGCTCGCCAGCCACTTCGACCGCGAACGCCGTTTCCGCCTCGCTGTTCACCGTGGGCGGGTAGTTCCGGTGAAACTGGAATTCGACGGTGCAATCGAATGCGCTGGCGACCGCCTTGGCCACTTCTTCCATGCGGCGCTCGATCAGGTCCAGCACCGGCAGCGTGAAGGTGCGCACGGTGCCGCCGATCCACGCCTGATCCGGCACGATATTGGTGGCATCGCCGGCGTGGAATTGCGTGACCGAGATCACCGCGGCGTCGATCGGGCGCTTGTTGCGCGTGATGATGCCCTGCAGCGCGGAAACGATCTGCGTGCCGGCAAAGACCGGGTCGTTGCCGTTGTGCGGCAGCGCTGCGTGCGCGCCCTTGCCATGCACGACGATGCGGAATTCATTGCTCGATGCCATCAGCGGCCCCGGCGTGGTACCGAAATAGCCGGCCGGCATGCCGGGCCAGTTGTGCATGCCGAACACGGCATCGCAGGGGAAGCGCTCGAACAGGCCGTCCTTGATCATCTCGCGCGCGCCGCCGCCGCCTTCCTCGGCCGGCTGGAAGATCAGGTTGACGGTGCCGTCGAAATGACGGTGCTCGGCCAGGTAGCGGGCCGCGCCGAGCAGCATGGCAGTGTGGCCGTCATGGCCGCAGGCGTGCATGCGCCCGTCATTCTGCGAGCGATGGCCGAACGTGTTGGCCTCCTGCAGCGGCAGGGCGTCCATGTCCGCGCGCAGGCCGATGCTGCGCTTGCCGTTGCCATTGCGGATCACGCCAACCAGGCCGGTGGTGCCAAGGCCGCGATGGACTTCGATGCCCCAGCCGGCGAGCGTCTTCGCCACCACGTCGGACGTGCGTTCTTCCTTGAAGCAGAGTTCGGGGTGGGCGTGGATATCGCGGCGGATGGCGCGGATCTCGGACTGCGCCTTAAGAATTTCGGGGAGGAGTGTCATGATGCCAGTTTGGGCGAGGGATAACCGGATCATACGACGGCTGCCGGCAAAGCGCCAAAGCGGCACAGAGCGTGGCGCGTGCGCGCAGGGTATGCCCCAAGGCGCGCCGCAAGCGCATGTTGCGGCGCATCCTGCGCGCGGGGGTTTCTCCGCATTGCCCCCCGGGTACCACTGCTGGAACAGTTCATGCTTGATGTGCCTGTCCGGCAACGTTGCCGCGTATTGCGCCGGCAGCCGCACCAAAATGCGGCGCGCGGCCCCATACGGCTTCGCTGCCCCTAGTAGTCGTTTGCTACATTTCTTCCCGGGAGAGTTGCGCGATGTCCCTTCGCACAAGCAAGAAGGCATTTGGTGCCATGGTGGTGACCGCGGCCATGAGCTTCGGTTTCGCCGGCCAGGCACACGCAGTGGATTTCAAGCTGGCCATGAGTTCGCCGCCGACCTCGATGGATCCGCACTTCTACAACCTGTTCTCCAACATCAATGTCTCCGAGCACATCTTCGAGTGCCTGGTGAAGATGGACGCGGACAGCAAGATCATCCCCGGCCTGGCCGAGTCCTGGAAGCTCGTCAACAACCTGACCTGGGAATTCAAGATCCGCAAGGGAGTGAAGTTCCATGACGGCTCGGAACTGACCACCGACGATATCGTCTGGTCGCTCGACCGCCCGGCCACGATCCAGAACAGCCCCGGCAAGTTCGACGTCTACACCAAGGCGATCATCAACAAGAAGGTGATCGACAAGTACACCATCCAGCTGACCACCAACGCGCCTTACCCGCTGATGCTGAACGACCTCACGTCGATCTTCGTCGTGCAGAAGAAGGCCACGCAAGGCCTGACCTCGGACGATTTCGCGCAGGGCAAGGGCATGGTCGGCACCGGTCCGTTCAAGTTCGTGAGCTATGCGCGCGACGACCGGGTCGAACTCGTGAAGAACCCCGACTACTGGGGTCCCAAGCCGGCCTGGGACAAGGTGACGCTGCGCTTCATCCCGAACGGGGCCACGCGCATGGCGGCGCTGCTGGCCGGTGACGTGCAGGCCATAGAGAACGTGCCGACCCCGGACCTGCCGCAGGTGCGCAAGGATCCGAAGCTGAGCTTCTTCTCGAAGATTTCGCACCGCGTGATCTACCTTTATTCGGATGACAAGCGCGACAAGTCGCCGTTCGTCACGACCAAGGAAGGCGCGCCGATGGACAAGAACCCGATGAAGGACGCGCGGGTGCGCACCGCCGTCAGCATGGCGATCAACCGCCAGGGCATCAAGGATCGCCTGATGGAAGGCCTGTCCGAGCCGACCAACAACCTGGTGCCGCCCACGCTGTTCGGCTACAACCCGAACCTGAAGACGGTCAAGTACGACCCCGAAGGCGCCAAGAAGCTGCTGGCGGAAGCCGGCTACCCGAACGGCTTCGGCATCACCCTGCACACGCCGAACAACCGCTATGTCAACGACGAGAAGATCGCCCAGACCATCGCCCAGAACCTGACCCGCATCGGTATCGCGACCAAGGTCGAAGGCATGCCGATGGCGACCTACTCGGCCAAGGGCGTCAAGCATGAATTCTCGTTCGGGCTGCTGGGCTGGGGCGCGCAGACCGGCGAGGTGAGCTCGCCGCTGCGCGCGCTGCTCGCCTGCGAGGATGCCAAGAAGGGCTTCGGCAACGTCAACTGGGGCGAATACTGCAATCCGAAGATGGACGTGGTGCTTGAGAAGGCCTTGTCCACCGTGGATGACCCGGAGCGCTCCAAGCTGCTGCAGGAAGCCACCGCGATCGCCGTCAACGATGGCGGTATCATCCCGATCCACCAACAGGTGACCACCTGGGCCACCCAGAAGGGCATCATCTATGTGCCGCGTACCGACGAACGGACGTACGCGCACAATTTCCGGCCGCAGTGACGTGACGGCGGGGCGCGCGGCCTGATGGCGCGCCCCGCGCGCGCGCCTGGCGGCTTGCAACGGGAGGCGACCGCGGTCTCGGCGGCCGCCTCCCGGCGAATCAACCCCGGACGGTAGCCGGGCCTAGCCACAAGCCGACTGCCGGTGCAGCCACGCGGCGCCCAACAGGCGCGGTGGCCGACGCCGGCGAAGGAAAGCTTCCGAACATGCTGGTCTTCATCATCCGGCGCCTGATGCAGAGCGTGGTCGTGCTCTTCGTCATGTCGCTGCTCGTTTTCCTCGGCGTCTTCGCCATCGGCAACCCGGTCGACATCCTGATCAATCCTCAGGCCGACCAGGAAGACATCAAGCGCACCATTGCGGCGCTCGGGCTCGACAAGCCCCTCTGGGAACAATACTGGATCTTCCTGCGCAACGCGCTGCACGGCGATCTCGGCATGTCGTTCGCGCACGGCACGCCCGCGCTCAAGCTGATCTTCGAACGCATGCCGGCCACCATGGAGCTCGCCATCTGCGCCATCCTGCTGGCCGTGCTGCTCGGCATTCCGCTCGGCCTGTGGGCCGGCCTGCGCCCCGGCGGCGTGGCGGGCAAGACCATCATGGGCGTGTCCATCCTCGGCTTCTCGCTGCCCACCTTCTGGGTCGGCCTGATGCTGATCATGGTGTTCGCCGTGCAACTCGGCTGGCTGCCGTCCAACGGGCGCGGCGAGACCGCCTCGCTGCTGGGCATCCCGGTCAGCTTCCTCACGGTGGACGGCCTGCGCCACCTGCTGCTGCCCGCAGTGACGCTGTCGCTGCTCAATATCGCCATGGTGATCCGGCTCACGCGCGCCGGGACGCAGGAGGCGATGCTGCAGGACTACGTCAAGTTCGCGCGCGCCAAGGGCCTGTCCAACACCCGCATCGTCGGCGTGCATGTGCTCAAGAACATCATGATCCCGATCGTCACGGTGATTGCGCTGCAGTTCGGCTCGATCATCGCGTTCGCCATCGTGACCGAATCGATCTTCGCCTGGCCGGGCATGGGCAAGCTGATCATCGACTCGATCCAGCTGCTCGACCGGCCCGTGATCGTGGCCTACCTGATGGTGATCGTGACGCTGTTCATCCTGATCAACCTGTTCGTGGACATCATCTACAGCGTGCTCGATCCGCGCGTGCGTATCGCCGACAACAAGGGCTGAGCCATGACAACCGCAACCGAAACCACGGCGGCGCCGGCGCCGCGCGCCGAGCAGACCCCGCTGCGGCGCTTCGCCGCCCAGTTCTTCGCCAGCAAGATCGCCGTCACCGGCCTGGCGCTGCTGATCGTGATCGTACTGATCGCGCTGTTCGCACCGCTGCTGTCGCCGCAGAACCCGTATGACCTGGCCACGCTCGACGTGCTGGACGCGCGGCTGGCGCCGGGCGAGCAATCCGCCGGCGGCATGACCTTCCTGCTCGGCTCGGACGAGCAGGGCCGCGACATCCTTTCGGCGGTGATGTATGGCCTGCGCATCAGCATCGGCGTGGGCGTGGTCAGCACCGTGATCGCGCTGCTGCTGGGCGCCACGCTGGGACTGATCGCCGGCTTCCTCGGCGGGCGCACCGAGGCCATCATCATGCGCGTGGCCGACCTGCAACTGTCGTTCCCGCCCATCCTGCTGGCGCTGATCCTGCTGGCCTTCCTGCGCCCCGGCCTCGGCAATATCGTGATCGCGCTGGTGGCGGTGCAGTGGGCCTACTACGCCCGCACCACGCGCAGCGCGGCGCTGGTGGAGCGCCGCAAGGAATACATCGAGGCCGCCACTTGCCTGGGCCTGCCGCCGGGGCGGATCATGTTCCGCCACCTGCTGCCCAACTGCCTGCCGCCGCTGATCGTGATCGCGGCGCTGCAGGTGGCCTCGGCCATCACGCTCGAGGCCACGCTGTCCTTTCTCGGCCTGGGCGTGCCCATCACCGAGCCGTCGCTGGGCTCGCTGATCGCCAACGGCCAGCAGTACATGCTCTCGGGCAAGTACTGGATCAGCTTCTTCCCCGGCATCGCGCTGGTGGTCACCATCGTGGCCATGAACCTGGTCGCCGACCAGTTGCGCGACGTCCTCAATCCGCGCCTGCAGACGCAGTAACGCAGCACGACAGGAGCGAACATGAGCAAGCCTACCCTGCTGGTGGAAGGTCTCAAGACCCAGTTCTTCACGCGCGCCGGCGTGGCGCGCGCCGTCGACGACGTCTCGTTCTCGGTCGGCCGCGGCGAGATCATGGGACTGGTGGGCGAGTCCGGTTCGGGCAAATCGATGACCGGCTACTCGATCATGGGCCTGATCGATCCGCCCGGCAAAGTGATGGACGGCCGCATCGAGCTGACCAGCCGCGACGGCATCACGCGCGACCTGCGCCGCCTCACGCCGGGCCAGATGCGCGACGTGCGCGGCAACCGCATCGCGATGATCTTCCAGGACCCGATGATGACGCTCAACCCGGTCCTGCGCATCGACACGCAGATGATCGAGGCGGTGCTGGCGCACGAGAAGATCGGCAAGGCGGTGGCGCGCGAACGCGCCCGCAACGCGCTGGCGCGCGTGGGCATTCCTTCGCCGGACGAGCGCCTGCAGGCCTATCCGCACCAGTTCTCGGGCGGCATGCGCCAGCGCGTGGCGATCGCCATCGCGCTGCTCAACAAGCCCGACCTGATCATCGCCGACGAGCCCACCACCGCGCTCGACGTGACCATCCAGGGACAGATTCTCTACGAGATGCAGAAGCTGTGCCGCGAATCCGGCACCGCGCTGATCTGGATCACCCATGACCTGTCCGTGGTGGCGGGCCTGGCCGATGCGGTGTGCGTGATGTACGCCGGCAAGATCGTCGAATCCGGGGACGTGCGGCAGGTCCTGGAGCGGCCCGAGCACCCCTACACCCACGGGCTGATCAGCTCGGCGCCGTCGCGCAATCCGCGCGGCGCGCCGCTGCGGCAGATCCCCGGCATGACGCCGTCGCTGCTGAACCTGCCATCCGGCTGCGCGTTCCGCGAGCGCTGCGCCTACGCCACCGACGTGTGCAAGACGCCGCCCCCGCTCGACACCGCGGCCGACGGGCGCCACCTGCGCTGCTTCCATCCGGTTCTGTCCCAGCAGGAGGCCGCATGAGTGCCGCCGTCGTTGACCCCGCCCTCGCTTCCAATATGCCGGAACCCACCGCCGAACCCACGCCCAGCGCGCCGATCCTCGAACTGGAAGGCGTCTCCAAGCGCTTCGTCAAGTCGCTCGACACCGCCGCCAGGATCGCCAACCTGTTCGGCGCCGGCGCGCGCGAAGAGGTCGTGCACGCCGTGGATCGCGTCGACCTGTCCATCCGCACCGGCGAAGTGGTCGGCCTGGTCGGCGAATCCGGCTGCGGCAAGTCCACGCTGGGGCGCATGGCGGTCGGCCTGCATTCGCTGACCGAAGGCGCGCGCCGCTGGAAGGGCGTGGACCTGGATCGCCTGCCGCCAGAGAAGAAACGCGAGAAGCAGCTGGCGATCCAGATGATCTTCCAGGATCCCTATGCTTCGCTGAACCCGCGCCTGCGCGTGATGGACATCGTCGGCGAGGCCCCGGTGGTGCACGGCATGGTGCCGCGCGGCGAGCAGAAGCGCTATGTGGAGGACATGCTGGTGCGCGTGGGCATGGATCCCACCGTGCTGCGCCGCTTCCCGCACCAGTTCTCGGGCGGGCAGCGGGCCCGCATCGGCATTGCGCGCGCCCTGGCGGTCAAGCCGGAGTTCCTGGTGTGCGACGAATCGGTCGCCGCGCTCGATGTGTCGATCCAGGCGCAGGTGCTGAACCTGTTCATGCGCCTGCGCCAGGATCTCAACCTGACGTATCTCTTCATCAGCCATGACCTGGGCGTGGTCAAGCACATCAGCGACCGCGTGGTGATCATGTACCTGGGGCGGGTAGTGGAGTCGGCGCCGGCAGAAGATGTGTTCGCCAGCCCCAACCATCCCTATACCCAGGCGCTGCTGGCCGAGGCGCCCAAGCTGGAGGTCGGCAAGAAGACCTTCGTGGCCATCAAGGGCGAGATTCCCTCGCCGCTGAACCCGCCGCCGGGCTGCCATTTCCACCCGCGCTGCCCGCATGCCATGCCGCGCTGCCGGGAGGAACAGCCGCTGCTCAGGGAAATCGCGCCGCAGCGCTTCTCGGCCTGCCATTTGAACGATATGGCGTAAGCGGCTGGCGCGCGCGTGGCGTCATGGCCGGCGCCCGCCCTCGTCCCCGCAAGCCCGCAAGCCGGCAAGCGGGGGAGGGCAGACAAGCAGAGCCCGGGGTGGGCTTGGCCAGGCATCACCCAACGGTGCTCTGAAGACCTCAGCGGATGACCTGCCCGCGCGAGTTGATGATGGTCATCTCGACGAATTTCGAGCCGACATGGCTGTCCGGTCCGAAATTGACGACAAAGCCGCCCAGGTCGAAACTCTTCATGGTCTCCAGCGCCGCCATCAGCTTCTCGCGGGTGAGGTCTTTGCCGGCGCGGCGCAGGCCTTCGACCATCGCCTTGGCGGCGATGAAGCCTTCGATGCTGGCGTAGTCGAACTCGTTGGGCTTGCCCGCCGCCTGCAGCAGGCGCAGGTATTCGCGCACCACCGGCAGCGTCGCGTTGCCGGGGTGGGGCATGACCTGCGAGATGATCACGCCGCTGCCCTTCGGGCCCACTTCCTTGGCCAGCGCCTGCGTGCCGACGAAGGACACGTTGTAGAACTGGCCGTTATAGCCGCGCCGCAGCGCTTCCTTGACGAAGGCGCCGGCGGTCTTGTACGCGCTGATCATGACCACCGCATCCGGCTTGGCCCTCATCGAACCCTGCATGGCGTCGCCGATTTCCGTGGTGTTGCGCACCACCCCCTCGCGCGCGACGATCTGCACGCCGCTGTCGGGCGATGCCTTGAGCGCGCGCTCGAGCCCGTCGACCCCGGCCTTGCCAAAGGCGTCGTCGTTGTAGACGACGGCCACGCGCTTGAGGCCCGTGGTCTGGATCTGCCGCAGGATGGCGGCGGTTTCCTCGTTGTAGCCGGCGCGCACATGGAAGGCGTAGCGGTTGAACGGCTGGCGCAGCGACTGCACACCCGTGAACGGGGCGAAGAACGGCACCCGGGCTTGCGTGGCCAGCGGCAGGGACGCCTCGCTGGTGGCGGTGCCCACGTAGCCGAACAGGGCAAAGGCGTGGTCTTCGTCGATCAGGGTGCGGGTGTTCTTGGCCGCGACGTCCGGCTCGTAGTAGTCGTCGAGCGCCTTGAGCTCGATCTTGCGGCCGTAGACGCCGCCGTGCTGGTTGACGTAGTCGAAATAGAGCAGTGCGCCTGCATTCATCTGCTTGCCGAGCACCGAGGTGGGCCCGGTGAGGGCGGCCGACTGGCCCAGCAGGATGGCATCGGCGCTGACGCCGTTCTGCGCGCTGCCTTGCGAACCGTTCTGCGCGCCGGCGCTGGCGATGAACGAGCCGATGGCGCACGCCACCAGCAGGCCGGCGATGCGCCAGGCCCTGACCCCAGAATGCACTTGCATGATTACCCCGTGAAAACGGTAAGTTTCTTTACCCGTGAATGCTTGCCGGTCTCTGCCGGCGCTGCCGTGCCGCCGGCCGTGGCGTGATAGCCCGGCGCGGCGCCGGGCTATCATAATCGAATACAATCAGAGCCTAGCAATTTCCCCAGCGGCGCTCGTCGGGGCGACGCCGGCGTACAACACGCCAGGCCCGCGCATACGCCCGAAGCAGGCTGGCATAGCTGTGCGGCAAGCGCGGCGGCACCGGCAGCCCCGCAGCATGTGACCGCCCGGCCGCCCAGCCACCCGGCACCGGCCGCACCGCCGCCCCTATCCGTTTGCCAGGAGAGTCCATGGCCCCCCGCATCGTCCGTGCAGCCTGTCCGCACGATTGTCCCGATACCTGCGCCTTGCTCGTCACCGTCGAGGACGGGCGCGCCATCAAGGTGGCCGGCGATCCCGACCATCCCGGCACCCAGGGCGTGCTGTGCACCAAGGTATCGCGCTACACGGACCGCACCTACCACCGCGACCGCCTGCTGGCGCCGATGAAGCGCGTCGGCGCCAAGGGCGAGGGGAAGTTCGTGCCGATTTCCTGGGACGAGGCGCTCGACACCGTGGCCACGCGCCTGTCGGCCATCGCCGCGCGCGACGCGCAGGCGATCGTGCCCTACAGCTATGCCGGCACCATGGGCCTGGTGCAGGGCGAGAGCATGGCGGCGCGCTTCTTCCACAAGCTCGGCGCCTCGCTGCTGGACCGCACCATCTGCGCCAGCGCAGGCGCCACCGCGCTGCGCTATACCTACGGCGCCAGCATCGGCATGGATATCGAGCATGTGGCCGACGCCCGGCTCATCATCATCTGGGGCGGCAACCCGATCGCCTCCAACCTGCATTTCTGGACACGCGTGCAGGAAGCCAAGCGGCGCGGCGCCACGCTGGTGGCGATCGATCCCTACCGCTCGCTGACCGCCGAGAAATGCCACCGCCATATCGCCCCCATGCCGGGCACCGACGGCGCGCTGGCGCTGGCCATCATGCACGTGCTGATGCGCGACGACCTGCTCGACCACGAGTACATCGTCAACCACACGCTGGGCTTCGATGCGCTGCGCGAGCGCGCCCAGGCATTCAGCCCGGCGCGCGCGGCCGCGCTGTGCGGCATCGATGCGGCGGACATCGAATGGCTGGCCGGGCTATACGGCAACCTGGCGGTGCGCGAGCGCCAGCCGGTGGCGATCCGCCTCAACTACGGCATGCAGCGCTCCCACGGCGGCGGCCAGGCCGTGCGCGCGGTGGCCAGCCTGCCGTCGCTGGTCGGCGCCTGGCGCCACGCCGCCGGCGGCCTGCAATTGTCCACCTCGGGCTTTTTCCCGGTCGACAACCAGGCGCTGCAGCGCCCGGACCTGCTGCCGGGCCTGCCGGCGCTGCCGCGCACGGTCAACATGAGCACCATCGGCGATGCGCTGCTGGATGCCGGCGACAGCGACCAGGGCCCGAAGATCGAGGCCCTGGTGGTCTACAACAGCAACCCGGTGGCGGTCGCCCCCGACTCCGCCAGCGTCGCGCGGGGCTTCGCGCGCGAGGACCTCTTCACGGTGGTACTGGAACAGTTCCGCACCGATACCGCCGACTACGCCGACATCCTGCTGCCCGCCACCACCCAGCTCGAGCACGTGGACGTGCACAAGGCCTACGGCCACACCTATTTCCTGGCCAACAACCAGGCCGTCGCCCCGCTCGGCGAGGCGCTGCCGAACACCGAGATCTTCCGCCGGCTGGCGCAGCGCATGGGCTTCGCCGAGCCGTGCTTCGCCGACAGCGATGAGGAGATCGCCGCGCAGGCCATCGTGGCCACGGACCCGCGCGCCGCCGGCATCAGCTGGGAGTCGCTCAAGGAGCAAGGCTGGCAGAAGCTCAACCTGCCGGCCGCGCCGCTGGCCGCGGGCGGCTTCGCCACGGCTTCGGGCAAGTGCGAGTTCTACTCGGAAGCCATGCGCCGCGACGGCCTCGACCCGCTGCCCGGCTACGTGGCGCCGTACGAGACCCCGGCGACCGCCCCGGAGCTGGCCGCGCGCTATCCGCTGGCGATGATCTCGCCGCCGGCGCGCAATTTCCTCAACAGCACCTTCGTCAATGTCGACAGCCTGCGCGCCACCGAGGGCGAGCCGCACCTCGACATCCACCCGGAGGACGCCGCCGCGCGCGGCATCGCCAACGGCGTCATGGTGCGCGCCTTCAACGACCGCGGCAGCCTGCTGGCGCGCGCCCGCGTGACCGACCGCGCGCGGCGCGGGCTGGTGGTAGGGCTGTCGATCTGGTGGAAGAAGCTGGCGCCGGACGGCAAGAATGCCAATGAGCTGACCAGCCAGCGCCTGACCGACCTGGGCCGCGCGCCGGTGTTCTACGACTGCCTGGTGCAGGTCGAAGCCGCGCCCGCCGCGGCTGCCGCCCGGGCGGAGCCCATGCTGTCATGAGCCGCCGGCCGTCCCGCGTGCTGCGAACCCTGGCCTTGCTGGGGCTCGCAGCCGTGCTGGCCGGCTGCGACACGGTCGGCTACTACGCGCAGTCGATCGGCGGGCACCTCGGCCTGATGGCCGAGGCGCGGCCGCTGCCGGACGCGATCGCCGCCGCACAGCAGGCCAAGGACACGCGGCTGGCGCAGCGCCTGGCCCTGGCGGGCAGCATCCGCGACTTTGCCTCGCAGGAACTCAAGCTGCCCGACAACGGCAGCTACCGGCGCTATGCCAACCTGCACCGGCCCTATGTGGTGTGGAGCGTGTTCGCCACCCCGGAGCTGTCGATGGAGCTGCACAAGTGGTGCTTCCTGGTGGTGGGGTGCATCAGTTACCGCGGCTACTACGCTCAGGCCGACGCCGACCACTATGCCGAAGGCCTGCGCAAGGAAGGGCTCGAGCCCTACGTGGCCGGCATCCCGGCATATTCCACGCTGGGCTACTTCGATGATCCGCTGCTCAATACCTTCGTCTACCAGCCCGAGGGCGAGCTGGCCAGGCTGATCTTCCACGAACTGGCGCACCAGGTGGTCTACGTGCGCAACGACACCACCTTCAACGAATCCTTCGCCACCGCGGTGGAGACCGCCGGCGTGGAACGCTGGCTGGCGCTGGCGGCTTCGCCCGATGCGCGCGCCAGCTACCGCCAGTAYGATATGCGCCGCCTGCAGTTCCGCGCCATGTTGCTGGATACGCGCGACCGCCTCGACGCGCTGTACCGCTCGCCGCTGCCGGACGAGGCCAAGCGTGCCCGCAAGGCGGAGATCTTCGCTGCCCTGCGCGCGCGCTATGCCCGGCTCAAGGAGGAGTGGGGCGGCTACAGCGGCTACGACCGCTGGTTCGAGCGCCCGCTGACCAATGCGCAACTGGCCGCGGTGGCCACCTACCAGCAGTGGGTGCCGGCCTTCACGGTGCTGCTGGCGCAAAGCGGCGGCGACTGGGCTGCCTTCTATGCTGCCGCCAGGCGCATCGGCGACCTGCCCCGCGCGGAGCGCGACGCGCGCCTGCGCGCACTGGCGCCGCCGGCCAGCGGCGGCGAGCTGCTCCAGGCCGGCGAGGGCGCGGAGGGC
>NZ_JBFRFX010000082.1:0-13540 GCF_052115045.1 Cupriavidus sp. 2TAF22
GTGCGCGGCGGCGCCAGTGCGCGGCGGCGCCAACACCTGGATGCAGGGACTGGGCCCGGTGGCCAACGTCAATGTCAACGTCAACCAGAACATCGCCCAGCTGCAGAGCATCAACGTCAACACGCTCAACAACGTCGGCGTGATCGGCTCCGGCCTCGGACTGGCTATCGATGTCAATCCTTCGCAATGGGCTGCTACCCACGCCAAGGTCTGAGCGACACGCGTCGCGCCTCGTGGAAACCCTGCGGTTTCCACGGTCGTGACCTGTGGCTTTGACAGCCGGCACTGCGTCCAGACACGCAGTGCCGGATCTTCCCGCTTGGCAACTACCAGTGCCCCGGCCGAAGGATTGCACGGTATTGCGCGCCCTGGCATGCGCTTGCACCCCGGGAATCGGCGCCGTTCACTGTCCGGCGCGCCCGGCGATCCTCGATCTCAGTTCATCGAGCCGGGACAGGAACAGCGCAAGCGTTGGCGCGGCATTGCTCGGGCTATACCCGACGACGAGATCAATGGTCGGGATTTCGCCCGTCAGCGGCCGGCTGACCACCGACCACGGCATCAGGTTCTCCACATAAGCCGGGATTAGCGTCATGCCGCGGGTCGATGCGATCAGCGACATCACCATGGCCGGATTATCGACGCTTTGCGCGATCTCGACCTCGACGCCCGAACTGGCCAGATAAGCATCGACGACCCCCCGCAGCACCTTCGCCTTGTCTCCCATGGCGATGAACGGCTCGTTGCGGAGATCCTCCGCACGCAGCGCGTCGCGCGCGGTCAATGCATGGTCGCTCGGCATCAGCACGACCAGCGGCTCCTGGGCAATGACCTTGTATTCGAGGTCGTACCCGGGCTCGGCGCGCATGAAGGCGACGTCGAGCTTGCCATGGGCCACCGCGGCGGCCAGTTCCGTGGAGTAGTCGCTCGATACGCTCACCTCGATATTCGGCAGCTCTGCGCGCAGCAAGTGCATGGCGTCCGTCAGCCATGTCATCTCCTGGCCAGTCAGAAAGCCGAGTGCAAAGCGCGGCTTGGCAGGTCGTGCCGCGCGGCGGGCCGCTTCCACCGCGGCGTCGACCTGTGCCATGGCCAGCCGCGCATGGTCGATAAAGGCCTGGCCTGCATCCGTCAACGCCACGCCGTGCGCACTGCGGCGCAGCAATTCGACGCCGACCTGCTCCTCGAGATCGCGGATCTGCCGGCTTAGCGAGGGCTGCGAAGTATGCAGCCGATTGGCCGCGGCCTCGGTCAGGCTGCCGGCTTCCGCGACCGCGATGAAGTACCGAAGATGTCTCAATTCCATCAGCCCCATGCCTGGCAGGCATGCCCACAAGCTTACAAAGTCTTTTTCATGGGCGCCGGAAGACCCTAGATTGGTCCCTGCAGCAACCCCGTTCCACTGTCCACGCAACCTTATCCATGCTGGACAGCGATACCTTACAGGAGTTTCCCATGAGCAGTCCCGTCGTTCTCATCACTGGCGCACTGACCGGCATCGGTCGTGCCACCGCGCTTGCATTCGCTCGCACTGGCGTGAATCTCGTCGTCTCGGGCCGCCGGCCCGCCGAAGGTGCCGCACTCGAAGCCGAACTACGCGAGCTCGGCGCCGATGCGTTCTTCGTGCAGGCCGATGTGCGCCACGACCAGGAAGTGCGCCATCTGGTCGATCAGGCCGTGTCCCGCTTCGGCCGTCTGGATGTCGCCGTCAACAATGCCGGTACGGAAGGCCGGCCGGGCCCGCTGACCGAACAGACCGCGGAAAGCTATACGGCCACGTTCGACACGAATGTGCTGGGCACATTGCTGAGCCTCAAGCACGCGCTTCGCGTCATGACGGCGCAGCGTTCCGGGGTCGTGATCAACATCTCGTCGACCTATGGTCACGAAGGCGCGGCCTATGCCGCGGTCTATGCGGGTAGCAAGCATGCGGTGGAAGGCATCACCAAGTCGGCGGCACTCGAAGTCGCTGGCACCGGGGTGCGCGTCAATGCAGTGGCACCCGGACCCACCGAAACCGGCATGCTCGACCGCTTCACGGGGACGCCCGAGAACAAAGCGGCGCTGGCCAGTGGCGTACCGTTGGCTCGCCTCGGCAAGCCGGAAGACATCGCCGCGGCCGTGATCTATCTCGCGTCCGCAGGCGCGACGTTTGTCACCGGCCAGATTCTCACCATCGATGGCGGCAAGACCGCCGGCTGATACACGCGATGCGCATTCTCGGAACAACTGAACAAGGGAGTCACAGATCATGAACACGCTGACTGGTAAGACCGCGCTCGTGACGGGCGCATCGCGAGGCATCGGCCGCGCCAGCGCGCTTGCGCTGGCCAGGGCCGGCGCGCAGGTGCTGGTTCACTACGGAAAGGCGGCGCGCGACGCGGATGCGGTCGTCGCCGAAATCCACGCATTCGGCGGGAAGGCCGAGAAGATCGCCGCCGACCTGCGTGCTCACGATGGTCCCCATGCGCTTGCACAGCGAGCGCGCGCAGTTATCGGTGGCCGGCTGGACATCCTCGCGGCCAATGCCGGAATCTCGCGCGCGKCGACCATCGAGGAGACCACGGTGGAAGACTTCGACGACCTGTTCGCGGTGAACGTGCGGGCTCCGTTCTTCCTCGTCCAGCAGTTGCTGCCGGTCATGTGCAAAGGCAGCAGCGTGGTGCTGCTGTCGTCGCTCGCGGCGCATGCCGCCGTGGGCGCGCTGCCGGCGTATTCGGCAACCAAGGGCGCCATCGACACGCTCGTCAAGCACTTCGCCTCGGCCCTTGGCGAGCGCGGCATCCGCGTCAACGCGGTGGCACCTGGCGTGGTGCCGACCGAGATGTCCAGCTTCGCCAGGAGCGAGGAGGGCAGGGCCTTCACGCTCGGCATGCAGGCACTCAAACGCATGGCCGAACCCGACGACATCGGCGCGGCGATCGAGTTTCTCGCATCCGACCGGGCCCGATGGATTACCGGCGAGACGCTGCGCGTCGACGGCGGCTCGAAACTCTAATCGGAGATATCAATGAAGCTTTATCATGCCAACGGCTCGCCAAACTCGCGTCGCGTCAGGATGCTGATTGCGGAAAAGGGACTGGAAGTGGAACTCGTGCCGGTCGATCTCGGCACGCGGGAGCAACTCTCGGAAGCCTATCGCGCGATCAATCCGCGCGGCGTCGTCCCGGCCCTGGTGCTCGACGACGGTACGGTCATCGGCGAGGCGTCGACAATCATGCGCTATCTCGACGATGCCCATGCGCTGCCATCGCTGTATGGCACGACGGCGGTAGACAAGGCCGTCGTCGCGATGTGGGAACGGCGCATGGAGATCGAGGGGTTCGCCGCCGTGATGGAGGGCGTTCGCAATGCCGCCGCGGGACTCAAAGGGCGCGCAATTTCCGGCCCGCATGGGTACGACCAGATCCCGGCGCTGGTCGAGCGCAGCAAGCAACGGGTCGCGAATTTCTACGACGACATCGAGGCGCAACTGGATCGTGCCGCGTTCGTCGCGGGGGATCTCTTCTCCGCCGCCGACATCACCGCGCTCGCTGCCGTCGACTTCGCGACGAAGGCGCTGGCGATGCCGGTGCCCGAGACACATGTCGCGGTAAAGCGGTGGCATGAGATCGTCTCCGCCCGTCCCAGTGCCACGGCGTAAGGCTGGGTCCGCAGCGGCGCGTTGACCTGCGCTGCCGGGCACGATTCACCAAGCCATCTTCGGATGGCTTTCTTTTTAGGGAAACACTATGCCTTCCACAAGAGCCGCGCTGCTTGGCGGCAAGAACGTGGTGTTTCTTCGCGAGCACCTTAAGATCATGCCGCCAGGCCGGCCCGTTCCCCGCCGCTGTCAGCCGTACCGCGCACGAAACCCTATCGTCCAGTGCGGCACGTACGATCCCACGATACGCAGCGCAGTCCGTATAGAAGCATGCATTTCACGCGCGCCTCACGCGCCAATTGCCATATCCACACCGTGTACCAATCGACTGGCCAGGCGCGGGTGCCGCAACTGTTCCAGCCACCATTGCAACGCGCGCCCCTCGCGATCGCCGCGCCAAGCGACATACGACACAGTCGGCTCGCGCTGATCGGCTGTCGCCTTCTCCACCAGTTTGCCATCTTTCAGCAACGACGCGACGCGATGACGCGGCAGCCAGCCGATGCCCAGGCCGTCGCGCTGCGCGAGTATCTTCGCTTGCATATTCGGCACGGCTAGCATGGCCTGGCCACCGATCACGCCATAAGCGCGTCCCGCTGTCGTGCGCGACGAATCGGCTACTACTACCGACCGATGCGCGCGCAGTTGCTCGCGCTCAAGCGGTGCTTCAGCGCGTGCCAAAGGATGACGAGCCGCCACTGCGAATACCCACTCAATCACGCCGAGCTCGAACCAGCGCAGTCCGGGAACCGCCGGGGGCTCATTGGTCGCGCCGACGATCAGGTCCGCGCGCCCGTCGCGCAATGCTTCCCACGTGCCGCCCAGGACCTCGTGCGTAAAGCGCAATTTGACGCCGGAATCTAGCGCGTCGAAGCTGCGCACCACCGGCATCAGCAATTCAAATTCGATAATCTCGTCGGTGACGATCCAGAGCCGATCTTCCCAGCCGCTCGCAATCTGCCGCACGCGTTGCGTCACGCGCGACATGTCGAGTGTCAGGCGCGCGGCTTCATCGGCGAGCACCTGGCCCGCGGGCGTCAACTGCACCCGGTAGTGGCGGCGATCGAACAATAGTGCGTCGAAGCGCGCCTCGAGTTGCCGCGCCGCATGCGAAATCGTCGACGGCGCCTTACCTAGCCGCGCCGCCGCACGCGACAGGCTGCCGGTTTCGCGAATGGCTTCCAGCAAGGCCAATTCGTCGTCAGACAACATGTGCGATCCCGTCGAACGTATCCATCGGGCAGATCGTACGGCAAATCAAGGCTTTCGGTTCACCATCTCTCTACGCGATCCGGGAGCCGCCTCAAAGGCAACTGGCTCGCGATTCACTTGCCCGCCCTGCCTGCGATACAAGGCGTAGTACCGAGGATCGCGTCGGTTGCCGAGTGGATTCGCAGAGCATTGCAGCGCTGCGCTTGATCTCATGTCCCTATCGAGGAAATATCATGCTTCAGTTTTACTTCCACCCGACGCCCAATCCCACCAAAGTCGCGCTCCTGTTGGAGGAGCTTGAAACTCCATTCGAATTGGTTGCTGTCGATACGTTCAAGGGAGAGCAGCACAAACCGGAATACCTGAAGATCAATCCGAATGGCAAAGTGCCCGCCATTGTCGACGATGGTGTCGCTGTATTCGATTCCCATGCCATTCTGCTGCACCTGGGTGCAAAGCACGGCAAGTTTATGCCGTCCGCGCCGGCGCAGCATGCAGCGATGCTCTCTTGGCTGCTGTTCGTCGCGACCGGCCTGTCGCCATTCTCCGGTCAGGCCGTGCACTTCCAGCACCATGCGCCGGAACCCCTGCCGTATGCGCGTCACCGCTATCTGAAGGAAGTCGAGCGCCAATACCGTGTTCTCGATGCGCGTCTCGCCGACTCAAAGTATCTCGCCGGCGACACTTATTCGATCGCCGACATGGCACTCTGGGGCTGGGCTAATTACGCCGGCTATATCTTCGGCGAGAAGGGTCTGACGGACTATCCGCACGTCAAG
The DNA here is from genome assembly GCF_052115045.1 of Cupriavidus sp. 2TAF22. Classification (NCBI taxonomy): domain Bacteria; kingdom Pseudomonadati; phylum Pseudomonadota; class Betaproteobacteria; order Burkholderiales; family Burkholderiaceae; genus Cupriavidus; species Cupriavidus sp. 2TAF22. Next base: position 5,635 of record NZ_JBFRFX010000082.1, read on the forward strand.
CGTCTGATCGATGAAATCTCGGCACGCCCAGCGGCCGTCCGTGCCCTGGCTCTGAAGGAAAAACTCCAGTTCAAATCCGAGTTTGACGAAGAAACCCGGCGCGCCCTGTTCCCTCAGAACGCTTCGTTCACAGTCTAGGCCGGCCGCGAGAACGCCCACGCTGTCCGCCCGCAAACGGCCGGGGCCGGCATGCCGCGGACCGATGAAGATAGTCGCGGCGGCGCTTAACCTTTCTCATCGTCTCTCGGCCGAGCGGGGAGGTGGCCCACAATTATTGGCCTTCTACGTGAACCGAGCAATGAACAACGGGCTGACCCGGGCGCAAGCATCGGAAGGCATGACCCAACTGGCGCTCTACACGGCTTGGTCCGGCGACTCTAGCGCGCTCCGTATCGTCAAGGATGTCTTTGAGAAGCGGCCCAAATAGCCGCGTCTATCACTATGAAAAAGATTGGCTTTCTCTCCTTTGGCCACTGGGCCGATTCCGTGAATTCGCGGGCACGGACGGCGGCGGATGTGCTTCTGCAATCCATCGACCTGGCGGTCGCCGCCGAGGAGCTGGGCGCGGATGGTGCCTTCTTCCGCGTCCATCATTTCGCGCAACAGCTTGCATCTCCATTTCCGCTTCTCGCAGCGATCGGAGCAAGAACCAGTCGGATTGAAATCGGAACGGGTGTCATCGACATGCGTTACGAGAATCCGCTCTATATGGCGGAAGATGCCGGGGCAGCCGATCTGATTGCCGGCGGACGTCTGCAGCTTGGTATCAGCCGAGGCTCAGGCGAACAGGTTATCGACGGTTGGCGCCACTTCGGGTACGCGCCTGGCGAGGGTGAGACTCATGCTGACCTGGCGCGCCGCCATACGGAAGTCTTCTATGAGGTGCTGCGGGGCAAGGGCTTTGCGCAGGCGAATCCGAGGCCCATGTTTCCCAACCCGTTGGGCCTTTTGCGAATCGAACCGCATTCCGATGGACTTCGCGACCGCATCTGGTGGGGTTCAGGCTCCGACGCAACGGCGGTGTGGGCCGCGAGGATGGGCATGAATCTTCAGACCTCAACGTTGAAGAATGACGAGACGGGCCGTCCGCTTCATATCCAGCAAGCAGAGCAGATTCGCGCTTACCGTGATGCATGGAAAGAGGCTGGGCATACACGAGAGCCGCGGGTGTCGGTCAGCCGGAGTATCTTCGCGCTCGTGAACGACCAGGACCGGATGTATTTTGGTCGCGGCACTCAGGGCAACGACACCGTCGGCTTTCTTGACGACGATGTTAGAAAGATCTTTGGCCGAAATTACGCCGCTGAACCTGATGTCCTTATCGCGGAACTGGCAAAGGACGAGGCAATTGCGGCGGCCGATACGTTGCTACTCACCGTGCCTAACCAATTGGGTGTGAAATATTGCGCGCACATGATCGAATCGATTCTCACGCACGTCGCGCCCGGCCTCGGCTGGCGCTAATGGCGTTCACCTATGGGAAGCAGGCATATGACCCGCAAAGCTGTGCTGTATGGACTACTACGGTCGTTCGGTTCTATGAACTATGAAGCCTCGCGAAGCAACGCCTGCTCGCTCCTAGTTGGAGGCAGATTTCGCGCTGCTTTCCCGTATGCGCTTGACCAATTCGCTCCCATGGCTGGAAATGTGGCGCTTGAGCACTGCGATCGCTGCCGGCGCGTCGTGACGCGCACAGGCCAGGACCATTTGCTCATGCTCATCCAGGACGGTTGCCCATTCCTGTAGGTTGGCTTCTGAGTTCTCGTGCAACGATCCCATAAGTTCCCTGTCGCCTGGAGCGTCCTTTCCGGCGGTGCGCATGCGCATTCGCAAATGGCGAATAAACAGATGCTGGAGGTTTTCGATGCTGGCGAGAAGGCGCGGCAAGCGCGCTGGCTCATAGAGTCGACGGTGGAAGGCGCTATTCAGATCGCCCCATCTCGAGTCAAATTCCTTGCCGGGATCCGCACTGGGTGAAGCGCGCATATCAACGCGCCCCTGCTCGACAATCGCAAGCGCGGCCTGGGCATCTTCCGGCGTGAAATGTTTTGCAGCGTGCTCTATGGCGAGGGATTCCAACGCCATGCGCATGGCCAGAATTTCCTCGAAGTCTTCGGTGGACAGGACCGTAACGACCACGCCACGGCGCGGTTGCGTTTCCACCAGTCCCTCCCCTTCAAGCTTGAGGAGCGCCTCCCGGATTGGCGCACGGCTGACCCCGAATACAACCTGCCAATTGGCAGGGGAGCGCTCTCGGAAGAAGAGCGCTTCAAGATCGAAGACCACATCGAGCAGACACAGATCATGCTCTCGCGCCTACTACTTTGCCTCGACCTGCGGTCACTCGAAGGAATTCGAGTCGATGGAGCACCGAACAACCCTCCGAAGGGGAAATAGCCTCTCCGGGGTCAGAACAGCTCCGCGCTCGCCCCGGGACGATCGTCTGTCTGTGCGGAGGGCGCGGCCTTATTTCGGGTGACGGGGGCCGGCTCGGCATCCATCAACTCTGCCGGGAGCAATCGCAGGAAGGTTCTGGCAATCTCGGGGTCTCGACATGACAGCCAGTCGGCCCAGGTGTCGCGCGGCAAGACCACAATCCCGCGCTTCTCGTCGCCTGGCTTGTGGAACCGGCGCATGAGAGGGTCGCTATCCGCGTTGAGCGTCGGCATCGTAAAGCTGATGGCGCCATCCGGCCAGGTGCGCCAGAGACCTGCGATAGCGAACGGCTCGCCGTCCGCCATGCTGATGCGCCAGCGCACCGCCTTGCCAGTTTCCCAGTTGGGCTCATAGAAGGATGTCGCCGGTATCAGGCAGAGCTGACCGGCCTTCCAGTGCTTGGCGAATGAACTCAGCTTGCCGATCGTCTCGAAGCGCGCGTTCGCAGTTGGATAGTAGCGGGCACCAGGTGGAATCTTTGCCTTGGGCACCATGCTGAACGATGCGACCGCGCATTCGCGACCACCGCCCTCGGTCGCGCGGATGATCGGCGCGGGGTAGTCTGGCCAGGTTTCGGCCTTCCACTCCGCGGGCGGCGGCTCGATGCCAAAGATGTCGCGTAGCACCTGGCGCTGGATCGGGGCGTAGTTGACGCACATGGTTAGTCCCTTCCGTTTCTCTTGCGAGTGTAAGCGCCTTGATTCGGTGGTCCAAAAAAGTCCCGCAGCCAGGCTTCGCGCTCCTCGATGCAAGGCTCGCCGCGGATTTCCTTGCGGAAGGTCTCGAGGATCCGGGCGATGCGATACAACGGCCTTCCGAGTACGATTTTGGCCGCTCAGGAGGCGTGGCGCCAGACCTTCACCGCGGAGACGACGAGGATCGCTGCGAGTAGGGGTAGCAGCACAGTCGTCGGCACGATGCCCAGCAATCTGCCACCAAGATACGCGCCAAGAATGGATCCCACTGCCATCATCGCCGCAAAGGCTCGATGGCGGATGAGAACGGTGAAGCTCCGATCCCGGCTGTACCGCGCAAATGCCGTGAGCATCGTCGGCAGGCTGATGGCGAGGCTAAGACTCCCGGCCAGCTTGAGATCCACGCCGAAGACAAGCGTAAGCGTCGGGATCAGGAGTTCGCCGCCAGCGACACCCATGACGGCGGCCACTACACCGATGAGAAAGCCCGCAATGACGCCGCCTGCGACCTGCAGCGCGCCGGGGGTAAGCATGGCGTGCTGGCTCTCGCTGTGGTTGCTCGTCAGAAGTACTAGGGCCATGCAGACCAACAGCACTGCAATTACTCGATACAGGGCTTCCGAGCGCATACGTGTAGCCCAGCTCGCGCCGCACCATGCGCCGAGAATGCTGCCAGCGAGCAAGTTCAGGATCACCGGCCAGTTCGCGAGCACATCGGCGATGGGCACTGCCTGCGTCCTAAACGGCAGGGCAAAAGCAACGACGACGAGGCTCATTGCCTTGTTGAGGATCACCGCCTCCAGCGCCGCAAAGCGATAGAAACCGATGAGAAGCGGCAGGCGAAATTCCGCGCCGCCGAGGCCGATTAGGCCACCCAGAGTACCCACAAGTCCGCCACCGACTACTGCGGAAGCCTGCTTATAAGGACGTTCGGGCGCTGTTTCGGCCATGGCAGCCCAATTTTTTAGAAAAGTTATGCCTCTCACAGCATAACTTGCGCGAGTGTCACTCACCAGGCGCTCCGCCCGAATTCATGCTTGCAGGCGGCCAATTCGGCACTCCGGATTCATATTTACGGCTTTGCCACATACCGTTATAGTCGCCAGTACATAACGTTTTCTGCGTTGTCACTGCGAGTGCGAATATGCGAGTTATTGGACTGTCTGGAGCGAGCGGCGCCGGCAAAACCACCCTGATCTCAAAGGTCATCCCGGCATTGAAGGCTCGCGGCCTGACAGTGTCGACGCTGAAGCATGCCCATGATGCGTTTGACGTTGATCGACCTGGCAAGGATTCATACGTACACCGCCAGGCGGGCGCAAGCGAGGTGCTCGTAGCGTCCTCAGTCCGCTGGGCACTTATGCACGAGTTTACGGAGCAGGCTACGCCGACGCTGAGCAGCTTGCTGCAGCACCTCCGCAATGTTGACCTCGTAATCGTCGAAGGCTTCAGGGCAGAGAGTTATGCCAAAGTTGAGATCTTCCGGGATGCCAACGACAAGCCCTGGATGTATCCGCACGATCCGGACATTGTGGCGGTGATCAGCGACACCCTTAGTGATATCTCGCTGCCGCATGCTCATCTGGATAATGCAGGCGAAGCTGCGGACCTGGTCTTCGAGTACGCGCTTCCGATCGAGGAAACCTTACGACGCCTGGCTACGGCTGTTGTGCCGGACGAGGCTCACGCAAGGTAGGTGATGTCCTTGTTATGGAGGATGGGCTTCGCAAAATTTGTCTGCCGTAGGTGCCACAGGTTGGGCACATGTACTTGAACCCCCGGCCAACGCGCTGGCGACCTACCGTCTGCGGGAGGACGCCGAGGCTCTGCGCGAACTGCATGATCTCCCGGCTGCCGATCTTCGAGCAATGCATCGACCGCGATCCGGGCGGCCTTGATGGCGCCGGGCACCTGGGTCTTCGTCCGGCCGATGTTTTGCGAGACTCTCTTATATAGCGGTCAATCTCGGCGCTGAGCAGCGGGTCATCCAGTTGTGCCGCTTCCAGCCCACCGGGCTGCGCCAGTTCCCGCTCGCGCTTTTCCATCCAGTTCGCGGCGGCCGGGCGGCGGTCAAACGTCTTCGTTTCGGTGAGCACCGCCTTGCCGCCTCGCTTCAGGCGGATCACTGCTGTCTAACCTATACTCTCGTCCTTGCGTTCGCGCTGAAGAATGGTGCCCACAATCCTCGGTGCAGCATGGTTTTTTCGGCGCAACATTGAAACACCCAAGCTCAAAAATGAGCCTAAACAGGCAGTAACGGCAGGTCATGGCATACGTTCAGAATTCCCCGCAAATCGAAGCTGGAGTCGGAATCGCAGAAAAATCAACGGGCCGGAGAATATCGGTCGCGCCGATGATGGATTGGACCGATCGTCACTGCCGCATGTTTCACCGGCAGTTGAGCCGCCATACCTGGCTTTACACGGAGATGGTGACCACCGGTGCGCTCCTGCACGGCGACGTGGCGCGGCACCTGGACTTCGACGCGGCGGAGCAGCCGGTGGCGCTGCAGCTCGGCGGCAGCGAGCCGGCCGACCTGGCGGCGGCCGCGAGACTTGGTGAGCAGTGGGGCTACGTCGAGATCAACCTCAATTGTGGCTGCCCCTCCGAACGCGTGCAGCGCGGCGCATTCGGGGCTTGCCTGATGGCGGAACCGGAGCTGGTCGCGGATTGTGTGAGGGCGATGCGGGATGCGGTGTCGATCCCGGTAACGGTCAAGCATCGGATCGGCATTGATACGATCGAGCACTATGACTTCGTGCGTGACTTTGTCGGCAAGGTCGCCGAGGCCGGCTGCGAGACTTTCATCGTGCATGCGCGCAACGCGATCCTGAAGGGGTTGAGCCCGAAGGAAAATCGGGAGATCCCGCCGCTGCGCTATGAGGTGGCCTACCAACTCAAGCGCGAGTTCCCGCGGCTGGAAATCCTGATCAATGGCGGCATCGTGGCGCACGACGAGATGGATGAGCACCTGGCTCACGTCGATGGCGTGATGATCGGGCGGGAAGCCTATCACCAGCCGTACGTGCTGGCGGATATGGATACGCGCTTCTATGGTGCGCAGACACCGGTGGTTTCTCGGCTGGAGGTGGAGTTGGCGATGCAGCGCTATATCGGAGACCTGGTGGAGCAGGGGGGATATATGGGTGCTGTCACACGCCATATGCTTGGCCTGCACCGGGGCATCCACGGCGGGCGCGGGTGGCGGCGGGTGCTCTCGGACGCGCGGCGCATGCACGCGGTGCGGACCCGCGCGGGGGTCGACGCCATGTTCGAAGAGGCGCGCGCGCACCTTCGGCCGGGCGCCGCGTCGCTCGAAGCAGCCTGAACGGGCGGCCCGCGGCTGAAGACGAGCCTGCCCTGCCTGGAGCCTTTCCTCTAACTTCGAACTGGCTTTTTATGCAGTCAGAGCGGAAGGGGCAGCGACGACCACTTGGCCTCGCTTGCAGGTCGATTTGCCCTCATGGCAAAGGGATTCCCCTAATTCGTGAGGGGGCTGCAAATTCATACACTGTGCTTGCCCTCGAATACAGGGCTTTCTTCAACTGATTATTAAGCCCGCCTTGTGCGGGCTTTTTTTTGGGGTGAGGCAAGCCAGCTTACTGCGGGCGATATTTACCGGGCGATATTGCGCTCGGATTTATCCGGCTTCCTTCCGTTTACCCGGATAGTACAAATCCCAGATGACGGTTAGATTACGGGGGCCTTCAGGGCAATTGAGATCGCTAAATTGAAGAGCCCGCACTGCGGGCTCTTTTTTTATGCGGGCTGATTTGATAGCAGCATCCTGTATGCACTACGCACTATCTCTCGCTATTGCGAGTAATGCCAACGTCGAGTGTGCCGTAGGTGGTGATGCTCGATTCCCTGCCGTCGCTGCCCTGGCTGGCACAACCGCTGATCAGGGCGAGCAACGCGCAAGCAGCTACCAGTCCCCGCACGGAGTGCTTCATGATGACTTCCCAACATGGCGGCGAAAGCCGCGATCATGGTTGGGTGCTCGCAGGCGCCATTGGTTCCTGCTCGGCGGCGGTTCAGCCGATCACGAACCTGTGCAGCAACAATATCGCAATCGCGGGGCAGGACAGCACCAGGCCACCAACGAGGGGGAATCGCTGCGACCACATGCCAATCAGGGCGGGGATCGCTGCGATCGGGCCGAGGACTTGCATCAGTAAGGAAAGCGGGGTGCTGGTGTGGGTGGCGTTTGCGGCACTAGTGGCGTGGGCTGCGCCAGAGGGGCCGAAAAGGCCATAGGCGCTTCCAAGGACCAGAATCACGAGGCAGAGCGAAGCCGCAAGCTTGAAAGTCTGTTTGGTGTTTGTCGTGGGCCGCATCGCTGTTCTTTCCATTTGGATTGAGGCGCCGGCAGGTCAGGCTGGGCAACCGGCGCGTGTCGAGGATGCTTGCAAAAATAGCGCAATCTGCACCCAATCCAACTGAGACTTTTCTAAGTCAGAGTTAAGCCTGCTCCTGCCGGGCGGGTTCGGCCTGGCTTCGTTCGAGGGGGCGGACCCGCACGTCGATATCCTTCCCGCCCGATCGCCGTGGTCATGGGCCTGCCGCGGCTGGCGCGTGCGCTGGCCGACGGAGTGGCTCTGATATCTGTCGAGCCCGGGTTTGCCGGTTGGTCTTGATGCCCTTCGTGAAGTGCCTTTTGCGCCATAAAAAAATGATTTAAGAAAAGGCTTGCCAGGACCGTGGGCGGGCCTTAATATTCGCTCCCTCGCAACACGAAGCGCGGCTGCAAAGCAGACGGGACAAGGGTTGCGGGG
>NZ_JBFRFX010000083.1:0-14009 GCF_052115045.1 Cupriavidus sp. 2TAF22
ACGTCACGTCGTCGAAGAACTTGCTCCAGGCCTTGCTCAGATTGGCAAAGGGCTGCGCATGCGAGTCACGATGCATGTCCTTCAGCCAGGGAAACTCGGCATATTTGAATGCGTTGAATTGCTTCTTGAGTGCAAGTGTATTCGGCTTCGAGCCCGCCTCATACTGTCGATTCCACTCGGCAAGGGCCCAATTCCAGACGAAGCGAGCCGTGCCACAAGCTCGGCGGAAATAGTCCTCCTGCTCCGCTGTCGGTTTGAGTTCAATCCGGTGTGCGATCAACATCCAACGCTTCCTGAAGCTTCTTCTTATAGTTTCTCAGGCGAAAGCCGCTCCTGATTCAATACCAGTATCTCGCAGCCGTTTGTTTTTGCATAGTGCTCAAACCACTCAAAGCCAAACCGAGTCGGCCTGTCGCGGTACGCAACTACCAGGACTTTTATCTCACGCTGGCCGATTTCGTTCATCAATGTCAAGAATCGCTTACGCTGAAAATTGAGTCCTCCTCAATCTCCTCCATGACTTCGACGTTTGCAAGCCCGCGCGCGACAACAAACTCCCCCATCCCCCGTCTCTGGTTGGCTAGATCCGGCTTCTGAGCGGCACTGGACCGACCCTCGCGCTCCCATCGCTGCAAGTCTTCACAGACACGTCGAGCAAGTCGACAGCCTTTCCAGTGCTATATGTGCGCTCCATGACGACGATTATACATATTCGCGCACTTATTTAAGTACTAGAGTCAGTCTGTCGATTGCGTTCGCGAATACAAGTGGGAGATTTGAGTACATCCTGAGAGAACCGCTGTGCGTTCGAGTCAAACATCGCTCTCGAAGCAAGCTCTGGCCTGATTGAAGATCTATTAGCAGAGGCTGTGGCCGGACAAGGGCGAAGCTGCTACGGGAAAGCCGCCTCATACCTGGTCCGAGGGAGCGACCACGCTGCTGCCGGTACGCGTGCCGGCACTTCCGCCACATGCTTGGCCAGGGCGCTTAGGTACACTTCGGATCAGGCGCATCCCAATAGAAAAGGCGATTGAGGGTCGTCAACGGGCAGCGGCGAGGTCGTCAAAGGTGCCGGTCGGAGCCCTCAGCCATTCACTTACCCGTCCGATCCGGCATAATGCCCGACGCACCATGGCGCTACGGGATTGAACTGGGTAATGCAAATGAAGCCGCACATGTCTCGCGAAGAGACCTCACAAAGCATGGACGGGGGCGACGACTGCCCCTTGCGCTGGTTCGACGCGGATCGGGGGGCATTCGAATCGCTCGAGCGATTGATCGCCGAACATCCGGCGGATTTCTTTGCGGGCGAGCGTTTTGATCCGGCTGGCGCGTGCGCCACACGCGAGGCGGAGTTCGCGTCGGTTGAGCTGCCCGAGACGCCGACATCGCCGCAAGCGCATGCCGATCATCTGCTCAACGACGTGTTTCGGCACGTGATGCCCGTGGCGTCACCAACGTTCGTCGGACACATGACGTCGTCGCTGCCGTCGTTCATGCCCTCGCTGGCCAAGGTGGTGGCAGCGCTGAACCAGAACGTCGTGAAGCTCGAGACGTCGGGCGCGCTGACAGGGCTCGAGCGCCAGGTCATCGGCATGCTGCACAAGCTGGTGTTTGCCCAGGACAGCGCGTTCTATGCGAGATGGCTGCACGATGCCGATCACGCGCTCGGCGCGATCTGTTCTGGCGGCACGGTCGCCAACCTCACCGCGCTATGGGCGAGCCGCAACAACTTGCTGGGCGCGCGTGATGGCTTCGCCGGCATCCATCGCGCCGGACTGATGGCTGCACTACGCCATTACGGCCATGACGGGCTTGCAATCGTCGTCTCGGAGCGCGGGCACTACTCGCTGCGAAAGGCCGCCGATGTCCTTGGCATCGGGCGCGACAATCTCGTGCCGGTCGGGGTCGATGCAGACGGTCGCATGCGCATCGACCTGCTGCGCGACACCATGCGTGACCTGCAGCAGCGCAACATCCGGCCGATGGCGATCGTCGGCATAGCGGGGACGACAGAGACGGGCGCGGTCGATCCGCTCGACGCGATTGCGGATGTTGCTCAGGAGGCCGGCTGCCATTTCCACGTGGATGCCGCATGGGGCGGCGCAACACTGCTGTCGGAGCGCGAGCGCTGGCGCTTCGCGGGCATCGAGCGTGCCGATTCCGTCGTCATCGATGCGCACAAACAGTTCTACGTGCCGATGGGTGCCGGCATGGTGCTGTTCCGGAGCCCGGCGTGGACGCAGGAAATCATCCAGCATGCGAACTACATCGTGCGCAAGGGCTCGGTGGACCTGGGGCGCCATACGCTCGAAGGATCGCGCGGCGCGGCGGCAGTCATGCTCTACGCGAACTTTCATCTGCTCGGTCGCAAGGGGTTGGCGCAGTTGATCGATCGTAGCATCGATAACGCCCGCTACTTTGCATCCCAGATTGCGCAGCAGCCGGATTTCGAGCTCGACAGCCACCCGCAGCTTTGCATCCTGACCTACCGCCATGTGCCCGAGACCGTGCGTGCCGCGCTGGCAACGGCTTCGGCCGACAGGCGCGAGAGGATCCTGGACGCGCTGGATGCGCTGACCATCAGCATTCAGGAAATGCAGCGCGATGCCGGCCGCTCGTTCGTATCGCGCACGCAGTTGATGTCGACACAGTGGGGAGGCCGCCCGATTGCCGTTTTCCGCGTGGTGCTGGCCAACCCGGATACGACGCATGCCATCCTGCAGGACATCCTCGACGAACAGCGCGCGCTGGCGGCGGCCAGCCCATGCATGGCGCCGCTGATGGCGCTGGTGGGCGCGCCGGACGCCGCGTGAGGCATTTGGAGCTGGCGGGCGCCATTCGTCGACGATGCGTCGCTGGTAACAGTCCTCCGAGTACCGTCATTGACTGACTCGTAGAGTCGGTGGGCTCTTCGGCAGTTAGGCGACTGCAGTGTCAATGGGCGACTGCAGTTCTGAAGCGACCGGCCAATGACCGGCCGTCAGGCGGTGCAACGCCTCTTCGGGTTGCACCGCAAGTATCGCAAAGGAACAGGATCATACTGACGAGAGAGTTGATCAGCACCGGCGCTTATCTGGACTCGTTCCAGGATCTGCCCGGCCAGCCCTCCTGGTCGCGTCGGCGCATCGAAGCCTCGATGCGTGAAGCGCTCGCGCAACGTTCGCATGGAGAACCCGTCTGACTGTTCGCCTATGGATCGTTGATCTGGAATCCACTGCTCAGGTTCGTAGAAAGGCAGTCTGCCTTCCTCCAGGGTTGGCATCGCAGTTTCTGTATTCGGCTGTTCGCCGGACGGGGCACCTACGAATGGCCAGGACGGATGCTCGCCTTGAAAGCGGGCGGTCAATCCGCCGGCATGGCCTTCCGGCTGGCCGAGAACGATCTATCGGAAGAGCTGGGACTCGTATGGATCCGCGAGACGGTTCATGGACTGTACCGCCCGAACTGGGGAACGATTCGCCTGGCTTCTGGCAAGGCCTACCGGCAAACCAGCGGTCGGGGTGCCACCGCCACGGGCGATTCTGATTCCCTCTAGCGTGACCGCTCAAAAGTACCGGGCTTCGCCCTCTTCCATGTGGTTGCCATCCGCCCTCATTGCGAGTTGGGAGGCTTTGGCCGCGTGGGTGGCGGCCTGCTCGAGCAGGGGCGCGTGCGCCTTTGGGACAACGAGCATCGTCAAACCCAGTCCTTCCAGCGCGCGTAGTGCGTGCTCCAGATTCACCCCTTTGCCGTTCTCCAGCTTGGATAGCATGCCGACGGAAACGCCGCAATGCCTGGCCGCCTGGTCAATTGGCATCCCCTCAGCAACCCGTGTCGCCCGAATGCGATCACCCAGTTGGTCGATGGTACGGATGGCAGCCCGCGATGGTGGCGCGGCATCGGCTAGCGGTCGTGGCATGGGAGGAGGTCCGGAGATTTGGGAGACTGGGAGATCCAGCACTGGGGCGGCTCTCCCGATTATTTCATCATCGTGAAAGTATATCAAATGCCGCGCCCTCGCCTGCGCCGCCGCCAGCTCAGCGCGTAATTTCCGCGAGCGTCTGCCCGGCAGACTGGCTGGCGGCATTGCAGGCGTGGCTGCCTGTAAAGCCGCGTCTGGCATAGCTCGTTCACGCTCCCACGTTACTTGGGCATCCCTTCATACATGCTGGTGACGTCATCCATCACCTGAAGAATACGCTCGCTGGTCGTGGCGATGTTTCTCAACTGTTCCGCGCGACTGACCCCGGTCTGATTGAGTGCCTCTTCAAAGAACAGCCACTGGGAGCCGGCAAGCTGCAGTTCGCGGCGGATTGCCTCAGTGTTTTGCGGCGCCGCGGTGAGGAGCCCCTGCGCGGCTGCGAATTCCCTGGTAGCCGTGTCCAGATCCTGCGCCATCTGGGGGGAAGTAATGCCCCAGGCGCGGAACATGCTGATCTTGGCGATTCTCTGCGAGAGCATCCGCTGGCGGCCGGCAACGTTGATCAGCTTACCCGTCATGGTGCCGGCATGTTTCTCGAGCAGGAGGGTTCCCTGTTGCGCAAGCTTCAGCACGTCCTCGCTCATTCCTGCGATTGCTTTCGCGCCATCGAGATTCGGATCGCCAGCGGACAGCAACTGCTTGTAGGGAATCCATGTCTGCTCGAGCCTGGCGTAGGTGTCCTTGATCTCCGGCGTGGGCGCGGACGCCTTCAGCTCCATGAGCTGCCTGTCAAAGAGCGCCACGGACTGTTCGAGGACCTTCTTCGAACGTTCGACTTCAACACCGAGGCCAGCCTGGCAGTATGCCTTGGCCATGCGCTGAGACAGCATGCGCTGGCGGCCCGCCTTGTTGATCGCCGCGTTGATCGTTAGCGTTTCGGCCGAAGCGGTCCCGGACAAGGCCAGCGCCAGGACGCTGCAGGCAATCAAGCAGAAGGAACAGAGGTAACGTTTCAAGGGCGTCTCCGCGTTAAACTTTGATTGGACCTTTGGACGCATCGATCGAGCCGACGACGTGTCGGATCAGCTGATCCATCTCCTTGATGATGTCTGCAAGCACCAGCGTGATCACCGCGAACTCCCTGCCGTACTCTCCCGCCCGTGCCGCCGAGATGCGCGCATTCATTGCGACGATGTTCGCCTGCATCGAAATCCCGCTGAGGCGCTCGACGAGGTCGGCGTGGCGTTTGCGCACAGCGACCTCGCAACGGTGCATCTCCTCCTGGTAGGCCTGAGTGACGGACTGCAGCAGTTCAAGCATTGGCGTGGCCTGCGCCACCAGCATGTCGAGGGATTGCGCTCGCCGGCTGGTGTCGGCCAGTGGTGCGTCTATCGCTGTTCTGACCTGGTCGATGAATTCACGGATACGCGCGTCAGCGCGCGGACTGCCAAAGTACAGTTGCTGCAAAGCGCCGGAGAATGCGCCGGGCAAACGCTCATTGCCCGTTACGAGATCCGAATGCGCCGACTCGAACATTGACAGGCACTTGCGTGCGATGTCGAGCGCGGCAGTGTCCCCCCGCGAAGCCAGCAATAGCTGGAGGACGATCCGTTGCGACAGCATGCGCTGCCTTCCGGAAAGGTTGATCAATCCGCCGATGGTTTCGGCGGACACTTCGGCCTCGGGTGACTGAGTAGAGAAAGCGTTCATGCCATGCCTTGCAGGTAGTGTCGACGCGGACGCGCACCGCGCTGACCGGCAAAGAAAAAGCGCCCCGAAGCGAGATGCCTACAAACCGGTTGTCCGGTTCGCGAGCATTTCGCTTCGGGGCGCCATTGCCCGGGATGCTCCTTTTCGGAGCGTGTCATCGCGACTTGCCAGATTGTTTCAAGGCCGCCGTTGGCCCGTGTATCGCTTACGCAATATCTATGCCACAGCTCCCGGAAGTTGCATCAGGCTGCGGGCGCAGGAAAATGGCACGGCGGGACCGACCCGCGCACCGATCCCGTGCCAGATGCCTCATCACGACGCGTGCGCTGGGGCACGGCGGCCAACCGGGACGCGCCTGTGGCTGGAGTGTGGGAGACTGGGCGGGCGATGCCTGCCCCGTCAAGCACGGAGCCTCAGTAATCGCACCTCTCTCTGGCCAGCGACTCCCTCGTGAAGCCGTGACTCACGCGCAACTGATGCTCGACCGCAATCACCTGGTCCTGGCACGCAAACAACAGGTCATCCTTGGCCTTTTGCGAAACGCCCTTGATGCGTTCAGCCTCATACGAAGTCTGCCGTGCACGACAACGGAGATACAAGAGCGTCGACTTGGGAGCGAGTTTAAGCTCCGCTTTGTCGAGAAGCTTACATTCGACATAGGACTGGGCTAGGCTGCCGTGGCTCGCCAGCAATGCCGAGGAAAGAAAAATTGAAGAAAAAATACGCAACATGAATGTGTAACGCCAGGGGTGCCGGTCAAATTGCAGCCCGCCATGGCAGGCTGCAAACGAATCTTGCGCGGACTGACACGGCACGTCCGTCCGTGCTTATTCTCCGACGCAATGGCATGCGGCCGTCGCATGCAAAAGACAAGCGCGCGAGGTGAAATTATGCACCGCTTTTTTGCACGAACATGAGCGCCACCCAACAGAGAAGCGGCCCTCCGCCGGGTACAATGTGCTCTTGCAAAGCGAACTCGCAGCAAGGGGGGAACGGAAGCAGGCGCTCGACCTGGATGCAGCGGATGATGTGAGTGGAGGTAAGGATGGCGACAACGCGCGCCGGAACCAAAGGGGAGGCCCTGCGGTTCCTGAATACAGCAGGAATATCGGTAATCGAATTGGACTACGAGTCGGCTTGGCAAGATGCCGTGGAGCTAGGGCGACTCGGCCAGAAAGCCGGCGTCCGTGTGGAGTACCGGGGGCATGAGAACATCGCCGTAAAATCACCGGCGGCACTCATTGCTGGACTGAGTCGAGCGAAGCTGTCCTTCCGGCAACGGAATCTATACTGCCAGTTTGAGCTGGGTGAATTGCCAGCAGGCGAACTCCAGCGGCTGGAGGCAAAGGCGGAAAAACTTGGCGACTACATCTTGGCTGGTCGGCTACTGAGGGACGTTGATGCCGTCTGGGCCGAATAACGCCGGCTAGTCGCAGCGCCACCGCTTTGCAGCCGTCAGACACGCTTTGCACGAGACCTGGATATACGTTTCCTCTTTTCGCACAGGAAAATGCTCACCACCGTCTCGCCGCAAGCGCATGCATAGCAAATCGCCAGCGTTCCGCATAAGACGTCCATCGCGAAAACCCTCTTCTAACAAGACGTGAACAATACTAGCTGGATACGCCCCTTCCTCATCTGATATGCCCTCCGGATGGCCAAGCTCGTCCTCGATAGCACCGGGCACCCACTTGAGGGGAATTGGGAGGCTAGCGTTGAACGCATGTGCTTGTGCTCGAAGGGTCCGCTCGCGCTCACACGAAGCGACCTGAGCCGCCTCTTCTCTCGCCACCTGAGCGGCACGTGCACGGTCTACCTCATCGGCACGTGCACACACGAACAATCCATTGGCATCGCGCCAGACTTCGACTACGGTTCCCGACACAAGTCCAACCGGTCCCGTTCGCACTCTTCCGCTTCCGGTACGGCAACCGTAGACCTCTAGCAGTTTCCCATCCAGGTTCACCTGGTTGCCTTCAACAGGAACGCGAACTCTGTGCCCCTCAATAAGCCATCGCGGGTGCACACCCGTGGAAACAAGATGCAGTTGGTAGATTTCCATAGCCACGACAGCCCCAGCAGCAACGCTGGGTTAAGTGCAACTCATGGTTGGAAAGTGTAGGCCAAACATCGAGAAAATTCTGCTGCGTGGGCTATCGCACAAAAATAAACCCGCGTCGCCGGGAAGCGAGACGCGGGTGGCAGCAAGGACTACTTCATCAGTCTACGTGAAATTAAAAATTTTCACGTCAGATATAAAGAACATTTTCGCGCCATTTCCTGGCATTGCGGCCCGCCTCCGATACTGGCTTGGTCACACGTTGAATCGACGTCACACAGCATCGAGATTAACCCTTAACCCTGCCGATATCATCGCTTTGGCCTACTGGACGGACACCAAATCGTCATGTGGATTGTGTCCAATGCGCGATCGGCTTCTGCGACGCACTCTCGGAATTCATCGCTGCTGCTGGCCACCCTGCTATCGGGTGTGCTTGCATTCATTTCCGCAACAAAAAGAGTCCTTTCGCGCGACAGCACCAAGCGAAACCAGGCACAACAAAATCAAAGGGTCAATATGCATCAAATTTTCGCTTCCCCCATGACGTCGGACCCGGTGACTTTGCAACCGACGAGCAGCGGGAAAAGGGGGCACTGGTCCGATTCTGTCAGCGTCCAAGTCCTGCGCCAGGATGCCGCAAGCCTGCGGGCAATGGCTCAGGCGCACATGACCAAGGCAGGTACAAGTGCCACCTCAAATCACCCTGCCGATTTGCTCCAGCAGGCCGCTATCCTCGACACGGCCGCTGACGTGCTGGCGCTGAGCAGCTGGACCTGATTCAGTTTGCTGCCACCCTACAACGCGCTCCTTTTCGGCCCACCGCCCTCCCTCGCTTCCGTGTCAGGTTTTTTCGCTGGGCAGAGACGTGCACGCGGCCACCACGAGGTCGCGAGAATCAGTTGCCTTTAATTCTCATTTCACCAATAAGCTTATGCGAGAACCAGCGGTGACTCCGCTACCAGCCTGAGCGGCCTCATGGCGTGCCCCCGTGGTAAACCCTAGACACCTTGGCTGCATGTGTTTCCCCGGCTATGATCACTAACTAAATGACTTTCCTGCAATCGACGGCAGGATGCTTACATTGGAATAGCAAGTCCAGATTGGATTTTCTATTTCTGCATGCAGCATGCATGCTCCTAACAATGAGGATGAGATGGCAACTGGTATCGTAAAGTGGTTTAACGCTGAAAAAGGCTTCGGGTTCATCACACCAGATGATGGCGGCAAGGACTTATTTGCTCATCACTCCGAAATCCAGGGTACTGGGTACAAGTCCTTAGACGATGGCTCCAAAGTCGAGTTCGAAGTCAAGGACAGCCCGAAAGGTCCGCAAGCCTCCCGGATTCGCAAGCTGTAAGCGCCATTGCACCTAGGCAGTCGAGATGGAAGAAAGGCCCTTCGCATTGACGAGGGGCTTTTTTGTTTCCGGCGACACTCGCCCGCTTCATCGGCATTCACACGGGTCGGCAGCCAACTGCTACCAATACGCCAACGCGGCCCCGCAAATAGTCTCTGAACAACGTCAGCAGGCCCCACCCTCGACCGTCAAAGTCCGCACAAAACCCAATACTCAGGACTGGCGTTATTAATCACAATGAGTGTCTGGAGCAAACTGACCGCGACCCCTGCTCCACGCTGGCCAGTAATCATGCATTGAAGCCAGCGGCGGAGCGGCAGAAAAAACCGGCGCGTGGCCGGCCTTTTCTCAAATTCGAGATTATTTGCCGGCGTCGGCCTGGCACTTCTTCATGAAGGACGTCTTTGCAGCACCGGCGAGTTGCTTACCGTCCTTCCCAACGGCCTTGGCTTCGCAGGCGGCTGATGCGTCGCCTTTGTTGCCACTTTCGCACTTCTTGATAGAGGAAGCTTTCGCGGCCCCAGCTAGCGGCTTGCCATTTTTGTCGACCGCCTTCGCTTCGCAGCTCGAGGAAGCTGCCGGAGCGGCGGCTGGCGCTGCAGGCTTGGCGGCTGCCCCAGGCGCGGCAGTTTGAGCGTAGGCAAAGCCTACCGAAAAGAGCGCTGCAATGGCCACCGCACAGAATCTGTTCATCATGGTACCTCTCCTCAGATTTTATGAGTCAACTTGCCTCGCCCTTATAAACGCTTGGGCCGCGCCATCGTTGACGTCACTCGACCCTGATTTGAATGCATTGCCCACTAGAGGACAGTGTCGCCGGGTCCCAGGATTTCGTATCTAATTCTGTCCGCAGGGACCCGGGCTTGCCTCGACATCTCGCTGCTGTCTGCCGCCTGGCGCAGACCGCTCGACCTATGTGCCGTATGAGAAACTTAGAAGACGACAGACCACGACTGCAAGGTCATCTGTAGTCGACTGGTGGGGCATCGCCGGCTTACCGCTCCCTTCGCGTTTCATCAGTGAAACCGGCGAGCCTCTTGGAAACCGCACAGGAGGTAAGGCACGCTGCCGGCGAGCACGGCGTCGGGATCCGCGCCCATGGCTCGTTGCGCGCGGCAGGCGGGCTTCGAACTCGTTGTCTGCGATCGGAACCAGGCCGTGCTCGCCACCTCGGTAGCCGATTGCGCCTGCGCGGATGCAATCATCGTTCTGCTTGCCAACGACGCCCAGATTCTCGATGCAACGCTCGGCGCATGGGCCCGATCCGAGGCCGCATTCGCTTCGCTTCACAACCAGCACCGCGCAGCATTTCGTCTGTGCGCCGGCGAACAGTGGTGAAGTTTGCGAGGGACCTATCCTCAGGACAAGGATCCTTTCGACCAGCCTTGGTTCAACAGAAGAAAAAGAGATGCCGAGCCCGCGTATCGCAATTCGCCTTCTGCCGGCTTTCTTGATGCTGGTGGCGTCTCACGCCTTCGCGCTCGCGTTCGAGTGTCGCATTCTCAATGAATCGAACCGGCCGTTTGTCCGGATCGTCTTGGGTACGACTGAGAGCCAAGCAAACAGTTCTTTCATTAGCGCCTATGGCAACCAGGTGAGGCGGATGTACGGGCCTGGTGTGCGCTTCCTGTGTTCGTACCCACCTTCGAAGGAGGCGCTGGCCAGCGTGCCGGGGACAAACACACCCTACAAAGCATGCCCAAGTGGTAAGACCTGGGCCAAGACCCGGGGGGATGCTCTTGAGGTGCTTCAGCACGAGTGCGGTCCGCCGTTACCTCTCGATCATCAGATGTTCTTTGCGAGTTTTTGGGCGCAGGCTCGCGAGAAATGTCGCTTTGCAATGGCAAACGAGCACGTTGTTGTCGCACTCCAGGCGCCGACCATGGCAACTAACCTGACCCTCGAGTATGTGCCGCTTTGGAAGGAAGCTGAGGCCGTGATAAACGCGGAAGGCTGCTCGCCGGCCACTCGCGGCCTCGCAGAAGCTTTTGCGCGATATCTCACGCGCACAGGCGATCCAAACGGAGAGCGCCCGTTTGTCGCGACTTGCCTTCAGCGAGAAGGGATGAACGCGGCAAAATGCCGATGTTACGGTGACGCTGTTCGACTGATCGATCCGAAGGTCTTCGAGCATGTCTACGACGGGCGTTCCTACGGAGATGTGGTCCGCCAGATAGGCCCCCTATGGGAGGGACAACTCACGATGTTTTGCCTGGGCGTCAGGCCGAACTGACCGCCGCGCCATGGCTACCCCAGCGATGCTCGTGGTACGTCAAGTTCCTCTTGCCTTTTGATGACGCGAACATATTAGCCATCATCACGGTCGCATAAACCGCTCCCTGCCAATACAAGGCCGATTCCTTGTCGTCGACGTCTTTGGCCTTCTTGACGCCGTCTTGAAAGCGCTCGTACTCACCATGGAGATCGGCGCGCAGAGCGCGGTTGTTGATGTGGCCGTTCATCGCGCTGTCCGGCTGCGTTAGGCAACCTGTTCGGGCTTTTTTGACCCCGCTGTCCCCGGGGAGGGACAATCGTTCAAACGGCAGAGATCGGCCATGTGCAAAGGCATCTGGCTGCACACGCCAAATGACCGCCGATCGGTAACGAACGGCCCTTCGCCGCGACCTCCTCCCTTTATACAGCCGACGTGCCACCAGCCAGATGCGCGCGGCACGCTTGTTAGCGAACCACTCCCCCGGTCGGAAATTAGTAAGAAAGCACCACGAATAGGCGCAACCGAACAGAAAACGAGGTTTCGACAATGGGAATTCGGCTAGGATCGCAGGTGCGGGGTCATCGAGATGGCCAGCCGTTGTCCGGGTCAACGAAACAGGGGAACGTGATGCAAATGGTCGACCGTCCTGCTGTGCTCTTCGTACTGTTGTTGATTGTATTCACTGGGGTGGCGTCCTTTGCAACGCTCGTGCTCCGGCGTTTTCGGCCATTAACCGATGAGGAGCGCGATGACTTCAGCATCGTGCAGACCGCGACCTTGACGCTTTTCGCATTGTTGATTGGTTTTACTTTGTCGATGGCAGTCGGCCGGTACGATCAGCGCAAGAACCTGGAAGAAGAGGAAGCGAATGCCATCGGCACCGAATACCTCCGCGCCGATCTCCTCGATAACGCCCGAGCCACGGAGGTCAAAGGATTGCTTCGCGAATATGTCGCGCTAAGAATTAGCTTCTATCGATCAAGAGACACGGCAATGCTGGCGCAAATAGATATCCGCACCGCCGAACTTGAAGGTCGAATGTGGAATGGCGTTAGGGATGCGGCGCGGGCAATGCCGGATCCCGTTACCGCACTTGCGGTGGCGGGCATGAACGACGTCATCAATTCACACGGGTACACGACTGCGGCCTGGCGGAACAGGGTGCCGACCGGCGCCTGGTCGTTGATGATTGCGATTGCCCTCTTCAGCATCCTGCTCCAGGGCTACGGCGTGCGCGGCAAAGGCGCCAAGGTCGCGCTCCTGCTTGTCCTCCCCCTGACGGCCTCGCTCTCGCTGTCCCTCATCGCAGACGTCGACAGTCCGCGCTGGGGCATTATCCGCGTTCACCCGCAGAACATGCTGGATCTGGAGCGATCGATCGCTCAATAAACGTTAGCAGACCGATGGACATCACACCATGTATTAGGCAGCCTGGCAGGCCAGGCTCAACCAGAAGGGTGGGGTGCGCACGAAAATAGCATCGCAAATGGGGGAGCGCAACGCGCGTTTATGCATAGCGAGCGATGCACCGCTCCTCTGGGAGAATCGTCGGGCTCAACTGTGTCGGAGGCACGCCATGCGCAAACTCATAATGGGCATTGTCGAATTTCGCGAGAAGATGCTACCGCAATATGCAGAACGGTTCAGTAAGCTCGCGCTAGCGCAGAAACCTGATGCATTCTTCATCACGTGCTCGGATAGCCGGGTTGTGCCGGACCTGCTCGCATCTACTCATCCCGGCGATCTTTTTACGATGCGCAACGTCGGCAATTTGATACCGCCGGCGACTGCGGAGGGGGTCTCGACCGGCGACCTCTCCGAGGCAAGCGCGATTGAGTACGCGGTGTTGGTGCTGAAAGTCGCGAATATTGTCGTGTGCGGGCATTCCGAATGCGGCGCCATGAAAGCTGTCTATGCACGCAACCCGAAGCTGAAAGCACCGAATCTCGATAAATGGCTTTACCACGCCAACAACGCAGCGTTTCGCCTCGAACACGAAGGCCCGCTCAATGACGGGCTGAAGCCGCACGACCAATTGTCGCAACTCAATGTCCTTGTGCAGCTCGAGCATCTAATGACCTACCCGATCGTCCGCCACCAAGTCACGGCCGGGGCTCTGGTATTGAGCGGCTGGTGGTTCGACATAGCCACCGGCGATATGTATGCCTATGAGCGGGCGAGCCGTTCGTTCGAAGTCATTGACCGGGCGCTGGCTGAGCGGCTTGCTTCGCGCCTCGCCTCGCGCGCGCGGTGAAAGTGGGGCTCGCAGTCAGGCGAACTCGAGTTGCCTCGCTATGGCACGCGCACGGCCACTATGTGGCTCAGCAAGCTGCGCCAGCGGGCGCTCAGCCGCAGCGTGAGGTTCAACGATAGCCGGCACAGCGAAAATGGGTCAATGCCCGGGGGCCTGGTCCAGACGGCCTGACGCGCGACGTCCCGCTCGCCGATGTAGGGGCCCATGCGTGTCGCGTGATCGCAAACACTTGGCGCTGATGTGTTGGTTTACGCCCGCCAGATCCAGGACGACGCGCGCAGGGCCTTGACGTCATTCTCTACGCTCGGGGAAAACCTATTCCAAGCCCCGCCTGGGTTTGCGGGCGATTTTCGCGTCCCTATGCCGCCTTGGCACACTCCATGCGTTTGTACCTCCCGAGCGCAGAAACACTGCTCAAACCAACCGAACCCAAAGTTCAATCGCTCCCAAGGAGAACTGCCATGACTACCACCCTCGCCATCAAGGACCTGTCCGTCACCGAAGAAC
>NZ_JBFRFX010000084.1:0-13434 GCF_052115045.1 Cupriavidus sp. 2TAF22
GGCGTCCTGGCCGAGCTGTTCCTGCGCGGCATCGCCGGGCAATACCGCGGTGATGGCGAAGACGATGGCCGAGACGGCCAGTAGCGAGATCAGCGCCAGACCGATGCGCCGCGCCAGCAGACGCAAGATGAACAGGTTCATGGTGTCTCCTTTCTTAGTTTGTAAATCAGGCCGCGAGTCGCACGTGATCGACTGGCGAATCACCCATCAGACGCCCGGTGGGATCTGGCAAAAGCCCTGGATCTGCTTCCGCTGCGGTATGGAACGCCTCGCGCTGAAAGATTTCGAAAAACGGTGGTGCAGGGCGCTCATGATCCGGGTTGATTCGTCTGGGCCGATAAAGCTCTCGAACGGCTTCTTCTCTGACATGGCAATGACTCCTGGAACGGGGGCCAGGGTCTTTGTGGGATGCGACATTGAAGCATGTGCGCTCAAGCAATTAGTGGGGTAATCCGGGCCATGACAGTAATAGCTGCGGTTTCATGTGTCCCATTTGGCATTGCATGCCGTGCGCTCAGCGCGCGTGCATGTGCACCGCAATATCGGTCGGGATTTACCCTAGGAGTGCGTCATCTTGGTGCGAGCCCGGATGCAGTAATTTTTTCCTATCAGATGCTCGCGTGTTCATCGCATCATGATTTCCCCTTTTCGCCCGGCGCTGCCACCACTGCAATGACATACGCCACGAATCCGCACGATGTAGACGACACGGCAGCCCTGGCGGTCCTGGACAATCTGCGCCGTGGCGAGCCGCTCAGCGGTCTTGTCGACCGTGTGAAAGGGTACTTAAAGATTGTGCGGCTCTATTCTGCTTCCAGGCGATGACCACCAAAACTACCGCTGTGATTGCCGACGATCATCCCGTGGTGCTCGCCGGACTGGCGCCGTACATGGCACGTCAAGGCATTGACGTCATGGCCATCGCGGATAGCGTCAATGGGCTCCTGTTGGAACTCAGGAAGCATGCATTGCTACTGCCGGATATCGTCATCATCGGCTATGACTATGGTGGAGAGATCGACGGGTTACGCCTGATAGAGCGACTACGCCGGATGTACCCCAAGGTGAAGATCGTGGTCTTCTCCGGGGCGCGTCCAAACGGCCTGGTTCGTCAATTGCTGGCGAAAGGTGCCCACGCGTTTGTCGCAAAATCAATGGATCTGCAGTTCGTGGCGGATGCATGTCAAGCCGTCCGCTCAGGTTCCAAGTACATCGACCCCGCCACGGAGAGGTTGTTGATTGCACCGCCCCACCTTTGCGAAGACCGGTGCGACGATCGTCTTAGCCCACGCGAACGCGAGGTAATTCGTCTCCTGGCGCAAGGCTATCCGCTTCAGGAGATTGCACGGAAATTCCAGCGCAGCGTCAAGACGATCAGTGTCCAGAAGTGCTCGGCCATGAGCAAGCTTGGGCTGCGAAATGAAATTGAACTGGCCATGTACCTTGTCAAGGACAGGCACGCGGTGATCGAGTCCTGACTACAAGCGGTGCGCTAGCAACCGTAGTGTGAAAAAAATGGGGCTGCCCAAGAGCAGCCCCGTACGGGCTCTACTGCAAAGCCATGGAAAGTGTCGATATATGCTGATGAACATACACGAGACAGCAGAGCTACCGCACATCCTAAGCCGATACTTGCCTGACGGATATAGGCGGTTGCCTAAAAGAAGCTTTAGATTAAATAGCAACACTGATGGTCAAACTACGGATTGTTAATTATCAAAAAACAGATGCAGAATCCGAGTCGCCCCAATTCGAACCGATACGAATTGGATACTTACTGTTCTTCGAGGAAATCATTTCATGAAAATCAATCTGTCGGCCCTTGCAGTCGCCTTGCTGGTGGTCCCCAGCGCGTATGCGCAATCGAACGTAACGTTGTACGGTGTTGCGGATGTGGGTATTGAATACCTGAACAAGGCCGTTGCTTCGACGGGTACCGTACCGGCCGGTGCCCAGGGAAACAATCTCTGGGCCCTGCAATCTGGCAACCAGTCCGGATCGCGCTGGGGACTGCGCGGCGTAGAAGACCTGGGTGGCGGCATGAAGGGCATCTTCCTGCTGGAAAGCGGCTTCAACCTGGATACCGGCACCTCGGCGCAGGGTGGCCGTCTCTTTGGTCGCGGCGCCTACGTCGGTCTGCAGAACCAGTGGGGACAGCTCACCCTGGGCCGGCACACGACGCCGTTCTATGACTTTGGCGTTACCTATGACCCGATGGCGATCGCGAGCCGCTATTCCATCGGTGCACAAGACCCGTTCATGGGCGGGGCGCGCGCCGACAACTCCGCCAAGTATATGGGGACGTTCGGCGGCCTGAGCGTGACTGGCCTGTATAGCTTCAACAATAACAACCAGGAGGTCGCGGGCAATTTCACCAACGGGCGTGAATACTCGTTCGCTGTGAACTATGCTGCGGGCGGATTCGCCGTTGGCGCCATTTACGACCAGTCGAACCGGTCGGCAGCCACGGCTCTTTCGACCAATAGTCTGATCAGACGGGCCGCAGTCGCCGGGACATACACCTTCGGTCCTGCCAAGCTCTACGGCGGCTACCGATATGCCCACGCGTTCAACGGTGCCACCCTGCCTGGTGTTGCGCTGACCAACACATTGTCGAACCTCGGTTGGGTCGGCGTTGGCTATCAGGTATCGCCGGCGCTGTCGGTCAGTGGCTCCGCGTACTACCAGAACCTGCGTCAGTCGAACGCCGGCAATCCGTGGCAGTTCGTTGCGCTGGTTGACTATGCACTGTCGAAGCGCACGGATCTTTACACGACGGTTTCATACGCACTGAACCGCGGCAAGTCGAATCTGGGGGTGAACGGGTTCAATGACCAGTTGGGTGCGAGCAGCGAAGCCGTGCAGCCGGGTGCAAACCAGTTTGGCGCTGTCGTTGGCATCCGCCACAAGTTCTGAGCTTAAGTCCGTTAGTGCAGACCCGGGGCATCTCCGGGTTCTTGATACAACTCCGTTCGGCTTCAGAGTTTCCAGGTTTGGAGCGCCGTCCGTCCCGGGACGGCTTCGCGTTGGCCGCCGGCTTCCGCATCGTGTCAGCCACAGCGGCGCAGCGTCAGGCCTCCAACTGCGGGCGAGAAAACACCGGAAATTGCAAGTTCAAAGCGTATTCGGCAGCTTCTGCCAGCGCTGCGATGCGATACTGTATCCGGATCGCGAGCCTGCTCTCGCTGTTCATGGCGAGGAAATACAAAGTACGTACCGCCGTAGCCGACAGCCATCACTGTCGTGGGCTATGCCGATTCCTTCGTCGCCATGATGCCCTTCAGACATCGCCACCGGTGATACCAGCCCGCTGGATCATCGGTTGATAATTTTCTAAACGCTCAGAGAAGTAGCCATGTCCGACATCGCGCCCATGAAACGGGAACCCGAGCTATTCAATCCGTCCGTGCAGTTTGTCAACAACGCGAACATTTCCGGCATGGAAGGCTACCGGGCGATGTGCGCTGCAGCCGAAGAAGATTACGAAGGCTTCTGGGCCCGGCATGCGCGCGACCTCATCAGCTGGCATAAGGCGTTCACCAGGACGCTGAACGAGGAGCAAGCTCCGTTCTACCGTTGGTTCGAGGATGGCGAGCTTAACGTTTCGTACAATTGCCTCGACCGCAATCTGTTGAACGGCAATGCCGAGAAGACAGCGATCGTCTTTGAGGCCGACGACGGCCATGTTACGCGGATCACGTATGCGCAGCTTCACGCAAGGGTCTGTCAGCTTGCCAACGGCTTGCGGGCGCTTGGCGTAGGGCGGGGTGATCGCGTGGTCATCTACATGCCGATGTCCATCGAAGGTATCGCCGCCATGCAGGCTTGTGCGCGCATCGGTGCGGTGCATTCCGTGGTCTTCGCCGGCTTCTCTGCCAAGTCCCTGCGCGAACGGATTATTGATGCCGGCGCGGTGGCGGTGATCACGGCCGACGAGCAGGTGCGCGGCGGCAAGCATCTGCCGTTGAAGTCGATCGTCGACGAAGCCATGGACCTGGGTGGTTGCGACACTATCAACAACGTTATCGTTTACAGGCGCACCGGCGCCAGCATCGATCTCGTCCCGGGACGTGACCGCTGGCTGGATACGCTGATCGTCGATCAGCCCATCACCTGCGCGCCGGAATGGGTCGGAGCTGAGCATCCGCTGTTCATCCTCTACACGTCAGGTTCTACCGGCAAGCCCAAAGGGGTGCAGCATGCATGCGGTGGCTATCTGCTGTGGGCGATGCTGACGATGAAGTGGACCTTCGACATCAAGTCCTCCGACGTATTCTGGTGCACGGCCGACATCGGCTGGATCACCGGCCACACCTATATCGCCTACGGCCCGCTTGCGGCGGGCGCGACCCAGGTCGTGTTCGAAGGTGTGCCGACCTACCCCAATGCCGGTCGGTTCTGGGACATGGTCCGCAAGCATCGAACCACGATCTTCTATACTGCCCCGACGGCGATCCGCGCGCTGATCAAGGCTTGCGACAAGGACCCGGACGTGCATCCGAAGCACTATGACCTGTCCAGCCTGCGCCTGCTCGGCTCGGTGGGCGAGCCGATCAATCCGGAAGCCTGGATGTGGTTTTACAACTACGTTGGCAACGGGAAATGCCCGATCGTCGATACCTTCTGGCAAACCGAAACCGGTGGGCACATGATCAGCCCGATGCCTGGCGCGACGCCGTTGCTGCCGGGCTCCTGCGCGCTGCCGTTGCCGGGGATCGTGGCCGCGGTGGTGGATGAATCCGGCAACGAAATGCCGAACGGACAAGGCGGAATCCTGGTCATCAAGCGCCCGTGGCCGTCCATGATTCGCACGGTCTGGGGCGATCCGGAGCGGTTCAAGACAAATTATTTCCCTCAGGAACTGGGCGGCAAGCTTTACCTGGCAGGCGACGGCGCGGTGCGCAATGAAAAGACCGGCTACTTCAGCATTACCGGTCGCATCGACGACGTGCTCAACGTCTCCGGTCACCGTATGGGCACGATGGAGATCGAATCGGTGCTCGTCGCTAACCCGAGCGTCGCAGAGGCCGCCGTGGTGGGCAAGCCGGACGAGACCACCGGTGAGGCCATCTGCGCCTATGTCGTGCTGAAGGGCGCCCGCCCTCAGGGCGAGGAAGCGCAGCGGATCGCCAGGGAGCTGCGCGACTGGGTCGCCAGGGAGATCAGCCCCATCGCCAAGCCAAAGGAAATCCGCTTTGCCGACAACCTGCCCAAGACACGGTCGGGCAAGGTGATGCGCCGGCTGCTGCGCAGCATCGCAAAGGGCGACCAGATTACGCAAGACCTGTCGACCCTTGAAGATCCTGCCATCCTGGAGCAGCTCAGGCGCGCGCAGTAATTTTGCGATCTGGCCGGCGCTTCGTACACAGGGCGAGGCTGGCCGGTCAATGCACGTTGGTCAGCAAATGACTATACGAGGAGACTCAGGAACTGATGGCGAACGTTGTCAAGCCCTAGCGTATGCTCGAAACGATCAAGGACGGGCATTGGAACTATCATCTGCAGGCAAATGAAGTGCTGAAGGCAGGGAACATCAAGCTGGACACGGAGGTCTGCAATGTCGCCTAAGCGACGATGGACGGCAATGCAGGAGCGTTACCCTTCGCTGGGTGTATTCGGGTACATCAACATGATGCTCAATTCGTCCATGCATCCCAGGACTCAGCACCGCGTTTTGGACTGCGTTGAGGAACAGCGCGTATGGGAGTGGCCGGGTTCGCCCGGCATTGGCATCACCCGTTTCGGGCGCTTCGAGCATTCCTGCTGTGTGACGTTCGCACGTAGCGGCCATCACGCCATGTACTACGTGTGCCAGAACGGACGCTATCTCATGGAAGAAGCGCCGACATTTGTATCCGAGTTCCATGCAGGCGATGAGTGACAGCATGCATCGTGCGACACGGTGCATGCTTTCGGGCAAAGCCGACAGTCTGCAGATCAACGCAGACCGGTTCGCTGCGCGGCGCGGTCAGTAGTCCAGCGGCTCCACTTCCACCCGTACGCGCGGTGCGATGGCGCACATCAGTTCATAGCCGATTGTTCCGGCTGCGGCAGCCACGCTGTCGATCGGAACGTGCCTGCCCCAGAGTTCAACGGACGTTCCAGGTGTGGCATCCGGACACCCGGTCAGGTCGACGGCGAGCATATCCATGGACACGCGTCCGACCGTCCGCGTATCGCGATTGCCGACCCGCACCGGCGCATAGTGCCCGATGTCGGATGAACTGGTGCGCGGATAGCCATCGGCATAACCGCAAGCAACGATGCCGATGCGGCGTGTGTCTGGAGCGACGTAGCGGGAGCCATAGCCCACTGATTGTCCGGGCCGCAGTTCCTGCACGGCCAGAATCTTGCTCTGCAATGTCATCGCTGCCCGCAGTCCTTGGTCCTGCACGTCCCGCCAGCAGCCCGAAGGCGAAGCACCATAGAGCATGATGCCGGTGCGCACCCAGTCGGTGCGGCTGTCTGGATGCCAGAGCATGCCAGCCGAATTCGCCACGCTGATCTCCCCTGGCAGTCCACGGGTCGCCGTGCGGAAGACTTCCATCTGCCCGCTGATGCCGGTCGAGCCGTCAGCGTCCGAGAAGTGGGTCATGTGCGTAATTGAACGAATGGCTTCGATGGCCCTGATTCGTTGCCAGGCTGCTCTGTAGTCTGACGGGCTAAAGCCCAGCCGGTTCATTCCTGAATTCAGCTTCAGGCAAACGTCCAGCGAACGCGGCGCCAGTTGGTACTCGGGCGCAAGCACTTCGAGCATGCGTAGCTGCGCTTCGCAATGTAGCGCCGTACTCAGGCGATGGGTGCCCAGCAAGGCGACATCGGCGTCGTCGAAGAAGCCCTCCAGCAGCAGGATCGGCTTGTTCCAGCCGAGCTCGCGCAACTGGATGGCTTCCTGCGGTTCCAGCAGCCCGAAGCCATCGGCTGCCTGCAATGCCGGGTAGACCCGTTCGATCCCATGCCCGTAGGCGTTGGCCTTCACTACTGCCCAGACACGGGAGGACGGCGCTGCGCGGCGGGCAAGCGCGAGGTTGTGGGTTAGCGAATCCAGGTGGATCGTGGCGACAATGGGACGTGGCATAGGTTGTCGGGATAGTGGGCGGGTCGCCTGGCACAGAAGGCACGGCATGCCTTGCACGGCACGCTGGAGGCGGGTCTCCCTCCGCGCCAGCTATTGCCGCGGCGGTGATGGATTTATGGCATTTTCTGGTGGTAATACTTCGCCCGTGACGGCGCCCTAACTCGCGTCTTCGGCGTGATGCCCGCTTCGTACGCCTTGAAGATTTCCTCGTCGCTTGCCGTCAGGTCGAAATCGACACATGCAACCTCGATGCCCTCCCTTTGCTGGCGCTGCTGCCATGCCGCGCACGCGCTCGGATAGTCCCACGCAGAAATCAGGACCTGGTCGTTGGCAGTGAGCGGTATGCCGAAAATGGCCGTGCTCAGACCCTCCGAAGTATTACGGTTCAGCGCGATTTCTTCCGGGCTGCAGTCGGCCAGTTGCGCGAGCTGCTGCTTGATGGCGGGGAGCTCGGCGTCGAGCTTGCTCCACATGTTGACATCCGGGTTATGGCTGACGAGGCGATAGGCATCAATCATTGCCTGTTCGACCACAAGCGGCGGGGGACTGACCGCGGCATTGTTGAGGTTCAGCAACGGCTGTTGCCTGGGATACGCGTCGCGAATGCGTTCCCAGAATGCTTCATCGGTGGCATGACTGCTGGACATTGGGTATTCCCCTGCCTTTTCCGTCATAAGATGGCGGCTGTTTCGACGTGGCTCAGCAGAGCGCCTGGTTGATGATTGCGAACTGCTTGAGCGCGCTATCCGCCGGCGGCACGCCATTACGTGCCATCGCCACGACGGTATCCACCTGAACCAGTCCCACCTGCGCGAGCCAGTCCTGCAGGCCGCTCGTTCCCGTGACATCCACTCGCACGAAAGACCCGGTGTAGGCGCCAGACCAGCAGGCAATCAAGGCTTTCGCGCGTTCACTATCGGAGGCCACCACCGGCCCGATCGCATAGCCCCGCCCGAAGCGGCGCATGACCGAAAATCCGACCGCTTCGCCATTGCGCTTCAGCACCACGGTCTCGGCCGTGGAGAGCAATGCCCTCAGCACTTCGCCCCGCGACATGCCGGTAGCGCGATTCCCCAGTTCGATGATCGTCTCGATATCGCCGGGCTCAAACGGATGCAGCGTTTCCCCTCCGGCAAGTGCAACCGGGTCGACGGCATTCATCGTGCCCTGATGCTGGTTGATGGTGCCGGTCGCGACAAAGCCGAGGCGTTCATACAGCGGCTGTCCGGCGGGGGTTGCATTAAGCAGCGTGCAGCGGTTGCCAAGCGCTTCCAGAACCAGGCGCATCAACTCACTGCCGATGCGCTTGCCTTGATGTGCCGGCGACACAATGATCATCCCGAGCGATGCTTGCTGTCCCTGCTTCCAGCAAAGCCCCGTGCCGATCGCCACGCCAGCTTGCTCGGCGACGAAGCCGGTTCCAAGGCGAAGGACAAATTGCCAGTCTTCGGCACGATGCGGCCAGCGCAAGGCTTGCGACAGCTCATGTGCGGCGGGCACGTCCTCTTCGCTCATCGAGCGGTAGGAAACTGGCGCATGGATATCGTGGCTTGGCATGGTGTCTTCCTTTTGAGTAAGCCGAATCAGCAACACGTCTGGCAGGACTACGAACTGAAGCAATCTTGCCACAGTGTTCCCGCCTCTTTACGGCGCAAATGCGATTCCACATGATCCCCTGACTGCCGCTTCATCACGCAGAGCTTATGCCGTTGGGTCAGCGCCATACCGCACAAATTGCTACGCCCACGCTCGTCCAATGGGCTTGCGGGATGCAGTCAGCTTTCGCACGGAAGGGGATTGACCGACGTCCATCAATAGCGACTTGTTCGGGATGCAGCAAATTATGCTGAACGGCACGTTAAATGCCGCTGTTTCTATGCGTGGACACTGTCCAAACGGGATACTTCAGAAGCTCGATGGTGCTGTAATTCTGTCCGGGGCGTAGGCGACGTCATGGCGGAGCTGATTCATGTCGGGACACACCTACACCGATCGAACTTTTTCCCTATTGAAGGTTTGCGCGGCTCATGGCTACGCAGCGTAATCCTCATTGAATCGCGAGAGCAAGTCATGTCGAATTTGCAGCAGGGTTCCACCGTGCGCGCCACGCCGGCTACCTTTGTCAATTTGCGCACGTTTGCGCAAGACCATTCCCTCGGTATTCCCTTCACCGACGCTTCCGAGGAAAACGACTTCCTTTTCCGCCGTCGCATGCTGGACTTGCCGCCGGGACCGGTAACCGTGGGCGTTATCACACTGGACGGCGGGTGCGGGTCGGTAAAGGCACAGCCGGCAGATGAACTCATCATCGTCTGCGAGGGCAAGCTGACGCTGACCCAGCCGGATCGCACGGTCGTGCTGGGTCCGGGCAACAGCGCTGTGTTGTTACATGACGCAGAGTTCGCCTGGTCTGCGGAGTGCCCGGTGTCGATCATCTTCATGCGCTACAACGACAGCCGCCCCGGAGCGCGCGCGCTGCTGCCGATCGCAGAAGAGCCGGCACTGGAGCCGTCCGGCGCACCTTCGGCCGCGTTGCTGCTCACCCCGACTCCAGCTTGTCGCAACTACACAGACTATCGCTCTCAGGACGGGCAGTTCGTCTGCGGCACCTGGGATTCGACTCCCTACCATCGTCGGGCGATGCTCTATCCCCACTACGAACTGATGTATCTGTTGGAGGGCAGCGTGACGTTTGAAGATGAAACCGGCCGTAGCGGGACATTTTCGCGCGGCGATATCTTCCTGGTCGAACAGAATGCGCAGTGCAGCTGGGATAGCCGTGAGCAAGTGACCAAGGTCTATGGAATTTTCCGGCCGGCCTGATTCGTATTGCGAGCCGTTGACGTTTACTGGTGGTCTCCGCTTCACTGTGAAGCCTTGCCCACAGGCAGTCATGCCTGTGGGCTTTTTATTTGATGGTGCCTTGGATGCGCTGCGCAATGAACTGCACCGCAGGCGGCATCATTAGCGTCCGACCAGCTTCAACAGGCGCAGGCCGGGATACATGCGGTCGATCTCCACCAGATCCTGGTAGGTCTCTTCGAGGATCCAGTCGCGCAGCCTGGTTACGGTAGGGCGAGGGGACGTGGGCGCCTGCTGCACCAGATAGCATTGCCGGTTCGCGACATGAACCTGCGCGATGGCCGGCACCAGCGCGCCCAGCCTCATCCAGTGGGTGACCACGTTCAGCCAGCCCGGCGCAATGCCCTGGCCGAGCATCGCCGTCTGCACCACGATCGAATAGTCGGAAAAATTCAGGTGGTAAAAGTCCCGGCTGCGCTGACCGAGCTCGGGAAACAGCGTCGGCCAGTCACGGTTGCTGTCGGTCAGGTTGATGAGGACGTCGCTGTCGCGGCCGGTATCGTCCCGATAGGCCGGGCTGCACACCGGCACGATGATTTCCGGCATCAGCAACACGCTGTTTTGCGCTGCCTCGCCTGGGGAAAAAAATCGCAGCCCCAGGTCGACGTCATGCAGAGGTCCGCCAACCTTCCCGGAGACCAGCTGGAACCGCAGGTCGACGCCGGGAAAGTCCCGCCGCAGCTTTTCCATGCGCGGCATGATCCAGTGCGTGGTAAAGGCCGTCGAAACGGAGAGCGTGACGGTCTCCAGTCCGGTTGCGCGCGTTTCGATTTCACTGATCGACGCCTGGATGACGTTGAAGCCTTCGGTGATGGCGCGATGGAGCAGGCGACCGTTCTCGGTCAGCTCGACGCCCCCACGTACCCGATTAAAGAGCCGCACGCCCATGCGGTCTTCCATGCGCGCCAGCATCCGGCTGACGGCCGGCTGGCTGACATAGAGTTCGGCGGCGGCCTTGGTCAGGCTGCCGCAGCGCCCGGCGGCCTCGAAGACGAACAGGGCATTGGCGCTGGGAAGTTTTCGCCGGAAATTTGCCATAACCTCAGATTATGTTCGGCCCAACAATTGGGATGTTGTCGTGCTGGCAGGGGCTCTCTACACTTTGTGCATCGTACAACGGATTATCGGGGCAAGGCCGTGTCTGTGCGTCACATCGGGTTATCGGCAGTCGAATTTGCCGGCGGCAAGGGAGGCGATGGCTACCTGGCCGCTCCTATTACATTGAACGCCAACGCGGCCTCGTCGGAACTGGCGCAGGCATCACCCGGACCGGCCGCGTCGGACGCATCACGGAACGTTTTGATCCCCCGCAGGGGCATCCTGGTGGACCCTGCCCACGCGGGCGCGCCTTGCTCTTCCGACCCCTATTGGCACCATGGCCTTGCGCCGTTCCCGAGCGCGGCATCCGAGCTGCCCGCCAAAGTCGATGTGGCGATCGTCGGCGCGGGATTCTGCGGCTTGTCCGCGGCCCAGACGCTGGCCAGGCAGGGTGCGAATGTCGTGGTGCTAGAAGCGCAGGGTTCGATTGCAGCGGAGGCGTCGGGCCGCAATGGCGGCCACGTCAACGATCCTGCGCACCACCATGCCGGAGGGCTTTCCGCAGCTTGCCGACGTGGCGATCACGCATTGCTGGGGCGGGTTGGTCGACATGACGCAAGACCGCCTGCCGCACGCCGGCGAGCGCGACGGTCCTTACTACGCGATGGGATTCAGCGGGCATGGCACGCAGATGGCCGTGCTGATGGGGCAGCGCATGGCCCGCGTGATGGCGGGGGATATCCTGGCCAACCCCTGGCGCATGCGCGACTGGCCTGCCATCCCGGGCCATCTGGGACCGCCGTGGTTCCTTCCCGCCGTCGGCCTGTACTTCAAGCTCAAGGACCTGGTGTCGTGAGCCCACTGAACCGGAAGTGGCCCGATCAAGCTTTGTTTCGATGTCTGGCACCGCGGTCGCCTCCATACGCGACCAGTCGGCAGTTTTCTTTCTCTTCTTTACTAGCGGAGGTATTTCATGGCACTCAAAGACTTCAAGGTACTTACGTTCGATGTGGTTGGCACGCTGATTGACTTCGAGGGCGGGATGCTCGACTACTTCCGTCGCGCCGTGCCCGGCAGCCCCATCAGCGATGAGGATTTCCTGGCCGCCTATCGCCGTACCCGCGCCGCTGACAAGACGATGTGGTATCCCGATGACCTGGAACGTTGCTGGCACCTGATGGCGCAGAGCCTTGGCCTCCCCGACTCCGACGCACTCGCCTGTGGCCTGCGGGACTCCGTGGTCAACTGGAAGGCGTTCCCGGATTCGGTCGAGGCGCTGAAGCGTTTGCGCAAACATTTCAAGCTGGTGGCGATGACCAACGCCCAGCGCTGGGCACTGACTCACTTCGAGAAGACGCTGGACTTCCCGTTCGACGACACGGTCACCTGTGACGATGCCCTGACGGAAAAGCCCGATCCTCAGTACTTCGCCTATGCGCGTGGCCGCTATGACGGCAAATGGGGTTACAAGCAGGCAGACAATCTTCATGTGGCGCAGAGCCAATATCACGACATCGGCATTGCGAAGAAGCTTGGGCTGAAGACCTGCTGGATCGAGCGCCGTCATGCACAGCCAGGATCTGGCGGCACCATGGAAGTGCCCGAGCTGACCAAGCCGGACTACCACTTCCACTCCCTGGCGCAACTGGCCGATGCGGTCGAGGACGATAAGTAACGCAGTCCTACCCGGAGGCGGTGTCGCTGTGTCGCACCGCCCTTGCTCGTCCGCCGTCTCGTATCCATCTCACTCCCTGATCTCCATGCCCATTGCCATCATTCCGCATTCCGCGTCTTGCAGTGACCTCACCGACGACGGTCCTGTCGGCAGACCGTTAAGCCAACCACCGTGCCGCACCAGCAGCTTCAAGTTTGACATCGAGAGCGCCGGACAGAACCGGGCCGGCCTTTGGGAATGCACAGTCGGCGCCTACGAACGGCAAGTTCCGGAAGCAGAAGTCATGCACATCCTTGCCGGTGAATGCCTGTTTACGCCGACGGGTGGGACGCCTATCCGGATCAAGACCGGCGATACGCTGTTCTTCCCGGCGAACACGACCGGCATCTGGGAGATCCTGGAACCCCTGCGAAAGGTCTATGTGATTCTGCAGTGAGCGGCACGCGAGCGGGGACGATCATTGCACGCTCGCGCATCTGAATAGAGCCACGAGGCGACGCATACGCCCCTCTCTCGCGTGCGAGTCGCAAGCGGGAGAGGGGGCAAACCGGCGGCACGCAGGCTTTGTCAGGCTGTGTTGCGATTACTGGATCAGTTCGTTTCCAGCAGCACCTGCGCACGCGCAAAGCGCTCGATGGCATAAGGCTCCAGCGGAATCGAGGTACGGCCCGTGGCGATCAGCTCCGCCATGGTTTCGCCCACGCCGGGGCTGATCGCAAAGCCCTCGCCATTGAAGCCGAAGGCGTAGTACAGGCCGGGCACCGTGGCGCTGGGGCCCATC
>NZ_JBFRFX010000085.1:0-12331 GCF_052115045.1 Cupriavidus sp. 2TAF22
CATCGGCGGCGTGGGCCGCGCTGCGCGCGCGCCGCCCGTGGCGCGACGCGCTGCCGCAGGACGCGGCGGCGGCCTTGCTGCGCGAGGAAGCCGCGCGTGGCCGCTTCGATGCGGATGTGGTCGAGGCCACGCTGGCCGCGGCCGCCGGCAGGCAGGCGAGCGCCGCGCCCCGCACGGCGCTCGTGCTGTCCGAGCGCGAGACCGATGTGCTGCGGCGCATCAGCCAGGGCGAGAGCAACAAGGAAGTCGCGCGCACACTGTCGATCAGCCCCAGCACGGTGCGCACCCACGTGGAGAGCATCTTCCGCAAGCTCGAATGCTCGACGCGCGCGGCGGCAACGCTGAAGGCGTTCACCCTCGGGCTGCTCTAGCGTCGACGGCAACGGCAACTTCGGCCGCCTGCGCCTTGCCGGTGCAAGTCGAACCGCGCCGCGCGCATCTGTCACAATCCTGCCTATGAGCCCCGGCGGCGCGTCCGCCGGAGCATGCCAGACAGGACAGAAGGACGATGCCTTATCTCGGAATTGGTTTTCACGTCATCGTGGCGCTGTATTTTGCCGTCCACGCGGTGCGCACCCAGCAGAACATGTACTGGCTGCTGATCCTGTTCGCTTTCCCCGGGCTGGGCAGCGTGGTGTATTTCTTCGCCATCTACCTGCCGTCGCTGCGCCAGACGCGCGGTGCGCGCGCCGCCACGCGCGCCATCGGGCAACTGGTGGATCCCAATCGCGCCGTGCGCGAGGCGCGCGCCGCGTTCGACCGCGCGCCGACCGTCGACCACCGCATGCGCCTCGGCGCGGCGCTGCTGGAGGCCGATGAGCCCAAGGAGGCGCTGCAGCACTACGAGGCCGCCGCCAGCGGGCCCTTCGCCAGCGATCCCGCGCTGCTGCTGGGGCTGGCGCGCGCACAGTTCGCCACCGGCGGGCACGCTGGCGCCGCAGCCACGCTCGCGCGCCTGTTCGAAGGCCAGCCGCAGGCGCGCCAGCAGGCCGATCCTGCCTTGCTGTACGCGCGCGCCCTGGCCGCCACCGATGCGCCTGGCACGCGCGCCGCGTTCGAGCAGGCGCTGACCTGCGCCAGCGACGCGGCCGCGCGCTGCCTGTTCGCGGACTGGCTGGCCGGGCGCCAGGATGCCGCCGACCGGGAGCGCGCCCAGGCCCTGTATGCCGAGATCGTGCACGACGGCAAGCACTGGCCGCGCCATGCGCGCGAGCACAACCGGGAATGGCTGCAGCGCGCGCAAGGCGCGCTCGGCAGGTCCTGAGGCCGGCCGCTTCACTGTTTCCATTGCTCCGCGTGCTGCCCCCGGCGGGCGGCGCGCGTGTTCGTACCCCCGCACTCCTCTTATCGCCATGACTCTCCTGAAACGCAAATCCATTGAAGCCGTGGCCTCGCGCCGACCCGCGCGCGGCGAGCGCAGCCGCGACGGCGCGCAGCGCGCCG
This sequence comes from Cupriavidus sp. 2TAF22, assembly GCF_052115045.1. Taxonomy (NCBI): domain Bacteria; kingdom Pseudomonadati; phylum Pseudomonadota; class Betaproteobacteria; order Burkholderiales; family Burkholderiaceae; genus Cupriavidus; species Cupriavidus sp. 2TAF22. The sequence goes on from NZ_JBFRFX010000085.1 coordinate 1,444, forward strand.
ATGAGCGCGCCGATCAGCGCGCCGGCAAGAAGCGCGCCGAACCCCGCGAAGAAAAGCGCATGACGCCGCGCTTCGCGCCGGTGACCTTCTCCGAGATGGACGGCGTGCGCTACCTGCACTTCGGCACCGAGTGGGTGCAGGGCGCGATGCGCCTGCGCAAGCCGGATGCCATCGAGCTGGAGTACGCGCAGCAGATGATGGCGTGGCTGCTGTTCCTGTCGCCCTCGGCGCCCGATTTCCATGTCACCCAGCTCGGCCTCGGGGCAGCGGCGCTGACCAAGTTCTGCCACCGCCAGTTCAGCAAGGCGCGGGTTACCGCCGTGGAGCTGAACCCCGCCGTGATCGTGGCCGGCCGCAGCATGTTCGGCCTGCGCGAGGACGACGCGCGCCTGACCGTGCGCGAGCAGGATGCCTGGGACTATGTGATGGACGGCACCCATGCCGGTGCGCTCGACGTGCTGCAGGTGGACCTGTACGACGCCACCGCGCGCGGCCCGGTGCTGGACACCACGGCCTTCTACAAGGCCTGCCGCCGCGTGCTGAAGTCGCCGGGGGTGATGACCATCAACCTGTTCGGCGACCACGACAGCTTCCCGAAGAACATCGTGCGCATCTGCGAGGCCTTCGAGGACCGCGTGCTGGTGTTCCCCGAAGTGCACGACGGCAATGTGATCGCGCTGGCCTTCAACGGCCCGGCGATCGACGTGTCGTGGGAAGTGCTGGAACTGCGCGCCAAGGTTGTGGAGGAGGGCACCGGGCTGCCCGCGCGCGCCTGGGTCAAGGGCCTGCGCGCGGCCAATGCGCGGCAGGAGGACGGGCTGCAGATCTAGTCTCCCTCAGCCCGCCCGGTGCCGGGTGCGGGCTTACTGCTTGTGGAAGAACTGCGCCAGCGACCACTCGTCGGTGCGCGCCTCGTACTTCAGGTCCTTGCGCATCGCCCACATCGCCAGCTGGCTGTGCGACGGGATGATGGCGTGGTCGGCCAGCGCGAACTTCGCCGCCGTGCGGGCGTTTTCCTCGCGGGCCTTGTCGCTGCTCACGGTGGTGAGCGACTTCTCGATCAGCTGGTCGAGCTGCGTATTGCTGTACTTGCCCCAGTTCCAGGTGCCGTAGCCGGTCTTGGGATTGGGCGTGCCGGTGATGGAGCGCAGCGCCACGTCGGCCGCCGCCGAGCCCCAGCCCAGCATCTCGAAGGCGAAGTCGCCCTGGCGCGCGCGCGTGAAGTAGGCGGCCACGGGCAGCGTCTCCACCTTGGTCTGGATGCCGATGCGCGTGAGCATGCTGGCGGTGGCCTGCGCCACGGCCGCGTCGTTCAGGTAGCGGTTGTTGGTGGCGTGCAGCGTCAGCCCGAAGCCGTCTGGATAGCCGGCGGCGGCCAGCAGCTTCTTGGCGGCTTCGGGGTCGTAGGCATCGGGCTTGGTGCCCGGATGGCCGAAGATCTGCGGCGAGACGATCGACGAGGCCGGCACCGCCAGGCCTTCCATGATGCGGCTGACGATGGCGTCGCGGTTGAGCGCGTGGCTGATGGCCGCGCGCACGCGCGCATCCTTGAACGGGTTCTTGCCGAGCGGCTTGCCGGCCTTGTCGGTGACGAACGGCGGGTTGTCGCGCGACTGGTCCATCTGCCAGAAGATGGTGCGCCAGGAGACCTGCTGCTCGATGCGGAATTTCGGGTTTTGCCTGAGCTTGGCCACGTCGGCCGACGGCACGCTTTCGATCACGTCGACGTCGCCGGACAGCAGCGCCGCGCTGCGCGCGCCGTTGTCGGTGATGATGCGGAAGATGGCATGGTCCCATTCGGCCTTGGGCCCCCAGTAGTCGGGGTTCTTCGCCATTACGATTTCCTGCCCGCGCGCGAAGCGCACGAACTTGAACGGCCCGGTGCCGATCATCGCCTTGCCCGAGTCGAAGTCGGCCTGGCTCAGCGTGGCCGCCACCTTCTTGGGCATGATCGGCACGCTGTTGAGGTCGTTGGCCAGGTTGGCGTAGTTCGGCACGCTCATGGTCAGGCGTACGGTGAGCGGGTCGGGCGTGTCGATGCGCGCGATCGGCTTGGTGTAGCTGGTGAAGGAGCCGGGGCTGCTGACCAGCTTCTCGGGGCGCTCGAGCGAGGCCTTGACGTCTTCGCTGGTGAACGGCGAGCCGTCGTGCCATTTGACGTTGGGGCGCAGCTTGATCTCCCAGGTGATGGCATTGACCGGCTTCCACGACAGCGCCAGGCCCGGGATGTAACGGGCGTTCTTGTCCATGAACACCAGGGATTCGAAGATATGCAGCGCGATGGCGTTGTTGGGGCCGGCGTTGTTCCACTGCGGGTCCATCGAGGTGACGTCGGCGGACAGGCCGATGCGCAGGTCCTCGGCGTGTGCCGCGCCGGCGGGCAGCATCAGCAGCGCGGCGCCGCCGAGCACCAGCGTCGCGCCGGCCCGAAGCAGGGCGCGGCGTGGCATCAGGGGCTCCAGGCGGCCGGCAAGGCGGCTGGTCAAATGGCGTGTGCGGCGGTTGGCGGTCATCGAGATGCGCTCCCAGTACGGGCCGGTCGCTTTCGCGCGGGAAGGCGTCGGCGGGTTCTCAGAAGGGGGTGACGGGGCGCGCTTGCCGGCGCCCGTGTCTACCCGGCTGCCCGCATTGTGCCGTCAAAACGACATCCATGTGCGATAGCTGCGTCATAACCTTATGTTCGCCGCCCGCACCGCGCACGTCCACCGGCGGTGCGCGGCCTGGCTCGCCGGCCCGGGCGCGCAGCCGGTAGAATCGCGCCCATGTTTGCCAACTCTCGCACCATCACCTCGGCGCAGGCCGATGTCCATGACCATCTCGCGGCCCGCGTGGCGCGCCACCTGGCCGAGCCGTTCCGCAAGCCGATCGGCGAGCCCAGCCGGCGCGCGCTGGATCTCGCGCTGCAGCAATGGCAGCAAGCCGGGGCGCCGCCGCTGATCCTCGATGCCGGCTGCGGCGTGGGCGAGAGCACGCTGCAACTGGCCACGGCCTTCCCCGGCCACTTCGTGATCGGCGTGGACCAGTCGGAAAAGCGGCTGACCGGCGGCAAGGACTGGTGGGGTGGCCCGCTGCCGGCCAACTTCACCTGGGCGCGCGCCGACCTGGTCGATGTCTGGCGCCTGCTGCAGGCCGAGGGTATCGCGGTGGCGCGCCACTACGTCCTGTATCCGAACCCGTGGCCCAAGATCGGTCACCTGGGGCGGCGTTGGCAGGGCCACGCGGTGTTCCCGGCGCTGGCCGCCTGCGGGGACTATCTGGAGTGCCGCAGCAACTGGCAGGTCTATATCGACGAGTTCGCCCAGGCGCTGGCTCTGGTCGGGCGGCCGGCGATGACCGAGGCGTGGCAGCCGGTGGAGGCCATCACGCCGTTCGAGCGCAAGTACGCGGCCTCCGGGCATGCCTTGTGGCGCTGCGTGAGCCCGCCGCAGGCGGCCTGAACGGGTTCGCGCGCAAGGCGGCGCCCGGGAATGAAAACGGCCCGCGCAAGGCGGGCCGTCGGCAAGGCGCAGGGCGCGGGCTCAGTGGAAGAGCGGCTGCTGCGTCGGCGCGTCTTCCGGCAGTTCGGCGTGGACGATCTCGCCAGAACGGTCGGCGTAGAGCGGCGTGCCGCAATCTTCGCAGTATTCGGGATCGAACAGCGCGGCGTGGCGGAAGATGTCTTCCACGCCGGCATTGCGCAGCTCTTCGCAGATCTGCTCGAGCGGGTTGTCCTTTTCGGTGGCGTCGATCTCGCCGGACTCGCGGCCATACACCGGCCAGACGATGCCGTAGATCACATCCTTCTCGCCGCGCATGGTGAAGCCCACGCGGTATTCCTCGACTTCCTCCTCGCCGAAGGCGGCCACCACCGCGGCCATCTGCCCGGCCGGCACGTCGAGCGTGCCGCACAGGTAGTTGACGGCGGCACGCACCGTGAGCGGGCGGATGCTCTTGTCTGATTCGCGGCAGGAGAGGAAGAAGGCGTCGGGCAGCAGCAGTTCGAACTCGCAGCCCGGCAGCAGCAGCGCGATCGAGGGCTGGACCTGGGTCCGCCATTGCTCCAGGCACACCGAGCGCTCGGCGTGATGCTCCTTCACATCTTCCTGCCAGCGGAACAGGGCCTGCTCGTGCGGCGCCACCACCACGGCCAGCAGGTAGCGCGGGTCGGCCAGGATGGGCGCGGTCTCCGGCAGGTCGCGCAGGTCGACCTTGGGCGTGGTGCCCGACATCGCCGCCGATACCAGCTTGTAGGTCAGCGCGAAGGTGTCGCAGTGCGTGCGCGGCAGCTGGTCGATGCTGTAGAGATAGGGCGACAGCGCCATGCGCGTGTCCGCAGCCAGCACATGCGCCTGCATGTGCACCGACAGCGTCTGCGCCAGCTCGGGCTTCAGGGCGCCCGAGGGAATGGCGTAGCGCGTGTGGGCGAGGATCGGCGCGGCGATCAGCAGGGCGTCGTAGCTGACACCGTCGATTTCGACAGTGGCGGACTCGGCCAGGGTCTCGGCTTGCTCGGCTAGCACGTCGGAGGCGTCGGCGTTGTGCTTGAACAGGTGTTCGAGCGCCGCGTCGAGCGCGGACTGGCTGCCGTTCTTCAGCAGCCGGCCCAGGCGCAGCGAGAGCCGCCGCTCCCAGTATCCATCCTCCATGCGGCTGCCCGAGGCATCGAGCGCGAGCGCATCGGCCACCAGACGCTCGGCGTCAGGCGAAAGACGTTGGGTAGCCTTGGGGCGAAAACCTGCCATAAGTCGAGATCATCCGTTTTTCGGTAAAACGGTATTCTACTCGCTGCGTTGACAAAACATGGCGTCCGGTGCAGCAAAGGCAGTGCTGCATGGCGTCACAGCGGGCCTGCATGGCCGCGCAGCCGCACTTATTTTTGCGCGGGGGCCGGCGATGTCTCCGGCGCGTGGCTTTCCACGCCGTGCTGCTCGCCGCCGATGGAGATGTCGCCACCGCCCTTGGTGAGCAGGTAGAGGGCTGCGCCGGCGATGACGATGAAGGCGATAAAGATCTTGACCATGTTGTCTCCAATAGTCCAATAGGATTGCGCGTTTGAAGCAACCGCTGCAAAGCCGGCCGGCATGGCCGCCGCGCGCTGCTTTCTTCTTGTTGCCGGGCAGTGTGGCAGGGCAGGCTTGCATGGAACTTACAGGGGCCGGCGCGCTACGGAGCCATCCGGGCGGCGCGCGCTGCGCTTTCATGCCACCCCGGCGCCGGCAGCCCAAAAGAAAAAACGCCGCTGGCCGCGGCCTCCGTAGAGGCGCGCGGCCAGCGGCGTCGATGTCCGGGCGACAGCCCCCGCAAGGGGGCTGTCGCTCAGGCAGCCAGCAGCTGGCGCAGCACGAACGGCAGGATGCCGCCGTGGTTGTAGTAGTCGACTTCGATCGGCGTGTCGATGCGCAGCAACACCGGGACGCGCTGCACGTCGCCATTGGAGCGCTTGATCACCAGCGTGACGTCCTGCTGCGGCTTGAGGTCGCCCTCAATGCCTTCGATGTCGAAGGTCTCGTTACCGATGATGCCGAGCGACTGCACGCTGTCGCTGCCCTTGAACTGCAGCGGCAGCACGCCCATGCCGACCAGGTTGGAGCGGTGGATGCGCTCGAAGCTGCGCGTGATCACGGCCTTCACGCCGAGCAGTTGGGTGCCCTTGGCCGCCCAGTCGCGCGACGAGCCGGTGCCGTACTCCTCGCCGCCGAACACCACGGTGGGCGTGCCTTCGGCGATGTACTTCATGGCGGCGTCGTAGATCGACATTTCTTCGCCGGAGGGCTGGTGCAGCGTGACGCCGCCTTCCACGCGCGAGCCGTCGGGCTTGACCGGCAGCATCAGGTTCTTGATGCGCACGTTGGCGAAGGTGCCGCGCATCATGACTTCATGGTTGCCGCGGCGCGAGCCGTAGCTGTTGAAGTCCGCCTTGAGCACGCCGTTGGCCTGCAGGTACTTGCCCGCGGGCGAGGTTTCCTTGATCGAGCCGGCCGGCGAGATGTGGTCGGTGGTCACGGAATCGCCGAAGACGCCGAGCGCGCGCGCATTGCGCACGCTGGACTGGGTCGCGGCCGGCTCCATGCCGAAGTCCTGGAAGAAGGGCGGCTCGGCGATATAGGTTGACGCGGGCCAGTCGTAGACCTGGCCCTTGGTGCCCTTGACCTTGGCCCACAGCTTGCTCGGCTTCTTGACCTGCTCGTAGTTGGTCCGGAAGACGTCCGCGTCCATGGCGAACTTCAGCAGGGCGTGGATTTCCTCCGAGGTCGGCCAGATGTCGCCCAGGTAGATATCGCGGTCGCCCTTGCCGACGCCCACCGGCTCGGTCATCAGGTCGCGCGTGACGTTGCCGGCGATGGCGTAGGCCACCACCAGCGGCGGCGAGGCCAGGAAGTTGGCGCGGATGTTCGGGTGGATGCGCGCCTCGAAGTTGCGGTTGCCGGACAGCACCGCGGCGGCCACCAGGTCGTTCTTGGTGATGGCCTCATTGAGCTCCGGCGTGAGGTCGCCGGCGTTGCCGATGCAGGTGGTGCAGCCGTAGGCGGTCACGCCGAAGCCCAGCTTTTCCAGGTAGGGCAGCAGGCCGGTGGCCTGCAGGTATTCCGTCACCACGCGGCTGCCGGGAGCGAGCGAGGTCTTGATGTGCGGCGCCACCTTCAGGCCGGCTTCCACCGCCTTCTTGGCCAGCAGGCCGGCGGCCAGCAGCACGCTCGGGTTGGAGGTGTTGGTGCAGGAGGTGATGGCGGCGATCAGCACGTCGCCGTTCTTCACGTTCACGCCGTCGGCCGTGGTGTAGGTCTTGTCCAGCTCGGCGATGTCCTTGTTGAAGCCATTCTCGGCGGTCGGCTTGGCGAACAGCGAGGCAAAGGTGGTCTTGACGTTGCCGATCTCGATGCGGTCCTGCGGGCGCTTGGGGCCGGCCAGCGAGGGAGCCACGGTGCCGAGATCGAGCGTGACGACCTTGGTGAAGTCGATTTCGCCGGCCTTGGGCACGCCGAACATGTTCTGGGCGCGGAAATAGCCTTCGAAGGCGGCGATCTCCTCTTCCGTGCGGCCGGTGCCCTTGAAGTAGTCGATGGTCTTTTCGTCGACCGGGAAGAAGCCCATGGTGGCGCCGTACTCGGGCGCCATGTTGCCGATGGTGGCGCGGTCCGGCAGCGCCAGGCTCGCCGTGCCTTCGCCGAAGAACTCGACGAACTTGCCGACCACTTTTTCGCGGCGCAGCATTTCGGTGATGGTCAGCACCAGGTCGGTAGCGGTGACGCCTTCGCGCAGGCGGCCCTTCAGTTCCACGCCGACCACGTCCGGCGTCAGGAAGTAGACCGGCTGGCCCAGCATGCCGGCTTCCGCCTCGATGCCGCCCACGCCCCAGCCCACCACGCCGATGCCGTTGATCATGGTGGTGTGGCTGTCGGTGCCGACCAGGGTGTCGGGGTAGTACACACCGTCCTTCTTGTGCACGCCGCGCGCGAGGTACTCCAGGTTGACCTGGTGCACGATGCCGAAGCCCGGCTGCACCACGCCGAAGGTGTCGAAGGCCTGCATGCCCCACTTCATGAACTGGTAGCGCTCGTTATTGCGCTGGAATTCCAGCTGCATATTGAGGTCCAGCGCCTTCTTCTCGCGGAAATGGTCGATCTGCACCGAGTGGTCGACCACCAGGTCCACCGGGACCAGCGGCTCGATCTTCTTGGGGTTCTTGCCCATCTTCTCGGCCACGTTGCGCATGGCGGCCAGGTCGGCCAGCAACGGCACGCCGGTGAAGTCCTGCAGCACCACGCGGGCTACCACGAAGGGGATTTCGTCCACGCGCTCGGCAACCGGCTGCCAGTTGGCCAGTTGGCGCACGTGTTCTTCGGTGACCTTCTTGCCGTCGCAGTTGCGCAGCACCGATTCGAGCACGACGCGAATCGATACCGGCAGGCGCTCGACCGCCACGCCCAGTGCCTTGCCCAGTTTCGGCAGGGAATAGTACTGGCCCTTGACGCCGGGGCTGATCTTGAATTCTTTCAGAGTCTTATTGAGATTGTGGGGCATTGCCTTACTCCATTCGAAAGATGGTGCGGACTAGCTTGGACTCGTAAACCGGTCTTGCTGCTCGGGCCGCACTGCGGGCGCTGGAACCAGCCCGCAGTGCGGCGCGGGCGCCGGCGAGGCGCCGTGTTCATGCTTGCTGCTGCTTCTGCCTTGCTGCTTTTTTTTGCTTCTGGGTTCCTGCTTCCTGGCCTTGCTTCCGGCTGCTGCGTGCGGCCTTGCGCCGACGAGGCCTTGCCACTGCATGCACCGCGTCGATTGTAGGGCAAGCCAGCGCGCGTTGCGCGGCCGCTTTGCTCAGATCACGTACAGATCCACATACTCGTGGACCGGCATCGCCTCCAGGCGTGCCTGGTCGAGCGACACGGCCAGGATGGCCTCCTGCTGCCTGGGCGGGAAGCGGCGCGCCAGGTTGGTCTTGAATTTCTCCACCAGCAGGGGGATGCCGTCTTCGCGGCGACGCCTGTGGCCGATCGGATATTCCACCACCACTTCTGGCAAAACCGTGCCGTCGTTCAGTTCCACGGTCAGGGCATTGGCGATCGAGCGCTTCCCGGGATCATGGTAGTCCGCGGTGAAGGCGGTGTCTTCCACGCAGGCGATCTTGTCGCGCAGCGCGTCGATGCGCGGGTCGGCCGCGACCTTGTCTTCGTAGTCTTCGGCGGTCAGCCGGCCGAACAGCAGCGGCACGGCGACCATGTACTGGATGCAGTGATCCCGGTCGGCGGGGTTCGCCAGCGGGCCCTGCTTGTCGATGATGCGGATGCAGGCCTCGTGCGTGCGGATGGTGACGCGCCCGATGTCCGCCGCGGTGCGGCCTGTGGCGGCAAGCTGGCCGTGCAGGGTCATCGCGGCCTCCACCGCGGTCTGCGAGTGGAATTCGGCCGGGAAGGAGATCTTGAACAGTACGTTCTCCATCACGTACGAGCCGTAGGGGCGCTGGAAGCGCAAGGGCTGGCCCTTGAACAGCACGTCGTAGAAGCCCCAGCCCTTGGCCGACAGCACCGAGGGATAGCCCATCTCGCCGGTCCTGGCGATCAGCGCCAGGCGCACGGCGCGGCTGGTGGCATCGCCGGCGGCCCAGCTCTTGCGGCTGCCGGTGTTGGGAGCGTGGCGGTAGGTGCGCAGCGACTGTCCGTCGACCCACGCCAGCGACACCGCGTTGATGATCTCGTCGCGCGTGAGGCCGAGCATCTGGGCGACCACGGCGGTGGACGCCACCTTGACCAGCACCACGTGGTCCAGGCCGACCTTGTTGAAGGAGTTTTCCAGCGCGATGCAGCCCTGGATCTCGTGGGCCTTGATCATGCCGGTGAGCACGTCTTTCATGGTCAGCGGCTTGCGCCCGGCGGCCACGCTGGTGCGCGAGAGCCAGTCGGCGGTGGCGAGGATGCCGCCGAGGTTGTCCGACGGGTGGCCCCATTCGGCGGCAAGCCAGGTGTCGTTGAAGTCGAGCCAGCGGATCATGGCGCCGATATTGAAGGCGGCCTGGACCGGGTCGAGCTGGAATTGGGTGCCGGGAATCTTGGCGCCGTTGGGGACCACCGTGCCGGGCACGATGGGGCCCATCAGCTTGGTGCAGGCGGGGTAGGACAAGGCTTCCAGGCCGCAGCCAAGGGTGTCGATCAGGCAGTTGCGGGCCGTGTCATAGGCCAGCGCGCTCCTGATCGGGTGTCTGGTCACGTACTCGACGATATCGACCAGTACCTGGTCAGGTTCGGGCCGGACGTTCGGAATGTGTGCAGACATGAGGTCCCCCTCGGTATTTGTGCTTCCTGGTGCCTTTTTTATTGCTTTGTGATGCTTGCGGAGCCTGCTTGCTACGTGGCTGGCTGCTTATTGCTTCGCCGGGGCCTGGCCGGCGGCGGCTGCGGGTGCCGCGGGGGCGACCAGCAGCGGCGTGGCGACCGGTGCGCGCAGCGCGCCTGCCTGGGTCGGAGCCGAGCCGCCGGACTGCATGTCGGCGGTCTGGCATTCGTCGGCCAGGCGCTGGCCGGCGTTCTTGTTGAACAGCATGGCCTTGCTCGGGATCACGACCAGGTCCATGCCGGAGCGGGCGTCGTAGTAACGGTCGGCGCCGGTCACGGTGGACAGGCGCGGCAGGCGGTATTCGCGGCCTTCCCAGTTCAGGACGATGACTTCGTCGCGCAGCATGTTGCCGCTGATATAGATGGCGTGGCCCAGCTCGCACTGCCACTTTTCGCCATTCGGGGCGGCCGCGGCTTCCGGTGCGGCGGCAGTCTTCTTGGTGCTGTGCTTGGCCGGGGCCTTCTTGGCGGGAGCGGCCTTCGTGGCCGGTTCCTGGGCCATCGCAACACCGGCGGAGGTCAGCGAAAATGCGCCGATGCAGGCGGCGAGGACGAGATGCTTCATTCTGTGGGTTCCTTCTGGTGTGGGGTAAAAGGCGGGTGCCTGGCGGGAAGCCCGGCAGTCACATATCCGCCGCTATTCTCTACGATTTGAAAGTCGGGGCGAAGCACCCCGGCCATTGGTTACACAATTCGGCCCGGGCAGCCGCGCTACGCGGCTTGCGGCGCACTGCAGGCCGCGGCGCCCGGCGCCCCTTGCTCATTTGCTCATCTGCTCATTTGCGCTTGCCGATCGGCACGAACTTCAGGTTCTCCGGCCCGGTGTAGTTCGCGCTCGGGCGGATGATCTTGTTGTCGATGCGCTGCTCGATGATGTGCGCGGCCCAGCCCGAGGTGCGCGAGATCACGAACAGCGGGGTGAACATGGCGGTGGGCACGCCCATCATGTGGTAGCTCACCGCGCTGAACCAGTCCAGGTTGGCGAACATCTTCTTGCCATCCTGCATGGTGGCTTCAATGCGATCGGCAATGTCGAACATCTTCATCGAGCCGGCGTCGCTGGATAGCTTGCGCGCCACTTC
>NZ_JBFRFX010000086.1:0-12324 GCF_052115045.1 Cupriavidus sp. 2TAF22
CCGCGGTGGTGCGGCCGGCCCCGGTTGCCGCCGCGCCGGCTCGCGCCGAGCCGCCGCCGCGCCGCGCGCCCGCCATGGAGCCTGCCGATCCTGGCCCGTCCGGCGATGTCCCGCCGTGGGAATTCGCCGGCAGCAGCGACGTGCCGCCGTGGGAAGACCTGCCGCCGGACCTGCCGGTCATTGGTCCGTACGGCAGCGACGCCTACGGCAGCGATCCCGAACCCATGCCCGCACGGCAGCCGGCGCCACAGCGCCGCGAGCCGGCCCGGCCAGCCGTGCAGGCCGCTCCTGCACAGGCGCCGGCACCGGCACCGGCAGAGCCTGTCGCAGCCGTGCGCCTTACCCCGCCCAAGCCGCCGGTGGCCGGCGAAGACGGCACGCCGCCGGTCTTCACCGGCGCCTGGCCGGCGCTGGCCGCCAGCCTGTCGCTCAAGGGGCTGGCGCAGCAGCTTGCCTACCAGAGCGAACTGGTACAGGTGGTGGGGCGTACATTCCATCTGCGCGCGCCGGTGGCGCCCATCACCGAGGCCGGCGTGGTCGAGCGCCTGCAGCAGACGCTGGGCGAGCACCTCGGTACCGAGGTGCGGGTGCAATGCGAGATCGGCGCGGTCGCCGATACGGCGGCGGCGGCGGATGCCCAGGCGCGCGCCGAGCGCCAGCGCGAGGCCGAGGCCACCATCGAGGGGGATCCCTTTGTGCAGGGCTTGCTGCGCGAGTTCGGCGGCCATATCCTGCCCGGGTCGATCCAGCCGCGGGCGGCCTGACCGATTGAACGACTTCCATGACGGGTCGCCGGCGCCCATGACGCGCGGCGGCCCGTGGTTTCCATCCAACACGCTAATCAGGAGCTTTCCATGATGAAGGGCCAACTGGCCGGGCTGATGAAGCAAGCCCAGCAGATGCAGGAAAACATGAAGAAGATGCAGGAGCAGCTTGCCCTGATCGAGGTCGAGGGCCAGTCCGGCGCCGGCCTGGTCAAGGTGACCATGACCTGCAAGAACGACGTCAAGCGCGTCTCCATCGACCCCAGCCTGCTGGCCGAGGGCGAGGACAAGGAATTGCTGGAAGACCTGGTGGCGGCTGCCTTCAACGACGCCGTGCGCAAGGCCGAGGCGACCACGCAGGAAAAGATGGGATCGATGACGTCTGGCCTGCCGCTGCCGCCGGGCTTCAAGATGCCGTTCTGAGCCGCGTCCCGAGTCTGATGCGCGCAACGGAGCCAGGCATGATCCTCGAATCCGCAGTGCTGCCGGTACGGCCCGGCCAGGAGGTCGCCTTCGAGGCGGCCTTCGGGCACGCACGCCATATCATCGCGGGCATGCCGGGTTTCCTCGGGCTCGAACTGCATCGCTGTATCGAGCAGCCGTCCGACTACCTGCTGACGGTCCGCTGGCGCACGCTGGAAGATCACACGCAAGGTTTCCGCGGCTCTCCCGAATACCAGCAGTGGAAGGCCCTGCTGCACCATTTCTACGAGCCGTTTCCCACCGTGCTGCACCACACGCCGGTGGTGAGCATGGCCGCGCCCGACCGGCGCCCCGCCGACGGAGGCGCCGCGTGAAGAACGCGCCACCGACTTCGCTGCAGGCGCTGATCGAGGCCCTGCGGGTCTTGCCCGGCGTCGGCCCCAAGTCCGCGCAGCGCATGGCCTACCATCTGCTGCAGCACGACCGCGAAGGCGCGCGCAAGCTCGGCGACGCGCTGCGCGGCGCGGCCGACGGCATCAAGCATTGCTCGCGCTGCAATACCTTCACCGAGCAGGAAATCTGCTCGACCTGCCTGGACGAGCGGCGCGACGCCTCGCTGCTGTGCGTGGTGGAAACGCCGTCCGACCAGGCCATGATCGAGCAGACCCTGACCTACCGCGGCCAGTACTTCGTGCTGATGGGCCGGCTCTCGCCGCTGGACGGCGTCGGCCCGCGCGAGATCCACCTGGACCGGCTGCTGGCGCGCGCCACCGACCCGGCCCTGGGCGGCCCGGTTGCCGAGGTCATCGTCGCGACCAATTTCACCAGCGAGGGCGAAGCCACCGCGCACTATGTGGGCGAGATGCTGAAGGCGCGCGGACTCAAGGTGTCGCGCCTGGCGCGCGGCGTGCCGGTGGGCGGCGAGCTGGAGTACGTCGATGCCGGCACCATCGCCCGCGCGGTGATGGACCGGCGCTCGGTGTAGCCGTGCCTGCCTCCATGGGCTGAACGCAACCGCATGAACCTTGCTCGCTTCGACCTCGTCACGCTCGGGCTGTTCGTCGCTGTGGCTCGCCAGGGCAGCATCTCCGCGGGCGCGCGCCAGTCCCACCTGGCCGTGGCCGCGGCCAGCAAGCGCATCTCCGACCTGGAAGCCGCGGTCGGCGCGCCGCTGTTCTTCCGCCACGCCGCCGGCGTGCAGCTGACCGAGGCCGGGCAGGCCTGCTTCCATCACGCGCTCACCATCCTGCAGGATGTGGAGCGCATGGCCGGCGTGATGTCCGACTACGCCAGCGGCGTGCGCGGCCAGGTGCGCGTGTGCGCCAATACCTCGGCCATCACGCAGTTCCTGCCCGATGACCTGGCGACCTTCATGGCGCTGCATCCCACCATCCGCATCGAGCTCGAAGAGCAGAACAGCAGCGAAATCGTGGCTGCGCTGGTCGAGAACCGCGCCGACGTCGGCATCTTTGCCGACCGCACGCCCAGCGCCGGCCTGGTCACCGTCGAGTACCGCCAGGACGAACTGGTGCTGGTCACGCCGCCGCACCATCCGCTCTCGGAGCGCGGGCCGGTGCGCTATGCCGATACCCTCGAATACGACTTCGTCAGCCTGCCGCAGGTGACGTCGCTTGCCGCGCGCCTGCTGGAGGAGAGCAGCCGGCTGGACCGGCCGTTCCGCCTGCGCATCCAGGTGCGCAGCTTCGATGCCATGTGCCGCATGGTGATGGCGGGGCTGGGCGTGGGCGTGCTGCCGCGCATCGCGGCCGAGCCGCATGTGCAGTCGATGGGCCTGTCGCTGGTGGCGCTGCAGGACGCCTGGGCGCGCCGCTCGCTCCTGATCGGCATGCGCGATCCGGCCGGGCTGACGGTGTCGGCGCGGCTGCTGATCACGCATCTTTGCGGCGACCGCGCGCCGTTCTGAACGGTCGCTTCAAGACGGTCCCGGCGTGGTTGCGCGGCCTTGCCGCACGGCTTGTACGGTCTGCAGCCGCACGCCTGGCCAGGCCCGCTTCGCTTCGTCCTGGAGCAAGCGCCCGACCGGACAGCTTTCGCGTTCCAAGACAACCCGCTTCTCCGAATGCCGATTCCGCCATGCGCGCGGCTAGGGCAAACTGCGTCGAAACAAGGCGTGGCGCCGGCAGATAGCCAGGATGCCCGGCACGCAGCAACCGATACGGCACGGAGACCCTCCACATGGCGCGACAGATTCTCGAAGGCATTCGGGTCCTGGAACTCGGACAACTGATTGCCGGCCCCTTTGCCGCCAAGACCCTCGCCGATTTCGGCGCCCAGGTGGTCAAGGTCGAGCCGCCCGGGCAGGGCGACCCGCTGCGCAAATGGCGCATGTTGCATGGCGAGACGTCGGTCTGGTGGGAGGCACAGTCGCGCAACAAGCAATCGATCTGCATCGACCTGCGCCAGGCCGAAGGCCAGGCGGTGGTGCGCAAGCTGGCGGCCGGGGCCGACGTGCTGATCGAGAACTTCCGGCCCGGCACCATGGAAAAGTGGGGCCTGGGCTTCGAGTCGCTGCGCGCGGACAATCCCGGCCTGATCATGGTGCGGGTTTCCGGCTACGGCCAGACCGGCCCGAAGAAGGACGAACCCGGCTTTGCCGCGGTGGCCGAGGCCATGGGCGGCCTGCGCTACCTGACCGGCGAGCCCGGCCGCGCCCCGGTGCGCGCGGGCCTGTCGCTGGGCGACACCATCGCCGGCCTGCATGGCGCGCTCGGTGTGCTGCTGGCGCTGTACGAGCGCGACGCGCGCGGCGGCCAGGGGCAGGTGATCGACGTGGCCCTCTACGAATCGTTGTTCAACCTGAGCGAGAGCCTGCTGCCGGAGTACTCCGCATTTGGCGCGGTGCGCCAGCCGGCCGGCGGCGCCTTGCCCGGCATCGCACCGTCCAATGCCTATCCCTGCGCCAGCGGAGAGTATGTGCTGGTCGCCGCCAACGGCGACGCCATCTTCAAGCGCCTGATGCATGCCATGGGCCGCGCCGACCTGGCCGGGGATCCGGCGCTGGAGCGCAACGACGGCCGCGTCAGGCGCGTCGAGGAAATCGATGCGGCCATCGCGGCCTGGACCCGCAGCCAGAGCGTGGAGGATGCGCTGGCCGCGCTCAAGCAGGCCGAAGTGCCCTCGGGCCGCATCTACACGGTCAAGGACATCGCCGAAGACCCGCACTACCGTGCGCGCGGCGTGATCGAGAGCGTGACCTCGGCCGGCGGGCTGACCGTGGAGGTGCCGGGCATCATGCCCAAGCTGTCGGGCAGCCCGGGTGCCATCCACGACCGCGCGCCCACGCTGGGCGAGCATACCGATGCGGTGCTGGCGAAGGCCGGCTTCGACGCCGCCACCATCGCCGACCTGCGCGCACGCGGGGTGGTGGCATGAGCGCCGCCGCCTTCGCCACGCCGGCCGCTCTGCGCGGCCCGGCCCGCATCGAGATCAACGAGGTGGCGCCGCGCGACGGCCTGCAGATCGAGCCGGTGGTGGTGCCGACCGATGCCAAGGTGGCCTTCCTGGATGCGCTGTCCGCGTGTGGCTTTGCCCGTATCGAGGCAACTTCCTTCACCTCGGCCAAGGCGATTCCCGCGCTGGCCGATGCCGAAGCCGTGATGCACCGCATGCAGCGCGCCGCCGGCGTGCGCTATACCGCGCTGGTGCCCAACCTGCGCGGCCTGGAGCGTGCGCTGTCTTGCCGGCCCGACGAGCTCAATCTGGTGATGTCCGCCAGCGAGACCCACAACCGCGCCAACCTGCGCATGACGCGCGCGCAGTCGCAGGCGCAGTTGCTGGCGATGACCGCGGCGGCGGGCGAGGCCGGCGTGCCGGTCAATGTCTCGCTGTCCACGGTGTTCGGCTGCCCCTTCGAGGGCGAGGTCGACGCCGACGCCGTGATGGCGCTCGCCAGGTCGTTCGCCGAGGCCGGCGCGAGCGGCATCACGCTGTGCGATACCACCGGCATGGCCTATCCCACGCAGGTCGCGGCGCTGTGCGAACGCTTCCAGCGTGAACTGCCGCGGACCGGCCTGACCATCCATCTTCACAACACGCGCGGCATGGGCCTGGCCAACGCGCTGGCCGCGTGGCAGGTGGGCGTGACGCGCTTCGACGCCGCCGCCGGCGGACTCGGCGGCTGTCCTTACGCGCCCGGGGCGAGCGGCAACGTCAGCACCGAGGAGCTGGTGCATATGTTCGCCGCAATGGGCGTGGACACCGGCGTGGACCTGGGCCGCCTGCTCGACGTGGTGGCGGGCTTGCCGGCGCTGGTCCAGCGCGACACCGCCAGCCAGCTGCTGCGGGCCGGCCCGCGCCTGCGCACGCACCAGCCGCCGGCGTGGCTGGCCGGCCATTTTGCCGCGCAGGACGGCACGCAGCCCTGAGCCGTGCCCGCAGGAACCCGTTAGGCATTCCCTGGAAAAAACCCGCAAGAGCGGGTGCGCACCGCGCGGCGAGGGCCGGCGCGGGCGCAAGACAAGACCAAGCTCAAAGAGCAGCAAGCAGGAGACACCCATGCCCCGCATCCCGGCATACGCCGACACACGTTCGCATTCCTCGCAGTCCTCGCAGTCCAGCCTGTCCGCTGCCATGCGCGCTGCATCGCCCGCGCGCCGCAGGGCGCTTGCCGCCGCCGCGGCGCTGGTCGCCGGCCTGGCCGGCGCCACCGCTTCGGCGCAGGACGGCGCGTGGCCGCAGCGGCCCGTGACGCTGGTGGTGTCGGCCGCCGCCGGCGGCACCACCGACCTGGCCGCGCGCATGATTTCCGAGCCGCTGGCCAAGGCGCTCGGCCAGCCGGTGGTGGTGGACAACCGTCCCGGCGGCTCGGGCGGCATCGCGGCGCAGACCGTGGCGCGCGCCAAGCCGGACGGCTACACCCTGATGGTGCAGTACTCCGGCTACCAGGTCATCACGCCGCTGCTGACGAAGACCTCGTGGGACCCGGTGAAGGACTTCGCGCCGGTCGCCAATCTCCTGTCGGCGCCGCAAGTGCTGGTGGTGCGCCCGAGCCTGCCGGTCAAGACGCTCAAGGAACTGGTGGCCTATGCCAAGGCCAATCCCAACAAGCTCAACTACGCCTCGTCGGGCAATGGCTCGCTGCAGCACGTCTCGACCGAGTTGCTGAACCAGATGGCCGGCATCCAGATCACCCATGTCCCATACAAGGGCACGGGCCCGGCCATGACCGACCTGCTGGGCGGCTCCGTCGACCTCACCATCACCACGCCGCCGCCGCTGATGGGGCATATCCAGGGCGGCAAGCTGCGCCCGCTGGTGGTGACCAGCAAGCAGCGCCTGCCCAGCCTGAAGGACGTGCCTTCCGCGCCCGAGGCCGGCTATCCCGACCTCGACGTGTCTTCCTGGTTCGCCATGTACGCGCCGGCCGGCACGCCCAGGCCGATCATCGACAAGCTGGCCGGCGAGATCGAGCGCATCATGCAGACCGACGCCTTCCGCAAGAAGGCCGAGGAACTGGGCGCGGAGGCGAAATTCATGGGGCCGCAGCAGCTGGCGACCTACCAGCGCGGCGAACTGGCGCGCTGGGGCAAGGTGATCAAGTCCGCCGATATCCACGCCGAGTGAGCCAGGTGGAAACCGGCGTGCCGGCGCGGCCCGAAGCAGTGGGGCGGTCGAGCGAGGGCCGGACTGTGGTCGAAAGGCGGTCGAAAGGCGGCCGAAAGGCTCGCCCTGTATCGTCGATGCCGTCGCAGCGGCACCGGGCACGGCATAGGTGTTGATCCCGATGCGGCCCCGGTGCGCATCGGATAGCATCGCAGCTTGCCGCTGCGCGGCACGGTTGCCCCGGGTACAACAGGTAGGAGAGAGCAATGTATAACAAGAAATTCTGGAAGCAGGCGCTGATCGCGCTGGCGCTGTTCCTGGCTGGCTGGCTCACCTTCGGTGGCTATGCGCAGGCGCAGGGCAAGCCCGAGAAGACCAAGGTCACCATCGCCGTCGGCGGCAAGAACCTGTTCTACTACCTGCCGCTGACCATCGCCGAGCGTCTCGGCTATTTCAAGGATGAAGGCCTCGACGTCGACATCGTCGACTTCGCCGGCGGCGCCAAGGCGCTGCAGGCCGTGGTGGGCGGCAGCGCGGACGTGGTTTCCGGCGCCTACGAGCACACCCTCAACCTGCAGGCCAAGGGCCAGCAGTACCAGGAATTCGTGCTGCAGGGCCGTGCCCCGCAGATCGTGCTGGTGGTCTCCAACAAGACCATGCCCAACTTCAAGTCCGTGGCCGACCTGAAGGGCAAGAAGATCGGCGTCACCGCGCCGGGATCGTCCACCAACATGATGGCCAATTTCGTGCTGGCCAAGGCCGGGCTGAAGGCGTCGGACGTGTCCTTCATCGGCGTCGGCGCCAGCGCCGGCGCGGTGGCCGCGATGCGCTCGGGCCAGATCGACGCGATGGCCAACCTCGATCCGGTGGTGTCGATGCTGACGCAGAAGAACGAAGTGCACATCGCCTCGGATACCCGCACGCTCAAGGACACCCAGGCGGTGTTCGGCGGCAACATGCCGTCCGGCTGCCTCTACGCATCGAGCGCCTTCATCCAGCAGAACCCGAACACCACGCAGGCCCTGACCAACGCCATGGTGCGTGCGCTCAAGTGGCTGCAAAAGGCTGGTCCGTCCGACATCGTCAAGACCGTGCCGGAGAGCTACCTGCTGGGCGACCGCGCGCTGTACCTGTCCGCCTGGGACAAGGTCAAGGAAGCGATCTCGCCGGACGGCACGATGCCCGCCGATGGTCCCAAGACCGCGCTCAATACGCTGCAGCAGTTCGACCCGGACCTGAAGGGCAAGGCCATCAAGCTGGAGAACACGTTCACCAACAGCTTCGTGCAGAAGGCCAACGCCAAGTACAAGTAAGGCTTCGCCCGCGCAACGGGAGCCTGTGGCCCGCTGCACGCAGCGGGCCTTTGCATTTGCGCGGCCCTGAGGCCCGCCGCACGATTTCACGGATTCACGTACTCCAGTCGCGCCGAGGCGCCGTGCGGTATCGACGGTGCCGCATCGCCGGGATTCGCCAAAGATTCGCCAAAGATTCGCCAAGAGCCAGCCATGAGCACTGCCGCACTTTCCCTCGACAACGTCACCTGCACCTTCGTCTCGCGCGAAGACCGCAGCCAGCGCTATACCGCCGTCAAGGACGTCACCCTCGACATCCAGCCCGGCGAGTTCGTTTCCGTAGTGGGCCCGACCGGCTGCGGCAAGTCCACCTTGCTCAATGTCGGTGCCGGCCTGCTGCAGCCGTCGATTGGCGAAGTGCGGGTGTTCGGCGAGCCGCTGCGCGGCATCAACGAGCGCGCCGGATATATGTTCCAGGCCGAAGCGCTGATGCCGTGGCGCAGCGCGCTGGACAATGTGATCGCCGGACTCGAGTTCCGCGGCATGCCGCGCGCCGAGGCGCAGCAGGAGGGCGAGGCCTGGCTGCGCCGCGTGGGCCTGGGCGGTTTCGGCGACCGCTACCCGCACCAGCTCTCGGGCGGCATGCGCAAGCGCGTGAGCCTGGCGCAGACGCTGGTGCTGGACCCGGACATCATCCTGATGGACGAGCCGTTTTCCGCGCTCGACATCCAGACCCGCCAGTTGATGGAGAACGAGGTGCTGGACCTGTGGGCGGCCAAGCGCAAGGCGGTGCTGTTCATCACCCACGACCTCGATGAAGCCATTGCCATGAGCGATCGCGTGGTCGTGCTGTCGGCGGGACCCGGCACGCACCCGATCGGCGAGTTCGTCATCGACCTGCCGCGCCCGCGCGACGTGGCCGAGATCCGCAATCACCCGCGGTTCATCGAACTGCACGCCGCCATCTGGGACGTGCTGCGCGAAGAGGTGCTGAAAGGCTACGCGCAGCAGCGCAAGGTGGCCTGACACGGCCGCCGCCGCATCGCAGGCATCTCTCCCATTCAATCCGCACTGATTTCCATTCCATTCCCATGGCATTCCGTCCCGACTCCAAGGGCATGCTGCGCTTCTGGCAGTTGCTCGTCCTCGTAGTGATCCTCGGCGCTTGGCATATCGCCACGCGTTCGCAGCAGGTTGCCTTCTTCTTCGGTGAACCGCTGATGGTGGCCCAGCGCATCTGGACCTGGTTCGTGGTCGAGCGCGATATCTACATCCACCTCGGCGTGACCCTGATCGAGACGCTGCTGGCGTTCGGCATCGGTACCGCCGCCGGGCTCGGCGTGGGCCTGTGGCTGGCGCTCAGCCCGCTCACCTCGGCCATCCTCGATCCCTATATCAAGGCCATGAACTCGATGCCGCGCGTGATCCTGGCACCGATCTTCGCCGTGTGGTTCGGCCTGGGCATCTGGTCCAAGGTGGCGCTGGCAGTGACGCTGGTGTTCTTCATCGTGTTCTTCAACGTCTACCAGGGTGTCAAGGAAGTCAGCCCGGTGGTGCTGGCCAATGTGCGCATGCTGGGCGCGAACCGGCAACAGCTGCTGCGCCATGTCTACCTGCCCAGCGCGACCAGCTGGGTCTTTTCCTCGCTGCATACCTCGGTGGGCCTGGCCTTCGTTGGCGCGGTGGTGGGCGAATACCTCGGCTCGGCACGCGGGGTGGGCTATCTGATCCTGCAGGCCGAAGGCACCTTCGACATCAACACCGTGTTCGCCGGCATCGTGGTGCTGACCGCGGCGGCGCTGGTGCTGGACACGCTGGTGGGCAGCGTGGAGAAGCGGCTGATGAAGTGGCAGCCGCGCACGGGCGAGACCGAGCGCCTGTAGCCGCGCGTGGTACTGGCAGAACTTGGAGGGCGGCAACGATGCCGGCCCGCAGCCGGCAGAACGCCAGCGTCCCGCGCGACTTCATCGGCTACGCGAACAAGCAGGCGGAAATGAAAAGAGCGCCGGGTGCGTTGGCACCCAGGCGCTCTTTTCTTTCACGCAGTGCGCACGGCAGCCAGTGGTGGCCGCGTGCGGGACCAGGGCATGATCAGGGCACGATGACGATCTTGCCGGTGACCTTGCGGGCTTCCATGTCCTTGAGCGCCTGCGGTGCCTGCTCGAGCGGATAGCGCGCGGAGATGTGCGGGCGGATCTTGCCTTCCTTCATCCAGCCCAGCATCTGCGCCATATTGGCCTGGTTGGCCTTGGGCTCGCGGCGCGCGAAGTCGCCCCAGAACACGCCCACCAGCGAGGCGCCCTTGAGCAGCGCCAGGTTCAGCGGCAGCTTGGGGATCTCGCCGTTGGCGAAGCCCACCACCAGGTAGCGGCCGCGCCAGCCGATCGAGCGGAAGGCCGGCTCCGCATAGATGCCGCCGACCGGGTCATAGACGACGTCGGGGCCCTTGCCGTCGGTGAGCGCCTTGACGCGCTCGCGCAGGTCTTCGGTGCTGTAGTTGATCAGCGCATCGGCGCCGTGCTCCTTGCACACCGCCAGCTTTTCATCGGTGGAGGCGGCCGCGATCACGCGCGCGCCGATGGCCTTGCCGATCTCGATGGCAGCCAGGCCCACGCCGCCGGCCGCGCCGAGCACCAGCATGGTCTGTCCCGCCTTCAGTTCGCCGCGGTCGATCACGGCGTGGTGCGACGTGCCGTAGGTGAGCGTGAATGCCGCGGCGGTCTCGAAGTCGATGCCCGGCGGCATCGGCACCACGGCACTGGCCGGGGCTTTGGCCTGCGACGCGAAGGCGCCGTTGCCCAGGTAGGCGATGACCTTGTCGCCCGGCTTGACGTGGGTCACGCCCTCGCCGACGGCATTGACCACGCCCGCCAGTTCCGAGCCCGGCGAGAAGGGCAGTTGCGGCTTGGCCTGGTATTTGTTCTGGATGATGAGGACGTCGGGGAAATTCACGCCGGCCGCCTTGACGTCGATCACGACTTCGCCCTGGGCGGGCACGAGATCGGGCAGGGTTTCGAGAACCAGCGAATCGGGCGGGCCCCAGGCTTTGCACAGTACGGCTTTCATCATGTCTCCGGTGATATGTTCTACGGGTTGTTATGTCCGTTGCCCGGCGGCGATGGCGCAAAAAGGTGCATGCGCGGTGGATGCGCGGGCCGGCGCCTGTTGCGTTGGCGCCGTATCCGCATTACGCCAGACGGGCCCGGGCAAGTGTAGCGCAAAAATAGCACGGTCGTTCTGTTAGCTTCCGCACAGATCCCCGCCGAGCCGCGCAGGAGGCGGATTTTGCGGCGCGGTCAGGGCGTGCGCAGCAGCCTTGTCGGGTACAATCGCGGCCATGCATATCCTCCTCGCAAACGATGACGGTTACCTGGCGCCAGGGCTTGCCGCGCTGCACGCCGCGCTGGCGCCGCTGGCACGCATCACGGTGATCGCGCCCGAGCAGAACCACAGCGGCGCTTCGAATTCGCTGACCCTGCAACGGCCGCTGTCGATCTTCGAGGCGAGCGAGGGCGTGCAGAAGGGTTTTCGCTTCGTCAACGGCACGCCGACCGATTGCGTGCATATTGCCCTGACCGGCCTGCTGGACGAAAAACCCGACCTGGTGGTGTCCGGCATCAACCAGGGCCAGAACATGGGCGAGGACGTGCTGTACTCGGGCACCGTCGCCGCTGCCATCGAGGGCTTCCTGCTCGGGATTCCCTCGATCGCGTTTTCGCAGGTGGACAAAGGCTGGACGCAGCTTGACGCGGCGGCGCGCGTGGCGCGCGACATTGTCGAGCGCTATATCGCCAAGCCGGCGGCCGAACCGTTCTTGCTCAACGTCAATATTCCCAACCTGCCGTTCGAACATATCCGGGGCTATCGGGCGACACGGCTCGGCAAGCGCCATCCTTCCCAGCCGGTGATCACGCAGGTCAACCCGCGCGGCGATACCAACTACTGGATCGGCCCGGCCGGTGACGCGCGCGACGCGAGCGAAGGCACGGATTTCCACGCCACCGGCGAAGGCTACGTCTCGCTGACCCCCTTGCAGCTGGACCTGACGCATCGCGGTCAGCTCGAGCAGATCAACCAGTGGCTGGCATAAGCCCTTCCACGCGCAGTCCCCGGCCGTCATGAGCACTGCCCCGCGCCGCCCGAAATTTCCCCTCTCCCTGGACGCCGTCGTCGAGCGCAAGCCTGCGCCGGCGCGTACCGCGGGCCTGCCCGCCGTCGGCGGGGCCCGCGGCGCGGCCATCGCGGCCAAGGCCGCGGCGAAGGCGCGCGCGCCAGGCTTGCCC
>NZ_JBFRFX010000087.1:0-11540 GCF_052115045.1 Cupriavidus sp. 2TAF22
ACGCAGCCACAGCAATCGAACGCGGCAACCATGCCTCGGATATCGAGGAATGGGAAAGCTGTAACCGCGCTTTTCACGGAGCATTGATTCGACCGTGTGGCATGCCGAGACTGCTGCGCACGATCGAGGAATTGCATGTAGCTCGTCTGCGATATATGTACGCAACCACAATCAGTACAACTTGGGACCCTCAGTCACAACAGGAACATCATCAGATTCTTGACGCCGTCCGCCACAAGGACGTCGAGCGCGCATGCGGTCTGATTGAGCAGCATGTGCTCGAGTCAGCAGAAATCGTAATCAAGGCACTGAGAGGTGGCTTCGCTTATTCGGACAGAGATCCGGAGTTTATAAGTGGAAGCGCCGGGGCAGTCAGGCTGCCGATTTGATCGCTGGCAGTGTGGCGAAGTATGCCTCATCCGTGGTCTGGTCTGCCAGACTGGAATGGGGTCGTCGTTGGTTGTACCAGGTCAGGTAGTTAGCGATAGATCGGCGCGCATGGCTGACCCGAGTCGTAGGCTTTTAGATAGACCTCCTCGTACTTGACGCTGCGCCAAAGGCGTTCGACGAACACGTTGTCGCGCCAACTGCCCTTGCCGTCCATCGACAGTTGGATGCCGCGGTCAAGCACGGCGTCGGTGAACTGCGCGGCGGTGAACTGGCTGCCCTGGTTAGTCTTGACGATCTCCGGCGTGCCGTATTTCGCAAAGGCCACCTCAAGCGCCTCGACAGCATGGCAGCTCTCCAGAGTGATCGCCACCCGGTGGGCCAGTACTTTGCGGCTGGCCCAGTCCACCGCCGCCGTCAGATACACGAAGCCCCGCGCCATCGGAATGTAGGTCGTGTCTAGCGCCCACACCTGGTTGGTGTGATTGATCTTCCGGTCGCGCAGTAGGTACGGCCAGATCTTGTGCGCCGCATTCCTGCGGCTCGTGTTCGGCCGACGGTACAGCGCCTCGATGCCCATGCGCTTCATCAGCGTGCCCACGCGCCGGTGGCCGATCTGGACACCCTCCCGTCGCAACAGGCGGGCCAGCATGCGCGCCCGCGAAGGGATGCATCCAGATGCAGCTCGTCGATCCAGCGCATCAGCTTCAAGACCGCATCGCTGAGCCTTTACGTGACCGACGATCCCGGCGCTAGCGATTCGGCGGCACGACGTGGCAGTCTAAGCATCCGCCTCGCGCTCGGACGGGCGAAATCACACAGCTTTCGCACTGGACAAACGCTGGTCATGCGTTACAACCGGCAACTCATGCAGGCAATTCTGTGGGACTGCATCCACATCGCGGACGTGGTTGGAGTAAAACTCATTACCCTTGAAGAGGGGCCGCAGGCATACGCGGAGTTCGTATGCCGGGGTTCCCAAATAGTTCGTGATCGATCCGCATCGGCAGGTTTTGGGACGGTAGCGGCGGCCGGCGGCCTGTTCGGCAGCGCCGCCCAACCCTCGAAGAGTTCGTGCCGAGCGCCCAGGCGGCAGTGGGCGAGAGCATTGCGATCCAATGCACGGACGAAGCCGAAACCGTTGGCAACGTTATTCGGAACGTTGTTGATCAGCTCTTCCCCTAGTCCAGGGAGGCAGGCGATGCTCTACGATCGATCGGCGCCTCCGTGATGAGAGTGGTGCGGAGGCGGACCCGTTCAGCGTTCGCGAGCGCTTGGTGATAGTTTTCGCTCGCAATAGCTAACGCCTGCGCAAAGCGCGTCTGTGCATTCGAGATCGCTTGTTGATCCATCGATGCCGTATTTCTAAGCGTCTTGTAGAATTCTGAATCCGCACGATCCTTAGCCTGCTTCAGCTCCATTCTGGCCGACTTGGTCGCAAACTCGAACTCTTTCTCCGCGTCCATTCTCGGGTCAGCCGGCAAACCAGTCGAAAAAGAGCCATACGTCGAGTTTTTCACGCATTTCTCCATTTAAGTAAGAGTCAATATACGATCACCGTGAGGCTTACGGCGTGCGGCGCGATTGTGATGAAGCGCTTCATGCCGTTTGCGATGCACATTCTGTTCGCTCGTCCTAAGCCGCGGAACGTAGCGAAATCGCTGTGTTTCGAAACACTCAAGCAGGATGGCCTGCGATTCAGTATCCCGTGATAACGATTGGCGATCGGTCGGCTGAGGAAGCGCGATCAATTTCAAGAATGGTCGGCACTTCCCCCTCCATCGTTAGTTCCAATCCCTCTTACTTTTCAGTGATGGTCGGTCAAATTGGACTCATTCTCTTCATGCCATCAAGGATATCCCGCGGGGATTCATGGGTCGCAGTTTTGTTCTTCATAGTGAATCCGCCGTCCCCATACAAAGCGCGAAAAGCTATCGCACCGATTGCATCTCGGATCATGCTCCGTACTCTCCTCTGAGGGATCTCCCAGATATTTATGCTGCGGTGTCGAATGCGAGTACGTCAACGGTCACGGTAGGTTCGTTCCGTACTTTGATTCGCGTCTCCTCACACACCGACGATGCAGTTGGCGCTGCATTCAGTCCGCGTATGGCGTTCTGTATGCGTGATCCTTCTCGAAGTACGGAACCTATGGGGCGGATAGGTTGACGTCGCCTCAGCGTCAAAAGACATTCTGGATGCGCGTCGTAAACGGCGTGTGTAAATTGTCCGGCGTAGTTCACCACGATGTCGGTCAGGATGATTCGACAAAAATAGGCCCACTACATTCGGGCTGAAACATCCGGCTGCTCGATTGTCGACCGGAACGCGCGCACGCTGGGAGCAGCAGTCTGGCGCATTACAGCAAAAACAGAGAGATGGTGGAGAAGACATGAATATGAAGACCTTGTCAGCCGTGGCTGCCGCATTTTGCGGCCTGTGCAACGCTAGCGCGCACGCGCAAAGCAGCGTGACCCTCTATGGTTTGATCGATACGGGAATCGAGTATGTAAATCACGCCGATGCCACTGGCTCCTCAAACGTCTATCGCATGGCGTCGGGCAATACGGCGGGATCGCGCTGGGGCCTGCGCGGCAGGGAAGACCTGGGCGGAGACCTAGCTGCCGTATTTGCTCTCGAAAGCGGCTTCAACAGCGACAACGGAAGTTCGGCGCAGGGAGGACGCCTGTTTGGGCGGCAAGCCTACGTGGGCATTGCGGGGAGTTGGGGGCAAGTCACGCTGGGCCGGCAGATCAACACACTGTTTGATATCTTCGTGCCCTTCGACCCGGTGCGCTATTCCACCTACTCAATCCTGTCGCAAGACGCGCAGTTCACCAACCGTGCAGACAATGTCATCAAGTACACGGGCGTATTGGGCGGACTGACTGTGACGGGACTTTATACCCCGGGCTATGACACGACGGTAGTCAACGGCGGCGAGGTGCCTGGCTCCTTCAGGATCGGACAGGAGATTAGCGCGGGTGCGACCTACACGACGGGCAACATCTCAATGGCACTGGCCTTCGATCAACGCCGCGGGCAGTCTACCGCCACGGCAAGCGCTGTCGAGCGCCGATATGTTGGGGCGCTGAGCTACTCTTTCGGCGCCCTTGGGTTAATGGGAGGTTATCGCTATCTTCAAAGCGGCATCAGCACCCCAAACTTCCGCTCCAACCTCTACTGGGTCGGTGCTTCCTACGCTTTTTCGCCCGGCTTCGAACTGCGCGCGGGCGCTTATCGCACTGACATGCGCGGATCCTCCTCCGATGCGAACAGCTATGCGCTCTCGGCCTTGTATGCGCTCTCCAAGCGCACTAGCCTATACGCCAATGCTTCCTACATGAACAACAAGGGAGCCTCTAACTTCGGCGTGGTGCTAGGCACAACAACTGCGCCCGGTATTAACCAGACCGGGCTAGTAGTAGGCGCGAGGCACGTGTTCTAGCGCACGGCCAGCGAACAAGTATCGAGTCCCCGTCCCTTGACGGGGGCATCGACATATTTCGAGGTGTGCAGGCGCGGCGGCATGCCCACCGGGATTCAGCCTCTGAGGGGTAATGGCACCTTCTGTGGGAAATATGTCGAGAACACAAGCTTCATCTGAACGATGTTCTGCCGAGGAGCGCTTCGAAGTAGGCGTGCAGGAGCACGTCTTCAAAACTTCGAGATAGTTCCGCATTCATGACCATCGTGGTCCCGATGTCGTGCAAGAAATTGCTGTGACAACGCGCCAATAGAGAGCTTCTGGGGAAGGTTGTTTGGCGGTTGTAGCACCATTGGTACGCGACGCGCGCCCCGGCCATTGCATCCATTCGAGAATAAATCGAGCATCTACAACCGGCAACGCAGGCTCGAAACTCGAATACCGAACCCCATGGGAAGTCGCTGCTAAATATCCTAGCCAGCAGATTGCACACGGCTGACAAAACTAGGGCGTTTGCCTCGGCCATCGGCTTGGAGCCGCTGACCGCGCCGGTCTGCGGCCCGCAGAAACGGGGGAAGATCCAAAGGCTAGATAGGACATCTCAGTCTGGCGGCGAGCTTTACCTTCGGAATCTCGAAGGGAGTTAGGCCTAGGCACAGGAGGCGAATTGCTCGCCCGGCTTCGTAGGCATTTGATGCGGCGCCGCTCCCGAAACAGACAGGGGGCCGCTCAACGCACAGAATCGGGCGAGCCCGATATTCCGAGGTACGGAACAATCACCTTTGCAGGCTTGACGCAAAAGGCCGCGTCGCTGCATGTTAGCGATCACCCCGATGATTTGGCCGTTCGCGCGCCGCGTGGCCGGATAAAACCTCGACCCCCTGACCATGACGGAAGCTAAAAATGTCTCAAGTCGCCTTGCACTATCGATGGTCCGAGCGACCGAGCGAAACCATTCTCGGCGGCATCACGCGCCGTTTCATCACGTCGGAACGCATGATGATCGGCGAAGTGACCTTAAGAAAGGGGGACCTTGTGCCACTCCACGCCCACCCGAACGAGCAGTTCACGTTCGTGGTGAGGGGTGCAATGCGGTTTTGGCTGGACGAGACCAACGAGCATGGCGTACTGGTAGAAGCCGGGGAAGTGGTCGTAATTCCGGCTAATACTCCCCATCGAGCCGAAGTGCTTGAAGACACGCTCGAATACGACATCTTCACCCCCCCGCGCGGCGATTGGATTGACGGCGACAGTCCCCTGCTGCGAGACCTATCCCCATCAGGTGTCCCGTCCGTTCGATCCGAGTAGCTGTACGCAGCGCGAAGCAGATTGGGCTGTGTCGAGTTCTACAAAGCCATACACTGGTTGCATGGCGGCATCGGCAATACAGAATGGGACCGTGTACTAGCCGCCGCGAGTGCTTTATTGCAAACTTGTGGTCGAAGCCATACACGGCGACATGCCTCAGGCGCCGGTCAATTTTCGCGTGCCTCTCAATGTACGGAACATATCGAGAGCCCGGGTTGACCCGCCTTGACGCGCTTCGTTAAATGATTTTGTGTGCGCTCCCTTCGGAAAGTGTAATGACAAGGCAGATTGCAGCGGCAGACCGAAAACACGCTCGATTAGCATTACCAGTATCGAGTAGAGATCCTTATCGGCAGGCAGAGGACGCGGGCCGCGGCAAGGACAGCGGCCCCATGGTTGCACCCCTCGCACGTAGTCTCGCGGTGCTTAGTGCCTTCACACCCGAAGAGCAATGGCTGGGTAATCAGGAGATCTCCGCTCACACCGGCATTCCGGCTCCTACTGTTTCCCGCATGCTTCACTCGCTTGTTACTCTGGGCTATCTCCGTTACTCGCGAGAGCGACGCAAGTACCGCTTATCAGCCGCCGTGCTCTCGTTGGGCTACGGTGCGATTGCGCATCGCACGATACACAGGCTTGCACGTGTCAAGATGCAGGCCTTTGCCGACGCTAGTCAGACATTCGTCGTACTCGCCATTCGCGATCGCTTGGATCTGATCGTGCTGGCAACGTGCACTAGCCAGAGTACGGCGATAGACTTGCGTCTGCCCGTTGGAACGCGCTTGCACATCGCCTCGTCCCCGCTCGGATGGGCGCTGCTCGCGTCTTTGCCAGAGTTGGAACGCTTCTACTTGCTTGGCAATGTGGAGCGAAAGATGGCGCGCGACTGGCCACGGCTCAGACGTCGCATCGGAGAGGGTATTTCCGAGACGTTAAATTCAGGCTTTTGCACATCAATTGGAGAATGGGAGCCCGAACTCGGCGTAGTCGCCACCCCCGTCAACCTTCCCGGACATGCACCGCTGGTAATCGCATGCATTGGTCCAGGCGCCAGAATGAGTCGGGCTCGCACCGATCGCGAACTGGGCCCCCGCCTTGCGGCAACGGCGCATGCCTTGCAGGAGGAGGCATTGTTCGCCACCTAAATTGCGGAAAGACCGCGCGGAGGAAGCAGCATGACTACACAGATGCCGGATCCGACAGGCGTGACAGTGACAGTGGAGCACGGACTACAGGTCCTGCGGGCCTTTCGAGCCGACCGCGCGCCATTGACCAACGTCGAGTTGGTGCGCCGTACCGGCCTTTCGAAGGCAACCGTGTCCCGCCTCACGAGCACTCTCATTCGCGTGGGATTCTTGCGGCGCGTCAGCGGAGGCCGCGAATTCGAGTTGGCGCCCGGGTCCCTGAGTATCGGGCATGCCTACCTGGAAGCCAACCCGGTCATCAGCGTGGCAAATCCGTTAATGCAAGACCTAGCCGACAGGCTGAATGTCTCCGTTGCGCTTGCGGTCCCGAACCATCTCGACATGCTATACATCGCCTACCGATCCGGCATAAGAATTGCGACATTGCGGCTCGGTGTGGGCTCGCTCCTGCCGATGGGCTCAACGTCCGTGGGACGAGCGTTCCTGTGGGCTCTGGACGATGGCGCACGTGCCGGATATATCAGCGAATTGCTTCGCTCGGCAAGCGGCCAGAGGGGAATGATGGAAGTGAAACTCGCCGCCGCGTTCGAAGATCTGCGATCGAACGGCGTTTGCATGTCGGTTGGGGAGTATCAACGTGATGCCTATGGCATTGCCTTGCCGGTCCGGGTTGGCACCTCTAGAACGTTGATGACGTTGAGTTGTGGCGCCGTCGACGTCGAACCAAACATTCCTGCGATCCGTAAGCGCGTTATACCTGCACTGAAGACTGCTGCCGCAGCGCTGGAAGTGCGCCTCCTCGCAATCGATGGCGAGTCCTGAAGTAAGAAAGGCGTGGCTCGAAGTCGCCGCGCCTTTCATTCTGGAAATGCGGGGACAGAGGCCGCGGCCGAAATCCGGACAGTCGGATAAGTGGAAAAGCTGGGGCCTGAGCCGGCCATAGTGGCGGGCATAAAGGATAGCCGATTTGAGTGTTGATGCCGGGCACGAAAGCAATGCGCGGCCGTCCGGGATGGCCGGCGTCGAGGCAGGCGGCGACGAACGGGCGGAACACCAACGTCCCGCTCCGCGCCAGCGCTTTACATTGAAGTCGGCACGCTCCTACAGAATCGTGCCTTTCTCGTGCCATTATTCACCTCCGAGATTTGAGCAAAGCCCGCCATCGTCATCTGATGGGCTTCTCTTTGGGCCATGCGATCTCGTTCCTGGTGGTGGCCCTGGCGCAAAGCAAGATTCAGCTTGCGAAGCTCACAAGCTGAACCCGCTGGCGTGCGTCCCGCGCTAGTGGCTGATCATCCATGGGCGACCTGACGGTTGCTTTAGGCCGGCGGAAGAAGTCTTTTTGCTGACGCCAGCGAGAGACGCGCGCTCGCCTGAGCAACAAGCGCAACTCTGCCTGTGGCGAAGCTGCCCCCCGTCGGTGGACTGGCGCGGCGCATGAGCAGCCCGCTCATTGGTTGCGTGAGCGACGCGACTTGAGCCGGCCATCAACGCGAGTGACGGCGCACATATCAGGCGCTTGCTTTCTCTGCCGCAGCTTGGGCAGTGGCAAGGATTCTCGCGGTCTCCAATCTGTCGCAGGACGGAGAACGGGCCGCAATCTGCGCACCCGAAGTCGTAGATGGGCATGAGGAACCTCCTATCGGATGTCGCTTAGGGCTCCACCAGGTCTGGCGAACACGGCAAGTCCAGGCCGCCGTGCACCTGCCTGCGGGGGCCATCGGCATTCGGCCTGATGTCGAAGTCAAAAATCTGGGTGGGCAGCCAAAGCGTCGCGCAAGCGTTCGGAATGTCAACTACCCCGCTGATATGCCCTTGCACCGGTGCGCATCCCAGCAGGGAATACGCCTGCGCGCCCGAATAGCCGAATTTCTTCAGGTACTCAATCGCATTGAGACACGCTTGGCGGTAGGCGACAGTAACGTCGAGGTAGTGCTGCCCACCGTGCTCGTCGACCGAAATGCCTTCGAAGATTAGGTAGTCGTTGTATACCGGAGTAATTGGGCTGGGCTGGAACACCGGATTCCGAATGCCGTACTTCTCAATGCCGCCCTTGATGAGATTCACTCGCATGTGCACCCAGCCGGCCATTTCGATGGCACCGCAGAACGTAATCTCCCCGTCGCCTTGGCTGAAATGGAGATCCCCGACCGAGAGGCCTGCGCCGTCTATATAGACCGGGAAGAAAGCCTTCGACCCGCGTGATAGATCCTTGATATCGCAGTTGCCACCGTGCTCGCGCGGCGGTACCGTGCGTGCCCCCTCGGCGGCGGCCTTGTCCCGGGCGACGCCGGTCAGCTTACCCATGTGGGCTGTCGCCGCCAATGGCGGATTCGCAAGTGGCGGTACGCGCTCGGGTGCTGTCGCAATCAATTGGGTCTCTCGTGCGTTCCATGTTTCCAGCAGCTTTGAATCTGGCAGGCAGCCAATCAGCCCTGGGTGAATCAATCCGGCAAAGTTCACGCCCGGGATATGGCGCGAACTCGTGTAGACGCCGTGAAAGTCCCAGATGGATTTCTGGGCGTGCGGGAAGTGGTCAGTCAGGAAGCCGCCCCCATTTGCCTTTGAGAAGAAACCATTGAAGCCCCATTGGTTGTCCGGCCTGGCTCCAATGTCGAGCAGATCGACCACCAAGAGATCGCCGGGCTCGGCGCCGCGCACGCCTACGGGGCCGGAAAGAAAATGCACGATAGAAAGGTCGATGTCACGCACGTCGTCTGCGCTGTCGTCGTTCTTGATGAAACCGCCGGTCCAGTCGTAGGTCTCAAGGATGAAGTCGTCACCGGGACTTACCCAGCACGCCATGGGAATGTCCGGATGCCAGCGATTGTGGATCTGGTCGTTCTCGTACGCGGACTGGCTTAGGTCGACCTTGATGAGAGTGTCAGGCATGTGTTCGCTCCTTTGGGGCAAAAACTCAGTCGGAATAGTTCAGGGTGGAAAACGCACTACGCCTCTCCGGCTGGTGTCGGTGCCGGAAGGGGCGGAATGCAGTCGGAGGGGGCAAGCAGTTTTTTCGCTACCAGGCTGTACATCCACCGCGCGTCGTCCACGTAAGTCACGCTGCGCGGTCTCACGAACAGTTGATCTGCATTTCAACTCTGGACCGCCGGCTGTTCTGCAAGGCGTTCGTGCAGCTATCACTTCGGTGATCTCAATGCCGCGTGCGGGTCCGATATATCTCTAGGGCATGTGAACCCAACTGCTCGGTTGCGGTGCCGTTCACTACCTTACCTGTTGTACCTCGACAGGAGGTCGTTACATTGGTTGATGGCACACTTCATAAAAAAGGCGCGTCAGCACACCCTGATGCGCATTCGATGTCACGCTGCACATAGGTACCACCTGCAGTCACGCCTCTCTGTTGAACAATTGAGGCCGCCCTACTAACTGATTGCGGGCTTCTCCTTCGGCGATTCGGTGTCTATAGTGTTCGAGTCTTTCAGGAGCCTTTCCGGCATGGCAACGAGCAGGACGAGCGCGCCTACGCTCAGAACTACGGCGAAGACGTAAATACCAATATTGATGCTGCCAGTCGTTGATTTTGAGAAGCCCAGCACGGTCGGGCTGACGAATCCCCCAATCAGAGCGAGCGAATTGATAAGGGCAATTCCGCCAGCGGCTGCTTGCCCCGACAGGTAACGAGTAGGGATAGTCCAGAAAAGCGGCATCGACGCATAGAGGCCAACTGCTGCCACGCTTAGAGCGATGAGCCCAAGAATCAAGTTGTTTGGAACAAACGTACTTGCTACAAGAGCTGTTGCGGCGACGAACATAGACCCTGCCAAGTGCCTTCTCCGCTCTCCGGTCGCGTCCGAATGTCGGCTAATGACGACCATGCCAATAGTGCTGGCAATGTACGGGACTGCGGTCAGGAGGCCAATGTGGAAGGGATCGGACACTCCATAGCTTTTAATCATGCCAGGTAGCCAGAATCCGAGAATATACAACCCACACATCACCGCAAAGTAGACAAGGGCCAGTGCGTAAATGCGGGCGTCACGAACAGCAGAAGCCATGGAATGCGCGCTATTTCCCCTGGGGGTTTTGGTGTCGCGTTCAATTATGTCGCGCTCGGTTTCTGTCAGCCATTTCGCGTCTTGCGGTCCATCAGCCAGAACGAACGCGGCGACGATGCCGAGTACGATTGCTGGCGCCCCTTCCAGGAGAAACATCCATTGCCATCCATGGAGATTATGTACGCCATCCATAAATGTGATGATCCATCCAGAAACGGGACCCCCCACAATACCGGCAACCGCGATCGCGGACATGAAGATTGCAATAATACCTCCTCGCAAATGCGCGGGAAACCAATACGTGAGATAAAGGATAATTCCTGGGAAGAACCCGGCCTCGAATACACCCAAGAAGAATCGTAGGATGTAAAAATGCGTTGGATTCTGCACGAACATCATGGCAGAGGAAAGTATCCCCCAACCGATCATGATGCGCATGATGGTTTTACGCGCACCGATTCTCGTGAGAAACATGTTGCTCGGAACTTCAAACAGTACATATCCTAGAAAGAAGATTCCGGCTCCAAATCCGTATGCGGTATCACTGAAGCTGAGATCATGCTGCATGCGCAATGCGGCAAATCCAATGTTCACGCGATCTAGATAGGCTATGACATAGCTGATAAACAAGAATGGCAGTAACTTCCATGCCACCTTTCTATAGAGTGGTTCTGATTTCATGCTTATGTCTCCTGTATATTTTGATATTTAATTGACGTGCGTTATCCTACGAGTAGATTTCGCAGTCAATTTTTCTAAAAAATTCTAAGGAAATAAAGTGTCTGTGGTTTTGCTATTTTGGGATGCGCTATCGTTGGGAATTTTAATGTGGTAGTAAATAAGGTGTGCAGTTGCTGAGGGTGATGAACAGTTTGAAAAAGAGTGGCAAGAGTAATCAGGTCGGAACGTCGACGAACTTATCTAACTGCTCGTGCCGGTTTCGCAACGCCTTGATTATAATTTCAGCAGATTCGAGCACATGCAGCTCAATCAGACCGCATGCGCGCTCGACGTCCTTGTGGCGGACGGCATCAAGAATCTGATGATGTTCCTGTTGTGACTGAGGGTCCCAAGTTGTACTGGTTGTGGTTGCGTACATATATCTCAGACGAGCTACATGCAATTCCTCGATCGTGCGCAGCAGTCTCGGCATGCCACACGGTCGAATCAATGCTCCGTGAAAAGCGCGGTTACAGCTTTCCCATTCCTCGATATCCGAGGCATGGTTGCCGCGTTCGATTGCTGTGGCTGCGT
>NZ_JBFRFX010000088.1:0-11079 GCF_052115045.1 Cupriavidus sp. 2TAF22
CTGGGGCGCGCTGCGTGCCGCGCGCGGCCAGGCGCGCACGCTGCCGGCGCCCGCGCCGTCGTGCGCGCGCATGGACGAGTACGAGGCGAAACAATACCTCGGCGCCCATGGCGTGCCGGTCGGCGACGTGCGCGCGGCCACCACGCCCGCGGCGGCCGCGGACGCCGCGGAGGCGCTTGGCTACCCGGTGGTGGTCAAGATCCTGAGCCCCGATATCCCGCACAAGACCGAGGTGGGCGGCGTGCGCCTGCACCTCGCGGACGCCGCATCGGTCCGCGCGGCTGCCGGGGAGATTGCGGCGGCCGCGAGCCGGGCCGCGCCCGCGGCGGAGCTGCGCGGCGTGCTGGTGCAGAAGATGGAAGCCGGCGAGTGCGAGCTGATCGTCGGCGTCACGCGCGACCCCGTGTTCGGGCTTGCGATGACGGTCGGCCTGGGTGGCATCTTCACGGAGGTGTTCCAGGATGTGTCGCACCGCCTGCTGCCGGTGGACCAGGAGATCGCGCACGCGATGCTCGCCGAGCTGCGCGGCTATCGGCTCATGACCGGCTACCGCAACCGCCCACCCGCCGACGTCGAGGCGGCGGCGCGCGCGATCGCCGCGGTTTCCGATGCCGCCCTCGCGCTGGGCGACACGCTCTCGGAGCTGGAGATCAACCCGCTGCTGGTCAAGGCGGCGGGCCACGGCGCGGTGGCGCTCGACGCACTCGTTCTCCAGGAGCACCACGACTGAAACCGCGCGCAGTACCTCGCTGATCGGAACCACAAAATCAAGACGGAGACACCGATGAAACCAGCAGCCTTCGATCGCAAACGCCGCCAGACCATGTTGACGCTGGCGCTCGGCACTGCCCTGCCGGCGCTCTCGCGGCACGCGGCAGCGGCCGCATTCCCGGCCCAGCCGGTCACGCTCACCGTGCCCTTCGGCGCGGGCGGCGCCACCGACACCGTCATCCGCGCCCTGGCGGAAAGCGCGGGCAAGACCCTGGGCAAGCCCGTGATCGTCGAAAACCGCCCGGGCGCGTCCGGGCTGCTCGGCGCGAACCTGGTGGCGCGCGCCCGCCCCGACGGCTATACGCTCACCGTGATGCCGGAGCCGGTCTTCCGCCTGCCGCACCTGCAGAAGACGCAGTTCGACCCGCTCCAGGACTTCACCTACATCATCCATCTCAGCGGCTATCCGCTCGGCGTGGCCACGCGCAGCGAAACGCCCTGGAAGACCTGGCAGGACCTGGTCGAGGACGCCAGGCGGCGCCCCGGCAAGATCAGCTACGGCACCACCGGCACGGGCGGCACCATGCACGTGACGATGGAGGAGATCTGCCAGAAGGCGGGCATCCAGCTCAACCACGTGCCCTACAAGGGCGAGGCGGAGATCATCACGGCGACGCTCGGCGGGCACATCGACCTGGGCATCACCGCGGGCACCATCGGCAGCTACGTCGATGCCGGCAAGGCGCGCTGGCTGGTGCTGTGGACGGCCCGGCGTTCGCGCCACTGGCCCGCCGTGCCCACGCTGCGCGACCTCGGCATCGATATCGTCTCGACCGGCCCGTTCGGCATCGCCGGCCCGCGCGACATGGACCCGCAGGTGGTGCGCGTGCTGCACGACGCCTTCAAAAGCGCGCTCTACGAGCCGTCCACGGCCAGGCTGCTCGACCGGCTCGACCAGGAAATGGCGTACCTCGACAGCGCCGACTACACGGCGTTCGCGCGCCAGCGCTTCGAGAGCCAGGGCAAGCTGGTCAAGCGGCTGGGACTGAGCGCCGGCTGAACGACATCCATCGCGAATCCAACCGAAAGGACAAGGCATGCAATACCGATCCGTATTCCACCGGGACMTGTTCGCCGGGCAGACGGTGCTGATCACCGGTGGCGGCAGCGGCATCGGCCGCTGCACGGCGCACGAACTGGCCAGTCTCGGCTGCCGGCTGGCGCTGGCCGGGCGCAAGCTCGAGAAGCTGGAGCAGGTGCGCGCGGAGATCGTCGCCGCGCAGCCGGATGCTACCGGCCGGGTCAGCGTGCACGCCTGCGACATCCGCGATGAAGCCCAGGTGCGCGACACCGTGGCCGCGGCGCTGGCGGCACATGGCCGCATCGACGGCCTCTTCAACAATGCCGGGGGCCAGTATCCGTCGGCC
Source organism: Cupriavidus sp. 2TAF22 (assembly GCF_052115045.1). Taxonomy (NCBI): domain Bacteria; kingdom Pseudomonadati; phylum Pseudomonadota; class Betaproteobacteria; order Burkholderiales; family Burkholderiaceae; genus Cupriavidus; species Cupriavidus sp. 2TAF22. The sequence continues at coordinate 2,139 of NZ_JBFRFX010000088.1, forward strand.
CTGCGCGATATCAGCCTCAAGGGCTGGGAAGCCGTGGTGCGCAACAACCTGACAGGCGGCTTCCTGGTCGCGCGCGAATGCTTCACGCAATGGATGGAGGCCAACGGCGGCGCCATCGTCAACATCATCGCCGACATGTGGAACGGCATGCCGGGCCTCGGGCACTCCGGCGCGGCGCGCGCCGGCATGTTGTCGTTCACCGAGACGGCCGCGTGCGAATGGGCGGCGTCGGGGGTGCGCGTCAATGCGGTGGCGCCCGGCTGGATCGCCTCTTCCGGCTTCGATACCTACCCCGAGGCGTTCCAGCAGAAAATCCGGCAACTCGGGCGCAAGGTCCCCCTGCAGCGCCTGGGCACCGAGGCGGAGGTCTCGGCCGCCGTGGTATTCCTGCTCTCGCCGGCGGCGGCCTTCATCACGGGATCGACGCTGCGCGTGGATGGCGGCGTGCCCAATGCCAAGCACACCTGGCCGCTGCCCGAGCACCGGCGCTCGGTGCCGTTCGACGGCTTTCCGCTCTACCAGGCACCGCAATGCCTGGACCCGTCCGCACAATGAGATGCCCAGCCACGATATGATCCTGCAGCCGCCGAACCCCCGTTACTACACCGCCGAGCACGAGGCCTTCCGCGCCTCCGTGCGGCGCTTCTTCGACAAGGAAGTCGCGCCCAATGCCGAGGCCTGGGACGAGGCCGAGAGCTTTCCGCGCGAGCTCTACCGCAAGGCCGCCGAGGCGGGCCTGCTGCAACCCGGCTTTCCCGAGGCCTATGGCGGCGCGCCCTGCGACGCGTTCTATCGCATGATCCTGTTCGAGGAGCGCGCCTGGGGCGGCTCCGGCGGCATCGCGTCGGGGCTGTTCTCGCACACGATCGGCGCGCCGCCGATCGCCGCGGCCGGCAGCGAAGCGCTCAAGGCCAGGGTCCTGCCGCAGATCCTCGCGGGCGAGAAGATCTCCGCGCTCGCCATCAGCGAACCCGCGGCGGGCTCCGACGTCGCGCACCTGGCCACCACCGCAAGGCGCGACGGGGATCACTACGTGGTGAACGGCACCAAGCTGTACATCACCTCGGGCATGCGGGCCGACTATTTCACCGTGGYGGTGCGCACCGGCGGCCCGGATGCCAGGGGTGTTTCGCTGCTGCTGATCGAGCGCGATACCCCGGGCTTCACGCGCACGCCGCTCAAGAAGATGGGCTGGTGGGCTTCCGACACCGCGCAGCTGTTCTTCGAAGACTGCCGGGTGCCGGCGGAGAACCTGATCGGCGAGGAAGGCAAGGGCTTTGCCGCGATCATGAAGAACTTCAATCATGAGCGCCTGGCGCTCGCGGCGGCGGCTTGCGGCTACGCGCAGGTCTGCTTCCACGACGCGCTGGCGTGGGCGCGCGAGCGGCAGACGTTCGGCAAACGGCTGGTGGAACACCAGGTGGTGCGGCACCAGTTCATCGATATGGCCACCCGTATCGAATCGACGCGCGCCATGCTGGACGACCTGGCCAGCCGGCTCGACGACGGCGCGGCGCCGGTGGCGCAGATCGCCATGGCGAAGAACCTCGCCACGCAGACCTTCCAGTTCTGCGCCGACCGCGCAGTCCAGTTGCTCGGCGGCATGGGCTATATGCGCGGCAGCCGGGTGGAGCGCCTGTATCGCGAGGTCAAGGTGATGATGATCGGCGGCGGCGCCGAGGAGATCATGAAGGACCTGGCCGCGCGGCAGCTCGGCCTCTGAAGGCGCGCCCGCCACTCCGCCGCGCGAGCCCGTCGCAGCGGGCCGGCGCGTGCCGGCGCGTGTCGGCGGCCGGAGCGGTCCTTCTTGAAATACCCCCGTAAATCCCCTCTTTTCTTCAAACCGTCACAAAGCCGACATACGCCACTCCTAGAATCGGCGGTTTCCAAATCATCCGGATTCCCTGGCGATGTCTGACGTTCCGGCCGGTTCCAGTGGGGTTGAAACCCGTGCAGGGCGTGCCCGCTTCCGGCAGCCTTGCGCGGAGGATCTGTGCGCCGCCACGCCATCCGTGACCACGGAGCAGACCAACCAGGACGTCCTGGATGTCTTCGGCAAGCACCGCGACCTGGACAGCCTGCCGGTGACCGAGGATGACAGGCCGATCGGGCTGATCAACCGCGCGATCTTCATGTCGCAGATGAGCAAGCCCTATCACCGGGAACTGTACAACCGCAAGAGCTGCATCGCCTTCATGGACAAGGAGCCGCTCGTGGTGGACGCGGCCATGAGCATCGAGGCGCTCACCTTCAAGGCGGTGGAATACGGTGAAAAGGCGCTCGCGGACGGCTTCATCATCGCGCGCGACGGCCATTTCCTCGGCCTCGGGCGTGGCCTGCAGCTGATGCGGGTGGTGGCCGACATGCAGGCGGAGAAGAACCGCCAGATCATGCACAGCATCGACTACGCCAGCATCATCCAGCGCTCGATGCTGCGGCCCTCGCGCGAGGCCATGGCCCGCACGCTCGGCGATGCCGGGCTGGTGTGGGAGCCGCGCGACGTGGTGGGCGGGGATTTCTATCACTTCGCGGCATTCGAGGACGGCTGGTTCGCGGCCCTGGCGGATTGCACCGGGCACGGCGTGCCGGGCGCCTTCATGACGCTGATCGCCTCGTCCATCCTGACGCAGGCGATCGAGCAGCGCGGCCCGCGCGACCCCGGCGCGCTGCTGATGGCGGTCAACCGCGGCATCAAGCAGATGCTCGGCCAGGTGGAATGCAACGGCGATACGCCTGAATCCAATGACGGCCTGGACGCGGCCTTCTTCTGGTTCGACAACGCCAGCCGGCGGCTGTCCTTCGCGGGGGCGAAGAGCTCCCTGTTCGTGCTGCATGCGGGCGACGACGACGGCGAGATGGTGGACGGCGAGCGCATGGGCGCGGGCTATGTCGACACCGGCATGGATTTCGCATGGCGCAACCGCACCGTGCAGACCGCGCCGGGCAGCCTGGTGTTCGTGACCACCGACGGGCTGGTCGACCAGATCGGCGGGCCCAAGGAGATCGCCTTCGGCAAGCGCCGTATCCGCGAGGCGGTGCGGGCCGCCCGGCTCGAGCCGGCCGCGCGCATCAACCAGGCCGTGCTGGCGCAGTACGGCGCCTGGCAAGGCCAGCAGAGCCGCCGCGACGACCTCACCTTCTTCTGCTTCCGCGTTCAATAGCCGGGAATGCGTGGCGGGGCCTGACAACAACGCCGATGACAACGTCGATGACAACGCCGATGAGCGGTACTTCGATTGACCATGAATACGGGGCCTTCTTCGAAATGGCCCGGGAACGCAACGTGATCTTCTACTACGTGGGCTATTTCTCCCAGAACATCATCGCTGCCATGTCGGACGCGGTGCGGCTTCAGCTGGCGGTCAGCGGCGTGGACAACGGCACGCGGCGCAAGCTGTTCTCGTCGTTCGTGGAGATGGCGCAGAACATCGTCCATTACTCGTCTGACGCGCTGACGCCACCCACGCAGGACACCAACCAGCTGCGCCACGGCTCGGTGTGCATCAGCATGATCGACGAGCGCTACCGCCTGATGTGCTCCAACCCCGTGGCGATCTCGCGCGTGGCACAGCTGCGCGCCGCGCTGGAGCCGCTGCGCACGATGACGCTGGACCAGATCAAGCAGGCCTACAAGGAGACCATGCGGGCCGAGGCACCCGAGGGAAGCAAGGGCGCCGGCCTGGGCTTCCTGACCGTGGCGCGCGACGCCAGCGCGCCCCTGGAGTACAACTTCCAGCCGATCGACGCCGATCCGGCTTCGACCATGTTCCACCTGGTCGCCACGATCTGAGCAGGACGAGAAAAGAACGTCATGGAAAACCTGTTCATCGCCGCAACCCCCTCCTCGCCCGAGGTGAATCTCGACTTCGCGCGGCATACGCTGTCGCTCAAGGGCGAGTCCTATCCCGAGAACGCCGCCGTGTTCTACGGCGATGTGATCGTGCGCCTGCGCAAGTACCTGGCCGCCTGCGAGGACACCGAGGTCACCGCGCATGTGGCGCTGACCTACTTCAACAGCTCCAGCACCAAGGTGCTGTTCAGCATGTTCGACGCCATGAACGACGCCGCCGACAAGGGCAACCACGTGATCGTGAACTGGTACCACGACGTCGACGACGACACCATCCTGGAGTTCGGGCAGGAGCTGCACGCCGATTTCCCTGCCATCGAGTTCATCGACCACGCCACCACCGCAGGCTGATACGCGCCGATCCGCCGATGTCCGAGCCTGATCTTTTCGAGTCGGAGAACAGCGCCCTGGCCGGGGCGCGCGCGGTCTTCGGCGACCCGCGCGCCAGCGCCGAGGCGTACCGCCGCACGCTTGGCGAGCTGATTGGCCACTACGAGCGGCTGATGCGCGAGACGCGGCGCCTGATCCGGCGCAGCGACCGCGAGGAACTGGAAATGAACCGGCTCAACCAGCGCCTGCAGGAGCTGGCGCGCGAGCTTGCGTTCCGCGCCACGCGCGACACCCTCACCGGCGCGCTCAACCGCGGCGCGGTGATCGAGCAGGCCGGCATGGTCCTGGCCGGCGGCAGCATGGCGCTGATCGTGCTGGACATCGACCACTTCAAGCGGGTCAACGACACACTCGGCCACCCGGTGGGCGACGCGGTGATCCGCGGCATCACCGACTGCCTGGCGCAGGCCGTACTGGATGCGGGCACCGTCGGGCGCATGGGCGGCGAGGAGTTCGCGGCCTTGCTGCCGGCGCGCTCGCTCGCCGCCGCGATGGAACTGGCCGACCGCATCCGCCTGCGCATTGCGGCCTGTGTCTTTGCCGAGGCGCCCGGGCTGCAGGTGACGGCGAGCTTCGGCGTGAGCTGGAACCCGCGCGGCACCAGCTTCGAGCACGCCTACGGGCGCGCCGACGAAGCACTCTACGAAGCCAAGCGCAGTGGCCGCAACCGGGTGGTGTGCGCGCTGGCGCCCGAACCCGTCCTGCCGCTCTGAGCGCCGGGCCGGCGGCTGGCTACGCCGCCGCCTGGGCGGCCAGCGGGAAGCCCGTATCGAAGGTGGTGCGCACATCCAGCCGCTGCCGGAGCAAACCCGCCTTCAGGTAGAAATCCGCCGTGCGCTGCTGCTCCGCGATCAGCGTGGCATCGATATTGCGCCACTGCGTGCGGCGCCGCTCGAACTGCAGCCGTGCCGCTTCGGGCGGGATGCCGATGATGCGCGCCAGCGCCGCGGAGAAGCCATCCACATGCTGGTAGGACCACGCCTGCGCGCGCGCCGCGCGCTGCAGGAAGTCGCGCAGCACTTCGCGCCTGGCAGCCAGCGCGCTGTCGGTGGCGGCCAGGTAGCTCAGGCCCGACCACAGGCCGCGGCCGTTGACCAGCACGCGCGCGTGCCCGCTGGTCTCGGCCAGCGCGGTGTAAGGCTCCCACGTGGCCCAGGCATCGATCGAGCCGTTGACCAGCGCCAGCTTGGCGTCCGCCGGCGGCAGGAAGCGCAGGTTGGCGTCCTCCGGCTTGAGCCCCGCCGATGCGAGCGCCTTGAGCGTGACGAAGTGGCCGATGGAGCCGCGGTTGGTGCCGATGTTCTTGCCGCGCAGGTCCGCCGCGGTCTTCAGGGGCGAATCCGCGCGCACCAGGACGGCGGTGCCGAACGGGTCCGAGCGGTTGGCGCCGATGATCTTGATGGGCGTGCCCGCGGCCAGCGCGAAGATGACCGGCGCGTCGCCGATGGGGCCGCAATCCACCGCGCCGGCGTTGAGCGCTTCGGCCAGTGGCGCGGCGGCGGGAAACTCCGTCCACTGGATGTCGTAGGACAGGTTCTTCAGTTCGCCCGCGCTCTCCAGCAAGGCGCGCAGGCCGCCCTTCTGGTCGCCGGCCTTGAGCACGGGACGCGCCTGCGCCGCCGCGGCCAGCGGCAGCGTGCCGCTTGCCACTGCCACGCCCGCCGCCGCGCCCAGGCGCAGGAATTGTCTTCTGGATGCCGTCATGTTGCGGTTCGTCATATGCCTGTCGTCGTCACGCCGCGCGGCGCCCGGCGCCGGTTGCCGCCTCGCGCTGCGCCACCAGTTCGCGCACGCGCGGGATCAGCTCGCGGCCGTAGTCCACCGCGTCTTCCAGCGGATCGAAGCCGCGGATCAGGAAGGTGGTGACGCCAAGGTCGTAGTAGTCCAGCAGCGCATCGGCCACCTGTTCGGGCGTGCCGACCAGCGCGGTCGAGTTGGAGCGTGCGCCGGTCAGCTTCGCGATCTCGGTCCACAGGCGCTTGTCCACGCGCGGGCCCTGCCCGGCCGCGGCCAGCAGGCGGCGCGCGCCTTCGCTTTGCTGCGGGCCGCCCTGCCCCAGGCCCGCCGCGTCGCGCAGGCTGCGCGTCTGCGCGAGGATGCGCTCGGCGCGCTCCCAGGCCAGCGCTTCGGTCTGCGCCAGGATCGGGCGGAACGAGACCGAGAAACGCACCTGCCGGCCGTTCTGCGCGGCCTGGGCACGCACGCGCGTGGTGATGTCGCGCACCTGGTCCAGCGATTCGCCCCACAGCGCGTAGACATCGGCATGACGCCCGGCGACCTCGATGGCGGCGTCCGAGGCGCCGCCGAAGAAGACCGGCACATGCGGGCGCTGCGCTGGCTTGACCTCCGAGAAGCCCTGCGTGAAGCGGTAGTACCTGCCTTCATGATCGAACGGTTTGTCCTCGGTCCAGATGCGGCGCAGGATGCCGAGGTACTCATCGGTGCGCGCGTAGCGCTCGTCATGGCTGAGGAAATCGCCGTCGCGCTGCTGCTCCGAGTCCGAGCCGCCGGAGATGAAATGCACGCCGAGCCGGCCGCCGCTGAACTGGTCGAGCGAGGCGATCTGCCGCGCCGCCAGCGTGGGCGCGGTAAAGCCGGGCCGGTGCGCCAGCATGAAATGCACGCGCTCGGTCACGGCCGCCGCGTAGGAAATGGTGAGCGTGGCCGAGGGCCCGGTGGAGTGATGTGGCACCAGCACGCGGTCGAAGCCGGCCTGTTCGTGCGCCTGCGCGAAGGCTCGCACATAGTCGCGATCCACCACCGGCCCGCTGGCCGGATGGATCTCCGACTGCTTCTGGGTCTGGATCATGCCAATGATTTCCACGCTCATCGAAGACTCCTGTTCCTGGTTCGGGATGCGGCGGCATGGGCGATGGGCCCGGTCCGCGCGGACAAGCCGTGAACATACGCCGCGCCTGCGCGGTTCTTAACGAATAAGAACGCAAGTGAATATGCGGTTCACGCCAGGGCGCCCAAAGCCGGTGGGCGCATATCGATGGGCAGTTTCCTTCTTTGCGCCGGCGCTCAGGCGCGCGGTAGCCTGCCGGGCGCGAGGCATGACGGCCTTGCCGGCAAAGCGGGGAAGCAAGGCAATGGAACGAACGACGGAACAAGCGAGCGCGATCGCGCAAGGGGCGGCAGGCCCCGTACCGGCTGACGAAGCGGGTGGTCCGGCGTGCGCGGGACATGGCGTGCGGCGCGGCGCCTGGCGCGGGCGCGCAGGCGCGGCCGCAGGCGCGGCGGGACTATGCCTGGCGCTGGGAGCGGACTCGGGATGGATGCAACTGGCGGGGGTCTTCCTGACCACCCTGGGCATGCACTTCTGGGTGATGTCCCGCCAGCAGGCCTAGCCGCCGGGAAAAACCCCGCCGGGAAGCGAGGGCGACATCCCTGTCGCCCGTCGTATCAGGTGTGAGCGGCAGGCTCAGCCGACGAAGGCCTTTTCCAGCACAAAGTGGCCCGGGTGGTTCATATTGCCTTCGACGAAGTGCTGCTCGACCAGGATGTTGCGCACATCCTTGAGCATGTCGGGGCTGCCGCACAGCATGATGCGGTCGTTCTCGAGCGAGAACGAGGGCACATCCAGGCGCTCGAACAGTTCGCCCGAGGCGATCAGGTCGGTGATGCGGCCCTGGTTGTCGAATTCCTCGCGGGTCACGGTGGGGAAATACACCAGCTTGTCGCGCACCAGTTCGCCCAGGTATTCATGCTGCGGCAGGTGCTCCTGGATCAGTTCGCGGTAAGCCAGTTCCTCGACGAAGCGGCAGGTGTGGGTCAGCACGATCTTGTCGTAGCGCTCGTACACTTCCGGGTCGCGGATGATCGACAGGAACGGGGCCAGGCCGGTGCCGGTGGCCAGCAGCCACAGGGTCTTGCCAGGCAGCAGGTTGTCGACCAGCAGCGTGCCGGTGGGCTTCTTGCCGACGAAGATCTGGTCGCCTTCGCGCAGGTGCTGCAGGCGCGAGGTCAGCGGGCCGTCAGGCACCTTGATGCTGAAGAATTCCAGCGTTTCCTCGTAGTTGGCGCTGGCGATGCTGTAGGCGCGCAGCAGCGGGCGGCCGTTGACCTCCAGGCCCACCATGGCGAACTGGCCGTTCTCGAAGCGGAAGCCAGGATCGCGGGTGCAGGTGAAGCTGAAGAGCGTGTCGGTCCAGTGGTGGACGGAGAGGATGCTTTGCTGGTTGAGATTGCTCATGAAAAAGGCGCTGGAGAGCGCTTTGTAGCGCCGGCGTCGAAGGGCCTCGTGCCAATGGCGGGCGAAAGCTTGCCGGTTGCGTTCAACAAGGCGGCTCCGGTCCGAAGGCTGGAAGACACGCCGACTCAAAAGTGAGAAAGATAGCGGATTTTAGGAGAAAACGCAGGCCGCGTGCCAATTCATGCCCGATAACATGGTCTTATGCGGGTTTCGGGGCGTCCGCACCGGCGTTTTTCGCGCGCCTTCGCGCTGCCCGCCCTGCTTTGCGGTGATCCAAAAGACACTTATGCATGCTTGACACGATGCAGCACCGCGTCCGGAATCGTGTGCGATGATGCACTTCAGCACGCCGCGCGGCCGCCGCCGCGCCCTGCCTCAGACAAGGAACACCATGATCCAGATGTCTTCACTGCACATCCCGGCGCGCAAAGCCGTGCTGCTGGCGTGCGCCGCCGCGCTCGGCCTGGCGGCCGGTGCCGCCCGCAGCGTCGGGGCCGCGGGCGGCG
>NZ_JBFRFX010000089.1:0-8264 GCF_052115045.1 Cupriavidus sp. 2TAF22
GCTCCCGGCTCGGGTCCATGCCCATCTCGCGCACGTGCGCGGCGTAGTTGCGGCCAACACAGTAGATGCGGCGAACGGGAAACTGGTCGTTGCCGCCAACCACGGGAATCGTAACGGCAGGAATGGGCGGAATTACAAAGGTCATGTGGTACTCCATGAGTGTAGGTCTCGCTGCGCAGATACCGTCTGCGAGACCAGTGGGGCGGACTGGGCCGCATTCAGAAGACGTGCTTGATGCCGACCATCGCCCCCAGCTGCGAGGCACCTGGTCCCGGATTGGCCCCGGCCGATCCGCTGCTGACGGAAAGCGACAACTGGCCGTAGTTGTTGATGTAACCTGCCGTGCCGTAAATCGTTGTGCGCTTGGAGAAGTTGTAGACGCCACGCAGCGCGTACAGTATTGCCCTGTTGCCATTGGACCGATAGCGCAGGTAGTAGACCTGGCCGGCTACGTTGATGGCCGGTGTCAGGTCATGCGACGCGCCGGCATACCAAAGGTCGCTCAACCCCGTGGGAATGCCTTCGTTGTCGCGGCGCAGCCAGCCCGCACCGACCTTCGTTCTGTCCATTAGTGCATACGCACTGAGCGACAAGCGCTCGTCGGATTTCCCACTGGTGTTCAGTCCCGCGAATGCATCGGATCCGCCGCGGATAACATCATAGGCAGCAGCCACGCCGAACTGCCTGGTCTCGTACTGCACCAATGCAGACCACTCGCGGCAGGCAGAATGGTCGGCCGAGTTCTCGCCGGCACAGTTTGTGCCCGCCGGGCTCGGCCCCGCGTTCACTGCGTCGCGGCCAAGGCTGTATGTCGCGCCAACTGTCAGGCCTCCGAACTTGCCCTTGTAGGCAATGGCATTGTCAGCGCGCGCGTTGGGAATGTAGCTATCCAGCGAGCCGGAACCGAATGTATTCGGGCCGAGGATGTCCGGGTCGAGCATCGCCCAAAACAGCATGGTGTACTGACGACCCAGCGATACCTGTCCCCAGCTACCCGACAGGCCGACCCACGCCTGGCGTCCGAACAGGCGCCCTCCCTGGTTGCTGAGTCCCGAGTCGGGCGCGAAGCCAGATTCAAGCACGACGTTTGCCTTCATTCCGCCACCGACATCTTCGCTGCCGCGCAAACCCCAGCGGGATGGCACGGTGCCAGACAGGGAGCTCATGCGGACCACACTGCTATTGGCGGCACCGATGTGATTTACATATTCGACGCCGGAATCGACTACGCCATAAAGCGTGACGGATTGCGCGCAGGCGAGCGCGGGCAAGGCGGCGGCGCATGCTAGCGCCAGCTCATTGAACTTCATAGGTCTCCTCCTCGTGATGTCGTTCTTTTCAGGACACTGTCGAACCGCGTTGGTCACGCGGCGCCGGAAGCCGTACATCCAAAAAGACCACTGCAACTGCGGCACCGGCCATGGGCAGAAGGAAGATGAAGTACAGGCTAGGAACGCTCCACCCGATGTCCAGCAACACCCCAACCACGATTGGCGACATCATTCCGCCAACCCAGAGCGTTAAAGACACGGCATACAGTCCAGCAACGGAGGCCGTAAGGGCGGCACCGAGTAGCACGGCTATCCCCATCCCGATCTTGAGGGACATGATGTTGGCACCGAAGCCGACCATGAGCAGGGCGCCGCCCAACAGCGTCATGGTGAGCAGTTGACGCAGGCCAAGCCGGGCAGCCAGCAGGCCAAACAGCGATGAGCCGACAATGCCTCCAAGATTGAGCAACACCCCTCCGGTAATACCTTGCTCGGCTGACAGGCCCGCCTCCACCAGAAGCTTGGGGGTCCAGCTTGCAACGAAGTAATAGCTGCCAATTACGAAACAGAACGCTGACCAGAGCGCCAGAGTCCGGGCCAGCAATGGCCTCTTGAGCGGTGCGCTCCAGCCCTCCCAGGCATTCGCTGCGTTGGTGTCCGTGGTCGCGGCGGGCAACGCGGCAATTGGAGGATGCTTCATTCTGGCCAGTGTGCGATTGATTCTTACGAGCGCGTCGGCAGGGCGCTTGGCCAGCAGGAGGTCGAGCGACTCAGGCAGCACTGCGAACGCCATGGGAATGGCCAGAATCGTAGCCAGACCCCCGAACGCGAAAACACTTCGCCATCCCCAGACTGACAGCAGGTAACCCGCAATAACCCCACCCACAGCAGCCCCGACGGCATATCCCGTATGCTGCATGACAATGCAGGTACTACGCCATTTGTTCGACGCATACTCGCCGGCGATCACAGTAATGCTCGCAACCATGCCGCCGATACCAAGCCCCGTGTAGAGGCGCACAGCTGCAAGCTGCATGGCGTTTTGGGTGGCGGCGCTCACCAACATGCCGCTGCCTACAATGCAGAGGCAGAGCAGTATGAGCTTGCGACGGCCAAATCGATCACCAAGCGGCGCGATCAAGATTGATCCGGCACCCATGCCAATCAACCCCGCGCTAAGCAGCATGCCGAACTCCTTGCCATTCAGTTGCCAGTCACGCGCTAGGCGTGCCGTTGTGAATGCCATTGCCAATACATCGAACCCATCGAGCATGTTCAGCACGATGCAGACGATCACGGCCATCGTCTGAAGTTCACTCATAGGCGACTCATCTATCGTTCTTCGAATATCTGCGATCACTTAGTCATCCTCCAGAATGCTCAAAAATCGAGTTATAGACCGACGTTCTGTGCACTGTGCTGCGTCGTGGGGTGCACGATCGATGAAGTGCGACCGTGCGGCAATAGCACGACGGGAAAGACCGTTATTCAGAAGTCGAATGATCTCCTTGCGGGCCAGTAATGACGCCGGAATCACGCTTGTAGAGGCGTTGAAAATTCCGAGCACATGCCGCTTTCACGGGCTCTTGGATTGACCGAAAGATTGGCGTGGACGTACGCTGCGGTCACCTCAACCGAACACGGAGACTCACATGCTCACGCTGTATCACGATTGGCGCTCGTTCTGTTCAATCAAGGTCCGCCTTTGCCTCGCCGAGAAGGGCCTCCCCTGGGAAAGCAACTTCGTCGATCTGATGAAGCTTGAACACACCAGGCCGGAATATCTCGCCCTCAATCCAAACGGCGTTGTGCCCACGCTTGTCCATGATGGCGTTCCCATCCACGAAAGCACGCTCATCAACGAATACCTGGAAGAAGTATTTCCCGAAGTTCGCCTGATGCCAGTTGATCCGGTCGAACGCGCCCGTGCACGCTTTTGGGTGAAGTATGAAGATGATGTGCTCCACCCGGCGATCCGGCCAGCCACGTTCGCGCTGATGATGAGTCCCGACCTGGCGCAGCGCTCGGATGCCGAGCTGGTTGCCATGGTCGACGCGCATCCCAACAAGGCGCGCGCGGAAGAGCTTATTAGCGCAGCACGCGCGCCGATCGACGAAGCTAAGGTCGAAGCCGCACGCCTGAATATGAGTCGTGCTCTGGAACGCATGGAGAGCCGGCTCACGGAGACCCGATGGCTCGGCGGCCGCGAATACTCGTTGGCGGATATTGCGGCGGCTCCGTTCATCGATCGGCTCGAAGAGCTGAACCTGTCGGGGCTCTGGTCCACCAAGCCTGCGTTGATGGACTGGATTGCGCGAACGAAGGAGCGGCCGGCCTACCGCGAGGCCATTCCCGACAACTCCCAGCGGTTCGCGGCTGCCTACCGCCCGCAGGAAGCCTGAGCCAACCGTGCCGCGAGCCGGCTCAGGCAGGCGGCACGAGTGGCGGTCCTTAGTAAGTCGATTGAACTGAGGTGGAGGAAGTCTCAATGACCAAGATGAGCAGGAACGATCTACCGATCATCGTCTCCGGTGGCGGTATTGGCGGCCTCGCATGCGCATTGGCGCTAGCTCAGAAGCGGTTTCGGGTGCTTGTATGCGAACAAGCGCCCCGCTTCGGCCAAGTCGGCGCGGGGCTTCAGGTCGCGCCGAATGCCTTGTCGGTGCTGGATGCGCTTGGCGTCGGCGCCGAGATCAAACGACAGGCGCTGTTGATCGAGCAGATGCTGATGATGGATGGCATCAGCGGCGAGCCTGTAGGTGTTATCCCCTGCGGCAGCGAGTTTCAGCAGCGCTTTTGCAATCCCTATGCTGTAGCACATCGCGCCGATGTGCACAGCGCCTTGCTGGAGGCGTGCGACCAGCATCCCCTCGTCGAACTGAGGACTGATACCAGGATTGTCAGATACGAGCAGTACGGAAATATCGTCACAATCACCACGGATGCTGGTGCAACGCTTCGTGGAGCCGCGCTTATTGGCGCCGACGGCGTCCACTCGAGGATCCGGCAGCAACTGATCGGGGATGGCGACTCAGTGCCAATCGGTGCGGTGATCTACCGCGCCCTGGTGCCCGTATCCCGCATGCCTCCCGAGCTGCAGCATCCCTATCCCACTTTGTGGACCGGACCCGATGCGCATTTGATCTACTACCCGGTACGAGACTGGAGTCAGTTCAATGTCGGCGCGACTGTCAGGACCGACCGCCGGGAAATGCAAGAAGGCGAGGCGTCACCCGAGGAGGCCGCCGCCGCATTCGCGGATTGGGCCCCGGAACCCAGGCGCGTGTTGTCGCTGGCCCCGGTGTTCCAGCGCTACGTGCTCCGTCAACGCGCGCCAGTCGCTAACTGGACCGCCGGCCGTGTGACCCTGCTGGGYGACGCAGCACATCCCATGGTGCAGTACATTGCACAGGGTGCTGCCATGGCGCTCGAAGATGCGATCTCGCTCGCCACAGAGCTGGACGCCGCAGATGGCGCCTGCGAACAGGCGTTTCAGAGGTATCAGGATGTGCGGATCGTGCGGTCGGCGCGCGTTCAGATTTCATCGCTGATGCTGGACCGGATCTACCATGCTGGCGGTGTCGAGCGTCTAGTACGCAATTCGGTCTTTGAGGGTCGAACGCCATCCGAATACTACGACCGGCTGGCATGGCTGTTCACCGCGCCGGCATATGTGCGGCAATGGCGCGCGTCGCCCGATTGCGTCGCTGCCGAAGATGGTATGCACGTCGCTACTGACTCCGAGAAAAGGGATGACACTACTCAGCCACAGCGGGTATGTTAAGCTTCGCACGGCTCCCGATGGCGTCGCTACCATGAGGCATTCACGGTAGCGAGCCTGGCGGACGCTCCCGTTCCGCGCGCACCGGCGCGCATCGACTCAGCAACGGATCGCTTCATTCTGCGCATGGATCAGTTCGACCTTAATCTGATGCGTATCTTCGACGCCTTATGGCGTCACCGCCATCTGGGAAGGGCTGCGGAAGAGCTCGGGCTTAGCCAGCCCGCGTTGTCGCATGCGCTGAAGCGCTTGCGCGAGCAGGTGGGAGACGTGCTTTTCGTCAAGGCCCACGCTGGCATGCAGCCATCAGCCCGGGCGGTCGACATCGCGCCGGTCATACAGGACATGCTCGCCGGGGTACGGGAGCGTATCCTTGTCACACCGCAGTTCGAGCCGTCATCGAGCAAACGGACCTTCACTATCGCGATGTCGGATATTGGTGAGCTGACGTTCCTACCGCGGCTGCTACGGCATTTGGCTAGCGTGGCGCCCCATGTGAGCGTCAAGACCGTATCATTGAGCCCGCGCGAACTCGGCGAGGGGCTGCAGCGCGGCGAAGTAGACCTCGCAATGGGGCACTTGCCAGACCTTTCCGGCACGGACATGTACCAGCAGCGGCTGTTCACTCACGGCTTCGTCTGCCTTGCTGGAAGGAACAACCCACTCGCTGTCAGAACCCTAACTCGGGAACGATACTGCCGAGCCTCCCACGCGGTGGTGCAATCCGAGAGCCGCACTCATGATCTCGTAGAGCGATATCTGCGGGAGAACGGCATCCAAAGAAATGCGCAGCTATGCTGTCCGCACTTCCTCAGCATTCCGCACGTGATCGCCACAACGCACCTGATTGCCACCGTAAGCCAATCGATCGGCGAGGTCTACGCTGATCACGCCGAGTTGCGTCTGCTTGCCCCTCCCTTCGACTTCCCTCACTACGACGTGAAACAGCACTGGCACCGTAGCCAACATGGTGACCCCGGTAACCGCTGGTTGCGCGGGGTCAACACGGCATTGTTCTGCAAGTAGCCACTGCGCGGCGGCTGTCATTCAAAACGCTAATCAGCGTCTTTACCCCCACGGCATTGCCTGATGCGTCTGCTTTCGACGATAGTCAGCCCGGTATTCCGCGTACTCATTCGCTGGGACTTGCCGGTTTGACCGGCTCACGGAGCTTCCTATGCAGAACCAAATCAAGAAGAACATGCAGGCCTTCGACGTCGACATCCTGGTGATTGGCGGTGGCAGCGGAGGTGTGCGCGCTGCTCGCCTGGCAGCTGGGCACGGCGCACGCGTCGCCCTGGTGGAGCAAGGTGCCATGGGCGGCACGTGCGTCAATGCCGGTTGCATTCCCAAGAAGCTTTACAGCTACGCGGCGAGCTACGCGCACGCTTTCGAGGAGGCAACCGGCTTTGGCTGGGCGTTGCCAACCGGCCAGCGACTCGATTGGCCCACACTCAAGCATCGACGTGCGGCAGAGATCGCTCGCCTCAATGAGATCTACGAGCATATGCTTGCGACCGGTGGCGTCGAGGTTCTTCACGGCCGTGCTCGGCTGGCCGATGCGCACACGGTCGTAATCGGAAATCAACGGATAACGGCAGAGCATGTGCTAGTCGCCACCGGCGCGTGTGCGAGCCTTCCTGACATCCCCGGCCGGGAACTGGTGATGACATCGGACGCGATGTTCGATCTTCCGCAAGTGCCCCGACGATTGCTGGTGGTCGGCGGTGGCTATATCGCTTGCGAATTCGCTTCAATCTACCGTGCGCTTGGCGCCGAGGTAATACTGGTACACCGTGGCGCGGGACTGCTCAGCGGCTTCGACGACGACGTCCGGGAGTTCCTGCAAGGAGAGATGGCAAAAGATGGTATCGAGTTTCGGTTCAACTCTACCGTACGAGAGGTACAGACTGAGGCCGGGCATCGCATCGTCACGCTGAGTGACGGCGAGCGGATTGTGGCAGACGCCGTTCTCTGCGCGACCGGCCGAAAGCCGAACACGAGTGGACTTGGACTAGAAGAGATCGGCGTCGCCCTAACACCCGACGGCGCCATTGCGGTCGACACCTGGTTTCAGACGAGCGTGCCGTCGGTCTATGCCGTGGGCGACGTGATCGACCGCGTACAACTCACACCTGTCGCGCTGCGGGAAGCGACCGTGCTCATAGACAGGTTGTTCGGTAGCGGCACACTTCACATGGACTACGCCACCATTCCGACGGCGGTGTTCACCCATCCGAACATCGCGACCGCAGGCCTGAGCGAGACACAAGCACGCGCACGCTTCAACCGGGTAGCAATCTACCGCAGTACCTTTCGCCCGTTAAAGCATACATTGAGTGGCAGGGTGACGCGTACGCTGATGAAGCTTGTGGTCGACTCCGACACCGACCGCGTGGTCGGGGTACACATGGTCGGTGAAGAAGCGGGTGAAGTGGTACAGGGCTTTGCCGTGGCAATGCGCGCGGGCGCCTCGAAGGCTCAGTTCGACAACACTGTCGGCATCCACCCCACGGCAGCCGAAGAGTTCGTCACAATGAGAACGGCCGTTACCGAGCCCCATTACGAAGTTCCCGTCGGATCTGAGTACTAGTGTTTGACCCTGCCATTGGGTGGCGGCACAGGAAAAACAGCTTATCGCCAACCTGCGGGGAGAACGAAGGTCGCAGATCGCAACTATGCGCCGATTGCATGCGGGCACTTGGTTGATTCAGCGGCGACGCAGCTTCTGACCAGTTCTACGCCTGCTGCTCGCCGGCCGAAGTCAAGAGGACGTGAGCAAGCTGCTTGGCCTAGCCTGGCCAGCACGCGAACCTTCAACCGGATTAGGGCCACGTAGATTCGCCACGTCGATGGCGTCGGAAGTGCCCGAACATGGCTTGGTGCTGCCCAATCGAGCGGGCGGCAAAGGCCGCCGATCCGCGCCGGCGGCCTCGCGACGCTGCCAGTCGGCGTAGGCGAGGGTAGGGTTGATAAGCCAAAGAGTGTCGCGGACTGTCAGAGGCTTGGCCGGGATTGGTAAATATCTTAGGCTTCAAATATTTACGAATTCCGGCCAAGCCTCTGCCAGGCGAAAACCAACAGAGCAACACCGGAGTCTTTGCTATCACGCGACACGCTGGGCCGCCCATCGGCGAGCGGGACGCCGAGCGTCAGCCCCACGCGGCCACGCAGGCGCGCAAGGAAAAGGCAAGCGTCGGATCGATGTACTC
>NZ_JBFRFX010000090.1:0-7686 GCF_052115045.1 Cupriavidus sp. 2TAF22
CGTTGTTGACGTTGTTGAGCGTGTTGACGTTGAYGCTCTGCAGCTGGRSGATGTTCTGGTTGACGTTGACATTGACGTTGGCCRCCGGGCCCAGTCCCTGCATCCAGGTRTTGGCGCCGCCGCGCACCGCGGCCAGGGACTTGCTGTCGAGTTCTTGGGTCAGCGCGAGGTCGCGCACGGTGATGGATGACATGATGCTGCTCCTTGAATGCAGTGATGGCCGGGGGGGGCGGCGACGATTAGCGGTAGATGTTGTTCTGGGCGTTCTGGGTCGAGTTGACATGCGACTTGATGTCRTCCGCGAAGGCCGTGTTGTTGCCGTTCATGTTGACCACGTTCTGGGTCTGGCCGATCAGCTGCGAGGCGTTGAAGGTCGAGTCGAGCTTGACCGAGCTGAACACGGGCATGAAGGGCACGAAGCCGCCGCGCACGCTGCGCATGGCGCCGGCGTCGAGTTCTTCGGTGACGGACAGGTCCTTGATGGCGATGGTAGTCATGGCAGTTCTCCTGGAAGGCGGTTGGCCAGCTGGCCGGGTATCGATTGGGACTTCGGTTCGTTTGCTGTCGAGCATCTTTGCTTCGCTCGGGAGGTACAAACGCATGGAGTGTGCCAAGGCAGGCCATGTCGCCGGAAATTGTCCGCAAAGCCAGGCTGGCACTGGGCTTCGGCTGCTTCGCTGCACATGCGGCGTACCCGCGGGCGGGCCGGCGGTGCCGTGGGCTGACGGGCCGCGGCCAACACTGTCGCCGCTTGTGTTCGCTTGCGCACGACACCTGGCGCAAGACAGGCCTGCCACGAGGCGCATGCGCCGCGCGCGGCCGTTGATGCGATGCACGGGGGGTTTGCGATTGCCATGAGTGCGCACTAGTATCCATCGTGGGCAGGTACTCGCTGGAGAATGGCGAGTGGGCGCTCAATGCGCAACTTCGCGCTACTACGTCGCGGCTGCATCGATGCCTAGCATTCCGGACCTGATACGAACCTTCCAAAGCGGTGGTCTGTCGCACGAAGAGCTATTTGCCCGCATCGACCGCACCCTGGCCGCCGACCAGGCCAGCGCGCGGCAGCTGGCGGAAATGCTCAGCGAGGAAAACACGCGCGTGCCGTTGCCGCCGGGCGTCTATGAAGAGGTGCTGCGCCGCATCGAGCGCCGCAGCAACACGCAGTTCGAGGAGGGTGGCGAGGAGACCCGCATGGAGACCGGCCCGGCGGGCGGTGCGTCCATGCCTTCCACGCCTTCGTCGCCTTCGGCCGGCGCCTCGGTCGCGGCGGCCGGCGGCCAGGCCATCCCGGCCGGCGAGCCCGTCAAGGGCGTGGGCGATACGCTCAATGGCCGCTTCGTACTGGAGGAATGCCTGGGTGTGGGCGGCATGGGCACGGTTTTCAAGGCGCTCGACCTGCGCAAGCTGGAAGCCTCGGACCGCAAGCCCTATATCGCCATCAAGGTTCTCAATGTGCAGTTCCGCGGTCACCCGAAATCGCTGATCGCGCTGCAGCGAGAGGCACGCAAGGCGCAGACGCTGGCGCACCGGAACATCGTCACCGTCTACGACTTCGACCGCGACGGCTCGGTGGTCTACCTGACCATGGAGTACCTGCAGGGCAAATCGCTCAACCGCATCTTGCGCGCGCCCGATTTCGCCGGCATGCCCTACGGCAAGGCGCTGCCCATCATCACGGGGATGGCGCGCGCGCTGTCGTACGCGCACGAGCGCGGCTTCGTCCATTGCGATTTCAAGCCCGCCAATGTGTTCATCACCGACAGCGGCGAAGTCAAGGTGATCGACTTCGGCATCGCGCGCGTGTTCCAGCAGCCGGCCGACGATGCCGATCCCACCGTCTTCGATCCCGGCACGCTGGGGGGCATGACGCCTGCCTATGCCAGCCCCGAGATGTTCGATCACAGCGAGCCGGATCCGCGCGACGATATCTATGCGCTGGCCTGCGTGACCTACGAACTCCTCACCGGCCGCCACCCGTACGAGCGGCTTTCCGCCAACCAGGCGCGCAGCGGCGGCCTGAAGCTGCAGCGGCCGAAGACGCTCTCGCGCGGCCAATGGCGGGCGCTGCGCGCTGCCTTGTCGTTCGATCGCGCCACGCGTACGCCGACCGTGGCGCGCTTCCTGGCGGACCTGGGCGCCGAGCGTTCAGGCATGCCGTCGCTGGCCAAGCTGGGCGCGGCCTCGCTGGCGGGCCTGCTGGTGGTGGGCGGCGTGGGCTATTTTGCGTGGCGCACGCGCGGCGCCGCCGATGTCAAGACGCAGGCGGAAGCCCCGGCCGGCGCTGTGCCCCCCGCCGGGAACAAGGCACCCGAGCAACCGCCGGCGCGCGCGGAAGCCGTGCCGCCGCGCGCCTTGTCGATGCCTGCCGTGGCGGCCGTGCTGGCGCGCGCGCCTTGCTCGCTGCTGGCCGCCTCCGCGCACGGCGAGCACGAACTGCAGGTGCGCGGGTTCGTGGCGGAACGCTTCGGCGTCAAGCGCTTGAAGGAAGACCTGGGCGCGGTGCCGGGCGTGCAGAGCGTGAACCTGGAAGTGCAGCCGCTGGGCGACGACAAGTGCGACGTGGTCAAGCTTGTCTCGCCCTACTGGTCGGGGCGCCGCAGCGGGGATGCGCTCGCCACCATCCGCACGCGCGCGCCCGGCGGGCAGCTTGCCGAAGGCACGCCGCTGATCGTCGATATCACCACGCCGCCATACGATACCTACGTCTACGTGGACTACTACATGGCCGACGGCAAGGTCGTGCACATGGTGCCGAGCGCCCGTTCCAAGGCCAACCAGGCGCCGGCGAGCTATAGCGCCACAATCGGCAGCCTTGGCGACTGGGTGATCTCCAAGCCGTTCGGCACGGAGCTGATCGTGCTGCTCACCGCGCCCGCGCCGCTGTTCGACGCGCTGCGGCCCGAAGCGGAGTCGCGCCAGGACTATCTGCGCGCGCTTGACCGGCAACTCGGGCCGATGGCGGCCAAGCATGGCGAGGACCGCATCGGCGCGGACATCGTGCAGATATCCACCCGGCCGCGCTAGGCGCCCGGCGCGCTTCGCTGCCGGGCCCGTCCGCGGCCTGCTTCGGGCGGCCTGCTTCGGGTGGCCTACTTCAGGCGACCTACTTCAGGTCGCGCACCACGCGGAAGCCGTTCTGCGACTGCCGCACGCTGGCGCTGTACTTGAAGCGGGTGGAGGAGAGCATGTAGCTCGCGCCTTCGTGCCACGAGCCGCCACGGATCACACGCACGCTGCAGCCGGGGTCGTCCCAGGCGCGCCCGTCCACCGGCGCGTTCTTGTAGGAGATGTGCCAGCAATCGGCCACCCATTCCCATACGCTGCCGTTCATGTCGTGCAGGCCAAAGCCGTTGGCGGCGAAGGAGCCGACATTGGCCGGTGTGTCGGCGTTCCACGGGTCGCCGCAGTCCTTGCAGTTGGCGGTGCCCTTGCGCATCTGGTCGCCCCACCAGTAGAGCGTGCTGGTGCCACCGCGCGCCGCGTATTCCCACTCGGCCTCGGTGGGCAGCCGGTAGGCCTTGCCGCTGGTCTTGCTCAGCCACGCCAGGTACTGCTGGGCATCGTCCCAGCTGATGTCGCGCACAGGCGCGTTGCGCGCCGCGCCGGCCACCGTGGCGATGCGCTGGCAGCCGCCGGCATCGGCGCAGGCGCTCCATTGCTCGACGGTGACCTCGTACTTGCCGATGGCGAAGGGCTGGCCGATGGTCACGCGGTGCGGAGGCTTCTCGGTCGGGTCGCCACCGTTGCTGCCCATGGTGAAGCTGCCCGCCGGCAGGCTGTGCAGCACGGGACAGGCAGGGCAGTCCTTGAGCTCGCCGGGCTTGATGTCGACCGTGACGGCGCCGCTTGCCACTGCCCGCTGCGAGCCGGGCGCGGGCGTGCTGGCACCGGCCGTCGCGCCGGGCGGCGCAGTTGCCGGCGCACTCGCCGGCCCCTGCACCTTGCCGCTCTGCGCGCGTGCCGGGGGCGGCGTGACGGTGCCCTGCGCGGCAGACGGCCCTGTCGACGCGGACCCCGGGCGGGACCGTTCGGGGGGGGCGGCGGGGGTGCCCGTCTCGGGCTTGGCGCCGCTGGCGCGCAGGCGCTCGATGCGGGCCCGTGCCAGCGGTGCGAAGCGGCCATTGGGGTAGGCCTTCAGGTACGCCTCGTAGTCGCTGGAGAAATTGCTGTTCTTGATCGATTCCCAGAAGGTCAGTTCGTACTGCTCGTCGCTGTCCTTGGGCAGGATGCCGCGCTGTGCATATTGTAATGGCGACACCCGTGTCGGTCCGCCGGCAGGCGCTGCGATGCCACCGGCGCCGGCATCCCCGGCCGCCACGCGCGCCGCAAGCCGCAACGGTGCCGGCAACGACGACGATATCCATGGTTGCTGCCCGAGCCCGGTCTGTTGGCTGACGATCTGGCCGGCACGGCGCAGGGCGGTCTCGGCATCGGTCCCGGGCATCCGCATCGCCTGCAGCAGCGCGGCGGTGAAGGCGCCGTCGCCGGCGCGGGCGCCGGGCGCCGTGGCGTAGGCGATCACGGTTGCGGGGGGCGCGGCCGGCGGCATCGCCGTCGCGCCGCGATACGGATTGTCCAGGCAGGTATCGAGGATCAGGATATTGCGCCCGCCCGGGCGCGCCGCCGGCATGCTCGCCAGTATCGTGCCCAGTTCCGTCGCGCCGGTCAGCAGCCGGTGGGGCGCGTCGCCGCGCACGTCGACGGGAAGCAGGAGCGGCCTGTCGCCGACTTCGATGCCGTGGCCGGCGAAATAGAACAGGCCGACGCCGCCCTTGCCAAGGCGTTGCCGGAATTCGGCAAGCGCCTGCGCCATGCCGGCGCTGTCGAGGTTCTCGCGCAGCATGACGTCGAAGCCGAGCGCTCCGAGGGCCTGTCCCATCGCGCGCGCATCGCTGGCGGCGTTCGGCAGAGGGGCATCAGCGTATGCGGCATTTCCGATCACGAGCGCCAGGCGCGCCTCGCTGCCTGG
Source organism: Cupriavidus sp. 2TAF22 (assembly GCF_052115045.1). Lineage (NCBI taxonomy): Bacteria > Pseudomonadati > Pseudomonadota > Betaproteobacteria > Burkholderiales > Burkholderiaceae > Cupriavidus > Cupriavidus sp. 2TAF22. Next base: position 4,973 of record NZ_JBFRFX010000090.1, read on the forward strand.
CTCCGGCGTTCCGGGCGCGGCTGCGGCAGGGAAGGCCGTGGCCAACCCGATCAGGCACACGACAAGGAGTTTTCGCCACATATGCAGGCCTTGTTCGTACGGCGCAGAAGTTCATCGCCGCGCCGCGTGCCGATGGTGTCACGTGGTCGGCGAAACACGATGATGCCGGGCCATCGCGCCGGGTCCGGGGTTTGCCGTGCGAAGGCAAGATGCCGCGCTGGCGATACCGGGCTGGCTCAATCCACCATAGCACAGCGATTGTGAATCCGGAGGTGCTTTGCGACGCCGGGTGGCGCAGCGGGCGCACCATCCGCCGCGTGCGGCGCGGGCCGGGTAGCGTCAAGTATCTTTTTACGGTTTTCCGTTCTAAGCTGAATGACGAAAATGCAGGGCGCTGATCAAGAGCAAGAATCCACGCCGCGCTTTCGAGAATTCGCGAAAGAGTGAAAAAGGGTGCAGGAAGCCCCGCCGGTGCCTTGCCGGCGCGCCTGGCGCTTGCCGCGTTGCCATGCATGTGCCGCCGCGCACACGCGCGCTGCAGCACGGACCGTCGTAGGGAGGCCTTTCACATGCACAGGCGAACCGTGCTCGGCACCATGGCAGCATCGCTGCTGGCTGCGTTGCCTTCGATCTCGTTTTCCACGCCGGCTCCACCCAATGCCGAGGCCTACATCATCTGGCCGCCCGACGGCGCCGTGATCGAGGGCGGCAAGTTCTGGGTGCGCATGGGCCTGCGCAATATGGGCGTCGCCCCCAAGGGCGTGGAGATGGCCAACGTCGGCCACCATCACCTGCTGATCGACACCGATCTGCCGCCGATGGACAAGGAAATCCCCAACGACCGCAACCACCTCCACTTCGGTGCCGGCGAAACCGAGGCGCGCATCGAGTTGCCGCCAGGCAAGCACACGCTGCAGATGCTGCTGGGCGATGCGAATCACAAGCCGCACGATCCGCCCGTGTACTCCAAGAAGATCACGATCACAGTTCGATAAGAGGCACGATCAAAAAAGATCCTGGCGTCGTTGCACAGCCTTGCCGTACTACCGTGCCGTCTGCGGCCGCGCGCCTTGCCAGGACCGCTTCGCTTCATGCTTGACGGTGCCTGTCAGGCCCGGACCGCCATCCCGGCGGCACCCAACGGGAGAGAGTTCATGCGTAAGCTCATTCTGGGCGCTGCGCTCGCAGCCAGCCTGCTTCTGAACGGCGCGATGCCGGACAACGCGGTGGCCGGTCCCACGCCGGCGCCGCCCAATGCCTACCTGTATATCGGCTTCCCCAACAACAACCAGGTCCTGCCGGCCGGCAAGCCGATCAAGGTGTGGTTCGGCCTGCGCGGCATGGGCGTGGCGCCGCGCGGCGTGAAGTTCCCGAACAGCGGCCATCACCACCTGCTCATCGATACCGATCTGCCACCGATGGACAAGGAGATCCCCAACGACCGCAACCACCTGCATTTCGGTGCGGGCGAAACCGAGACCACCATCGAACTGCCGCCCGGCAAGCACACGCTGCAGTTGCTGATGGCCGACGACAAGCACATCCCGCACAATCCGCCGATCTACTCCAAGAAGATCACGATCTACGTGAAGTGATCTCGCCGGGCGCACCAGGGGCGTTGCGCTAGCCGGGCCACAAGAGCCCGGCGCACCGCCGCCGCGCGGCGCCATTCCCGGCATCGTCCCGCGCTTCGTTTCCCCGCCGCGCCCTTCTGCGCTTCCTTCATTTCCCGCATTTCCTCCCGTTCCTGCGCCGCCATCGCCGCCGCCATGAATCCCGGTCGCCGCGAGTGCCGACCCTGACGTGTGTTTTCCGCTGCTGTCTGTTGCCCGCGAACACCCGCGCGCCATTGTGTTGGTCCACGCCCGTCAGCGCACTGCCGTGCCAGCTGGCGCGCGCACCGGTTCCATGTGCTGCGCCAAAGAAAAAATCCAGGCGGGGACTGGGTTTGCGGGCGATCCGCGCCGACATGGCCCGCCTTGGCACACTCCATGCGTTTGTACCTCCCGAGCGAAGCAAAGATGCTCAGCAGCAAACGAACCGAAGTCCCAATCGATACCCGGCCAGCTGGCCAACCGCCTTCCAGGAGAACTGCCATGACTACCATCGCCATCAAGGACCTGTCCGTCACCGAAGAACTCGACGCCGGCGCCATGCGCGCCGTGCGCGGCGGCTTCGTGCCCTTCATGCCCGTGTTCAGCTCGGTCAAGCTCGACTCGACCTTCAACGCCTCGCAGCTGATCGGCCAGACCCAGAACGTGGTCAATATGAACGGCAACAACACGGCCTTCGCGGATGACATCAAGTCGCATGTCAACTCGACCCAGAACGCYCAGAACAACATCTATCGCTGATGTTGCCGCCGCYCTGCCGGCCCCGCCGAGCGCGCCAACCGAATTCGCACATCACTGAGTACCGGAGAACTGCCATGACTACCATCGCCATCAAAGACCTGTCCGTCACCGAAGAACTCGACGCCCGCGCCATGCGCAGCGTGCGCGGCGGCTTCGTGCCCTTCATGCCCGTGTTCAGCTCGGTCAAGGTCGATTCGACTTTCAACGCCTCGCAGCTGATCGGCCAGACGCAGAACGTGGTCAACATGAACGGCAACAACGCTGCCTTCGTGGACGACATCAAGTCGCATGTCAACTCGACCCAGAACGCTCAGAACAACATCTATCGCTGATGTTGCCGCCGCTCTGCCGGCCCCGCCG
>NZ_JBFRFX010000091.1:0-5300 GCF_052115045.1 Cupriavidus sp. 2TAF22
CAGTGGGACAAGCCGAGGATGATGAAAGCCGGCGAAATCATCAGGCAGCCGACCCAGATGAGGGGACCGCCTTCGCGCAGGAAGGGCCCCAAGGCCTCGAACTGCGCGATGAAGGCTTGCCACGGCAGCGGCAGTTGCGAGCTGATGCGTGGTTCTGGGATAGCCGACAGGCCGCCCTCGTCCATGTAGCGGCGGATGAATTCCCATTCCGCCTGCAAATCCGCCTCACCGCTGCTTTGCTTGCCGACAAAGGCTATGACGGGAAAGGGCAGCGGCGTGTCGTCGGCGAACCAGCCGAGAAGCAAGCGCTGGCCGGCGACTTCCATCGAACTGACGCCCTCCCAGGGCACAACGACAATCCCTCCACAGCTAGGAGGGCGATGCAGATAGACCTGCTGCGTGACACGGTTGAAGCGGATCAGCAGATGGCGGGAGGTCAGCACTTCCAGTCGCGTGAAGCGAAAGGCGTATTTGAAATAGAACCAGAGGGGGACTCCGGAAAGGAGCGTTCCGAATATTGCCATGATGATGTCGCTGGCAGTTAGTGCCCTGCCAAACACGGTTTCGTTGCCCATGATAACGGCCCAGAAGATGGGCAAGTCCATATCAATCCAAATGCCAAACAGCAGATAAATGACGGCACCTGAAACAAGAGTTACCAGACCGCGCTTATCCTCCATGCCGCCAGAACGCATTTCCAGATAGATGTCGTTGCAGGCATAGACCGGACCTCGCGTCTTGGCCTGTGCGAACCGTTTTGCCGCCTGATTCGCTTTGTCTTCGGCCACGGACTCTTCATAGACGGGCTCCACGACCGGTCGGCTTGGACCAGGGTCCTCCACATTTTTCTTGTACCACTCATCGGACTTGATATTGCCCAGCCACATGATCCACTCGGCGAAATACATCAAAGCACCTCTTGCAGTCCGCCGTAGAGCCCGGCAAGTTCTTGTGCCGTATCCTTGTACAGCTTTTCCCCATTGAACTTGGGTCCACGATATATCGTCCGCTTGCACCATTTCTGCAGGGCATCGTCATCGAAAATCGCGATAAGCACAGTGACGACAATTGTCACCCAGGTGCCACGGAGCAATATTCTTCGCATCATTAGAGCGACAGCTTCCTTACCCAGGTAGGCCGCTATGTTGGCGAGGAAGTTAATCCCAGAGAACCAGCGAGTATTTATCGCACGTTCGGCTAGCAACTTGAACATCGGTCCGGCCGCTGCAAATGCGATGCCGGCTTGACTCGCTATCATGGCGATTGATACCGCGAAGCGGATTCGATAAGCCATCCACAGCAGTGTATTTCCCTGTTTTTCAGCTTCGACGCCATCGGACCAGTCGTACCTAACGAGATAGATGCCCGCTGTCGTAGCCAGCGCGCCACCCCACAACTTGAGTCCACCAAGAAAGACGGTAGCGCCCACGCCCGTCGTACTGGCGGCGGCATATTGGCGCAACACGATCTCCGTGCCGCAGGCCAACACCTCCAGACCGGCCGCGAAGGTTGTTATTGCGGCTGCGGCCAACTCCGCTTTTTCCTTTTCGTCCTTGGTCCCTTTGAGCCACTTATGGCCGAGCAGGGCGGCCTCGAACACAAGCAGCCAGCCACTGGCGCGCACTTTGTAGAATTCACTGGAGCGGGCGTCCACCAGTTCGGTGGCGAAGGCGAAGTTGACATTGCGCTTCACGTGCGCGCGCAAGACCTTGGGGTCGGCGCTGCGCCCGATCGCCTGTAGTTCCTTGAGCCGCAGTTTGACGGCTTGCTTGCCGATGCCGGCGGCCAGCAACGAGCGGCTGAAACCGTGGACGAACCACTCCATGCCCTTGGGCGCGTGGCGCAATGTCTGACGCCCCAGGCTGGTGTACCAGGCGAGTGCGCCGCCGGCGAGCCTGGCATGGCCGGCCTTTTCCATTTCCTCGTACAGCCCGTTGGCCTTGTCGAACATGTCCCCCAGGGTCTTGGCGCGCTCCAGGCCTTTGCCGGTGTAGTCGTAGATATCGTGCTCGGTGACGGGCAGCGGCGCGGCTTTGGCCGCTTCCCTGGTGCGCTCCATCTCCGCGAGGATGTCGCTCTGGTTCAGCGCGAAGCCTCGCAGGGCAAGATTGGCGCGGTCGGTGGTGTTGCCCTCCCACCATGTCTGGATGATGTCGGCGGTGGCCTTGCAACCCTCCGCGCCCAGGACGCACAAGCCTGTCTGGCCGGAAAAGTGCCAGCCGTTCGACGGGTCCCGGTTGTCGTAGACATCCAGGGCCGCGAGCAACTGCTCGCTCTGCAGCCATTTGTGGTGGTCGTTGGAGCGGCCTTCGGCCATGGCTTCCAGCGTCTTGCACTGCTGCTCGAAGGCGGCCAGGTTGGCTTTCATGGCCTGAACCTGCAGGGCGGCCTGCGGGTCCGGGGGATTGACGTACCTGGTCTCGAATCGATTGCGGTATTCACCGCTGTCGAGCTTCGCCTGCACCCGTGCACGGATGGCCGCCTCGTAGTTCTTCATGTGTTGCTCGGCGGCCTGTTCCCAGCGGGCCTCCTGCTCCGCGTCGAGCACCCAGCCGCGGGTCATGGCGGCGCCGGGGTCTTCGATCTTGGCGCGCTCGATGTCGATGTAGTGTCGCGCCTCGATGGCGGCCGACTTGTCCTCGAACAGCTGCCTGACGTCGTCGAACGCCTGGGCCACCAGGACCAGGCGTTCATTGTCGAGGCCTTTGGGGTTCTTGAGGCTAAGGTAGCCTTTGAGCTGTTCCACCGCCTCGTTGCGCCATGCGTTGAGCTGCTGGGTGATGCCGATGGGATCGTGCAGTACCACCGCACAACCGCGCGCGCGGCGAGCGGTTTCCTTGAGGTCCGAGGCGACCCAGGGCGTGTGGTATTCGTAATCCGGGCTGGAGTAAAGCTGGCCGGCGAGCACCGGCGCGAGCGCCTTGTCGGTGCGGGCAATGGCGTCCGACAAGGTGCCGTCGATGATCATCGGGTCGAGTACGTCGTCAGCAAACGAGCACGTGTCCGCAATCCTCTTGATGTCGAATGACTGCAACTTGTTGCGCAGGTAGGTCTTGTCGCGCACCTCGTCCACCATGCGCTTGGTGAGGGGGTCAGGCGTGAACAGCAGGCGCAATTCTTCGATATCCTCCGGCGCTTTGAAGCAAATGGTCCAACCGCTCCGCAGTTGAATACCTTGCGTGTCGGCGATCGGCTGGTGAGGTGCATACGGCCAGATCGGATGGAATATGCCGGCGGACACGGCATGCCAGGCGCTCTCGCAGGACCAGTCCTTGCCCAGGCGCTTGACGAAGGCATAGAGATAGCCCTCGCGCAGGCTGCGCACAGCGTACCGGGCATTGAGTTTGTCGAATGCGGGGAAGTTCTTGCCGAGATTGGATGGTAGCTGTGGCGCCAGTTTGTCCAAGGCCTTCAAGTCGCCATGGGCGAGGACGGCATAGCGCAGCGGCAGGATGGCTACCTCCGTCTTGCACTCGACACAAGGACTGGGCGCTTCGTCCCTGCGCGTTTGCCGGGCAACGCGAAGTGCCTGGGACAGGAGTGTGGCAGGGGAGTTCGTGGTCATGATTGCGGCCTCCTTGGGTCTGCCTGGTGCTTCAGAGCGGCCAGCGACTGGCTCAGCGGAACCTGATCGGCGACGGCGCGCTTCACGGCATCCTGCCAGTCGCGATCGGCGGCCAGGCGTGCAGCAGGTATTGACAACCCCACCAGGACGTAGGTGGTCAGGTCTTCGTGGCGGCTCAGTCCATGCTGGCGGGCGGCGTCGAGCTGGGCTTCTATCTGCGTCAGGCGCACGCCACGGCAGTCGCTGGCAAAGACGGCCGGAGCTTCCTGTTCCAGGGTGTGCAGCAACTGATGCGGCAACGGATCGGAAACCAGGGCTTCCCACAGGGCATCGGTCAATGTCAGCGCCGGCGGCGACGGCTGCGGCAGGCGCGCGCCGCCGGGGATGCGGCTCCAGCGCGGGTGTTCCGGCGTGGCGCCGGCAAACCACCAGGACAGGAAGGGAGCGAAGAACCAGCCCACCCAGGCCGGGCTGGCCGCGCGGTGCAGGACCGGCAGGACCAGGGGATCGTAATAGCGCAGCAGGTAGCGTTCGCCTTCGCCGCCTTGCGCGAAAGTGGCGTGGCTGAGGTGGCCGGCCAGCATATCGGGAGGCCACAGGCTGGTCACCCAGGCCTGGATCACGTCGGTGCCGTAGCCGCTGGCCTTGGCGATGAGGGTGTCGAAGCCGGCCGGGCTGCTTTCGCCCGTGCCAGCCAGCATCGCGCCCAAGGGTTGCAGCGTGGCATAGTCCGGGTCGAGCAGCAGAGGGTGCAGCAATCCCTCGAAACGCGCGGTCACTTGTTCGCGTTGCGCTGGGGTCAACATCGCCATGTCGATCAAGGCCATCAAGTAACACGGCCGTGCGGCGGCGTTATAGTGCAGGTCTTCGCTGAATGCCTGCAAGAGCTGGTGGGCGATCATGCGTCCACCTTCATCAGGGCTTTGCGCTGGACGGCAGCTTTGAGCCAGCAACTGATACAAATGGGCTCGCCGGCGGCGGGCGTGCCGTCAACGGCGGTGGTGTTGCCCCCGCCTCCGGCCTGTTGGTTCAACGGTCCCTTGAGATGGATCGCTATGCCGTCCACGGTGATGCCGCTGTCGTCCAGCGTGATGGTGCCGCCGGGGCCGCGCAGGCGGGCCACCTGGCCGGCCTGTAGTTCGTAGCGCGCGGTCTTGCGCTCGATGCTTTGCCCGGCTTGCAGTTTGTCGTGGCCCTGCACGGTGGTTTCGCGGTGCCCACCGATCTCCACCCAGTGGTTGGCCGTGGTCTTGTCGCGGCGGTTATTACCCACCTCCTCAGTGCGATCCTTGCCGATGCGGATCGTGTGATTGCGCCCGACAGTCTGGAAGTCGTCCTGGCCGACGTCGTGGCGCCGATCCTGGCCGATGGTCACCTGCTCGTCGTTGCCCACCGTTTCCCTGCGGTCATGTCCGATGGCGATGATCTCGTCGTGCTGCACCTGCTCGCTGCGGTCATGCCCGACGAAGGTGGTTTCGTCGTGGTTGACGTGGAGGTTCTGGTCCTTCTGCGCGTGGACGAAGATTTCCTCCTGGTCCTTCTCATCCTCGAAGCGCAGTTCGTTGTAGCCCTCGCCCTTGTGGGTCTGGCTTTTGATGGTCATGCGGGTCTTGTGGTGCGGAAGTTCGTAGGGCGGCAGCTGGTTCGATCTGTACGTGCGGCCGGTGATGACCGGCTGGTCCGGGTCGCCGTCCCAGAAGTCGACGATCACCTCCTGGCCGATGCGCGGGATGGC
>NZ_JBFRFX010000092.1:0-5247 GCF_052115045.1 Cupriavidus sp. 2TAF22
AATGCGCCGACCCGCGCCGAGCGCCTGCCAACCTTGCCGTCCACCGGTGCATGGATTTCCGTATAGGACAGATTGAGATTCGCCAATTCCTGAGCCGCCTCGGCGCGCATCAACGTGCTGGCCGCCTTGTCGCGCTGAGTGCGCAGCACGTCGAGGTTCTGCTCAGTCGTGCTCAACGCGGCGCGGTCATGGGACTGCCGCGCAAGCTGCTCGGCGAGCGCGCTTGAAGCGTGTTGTTGTTCCTGCGTGGTTCCCGCTCCCGCTTCGGAGAGATTCTGGTAGCGCGAGGCGTTCGCTCGCGCAAAGTCGAGCGACGCCTGGTCGGAGCGAAGCGTGGCGCGCGCCTGCTCGACGAGCGAGGGGTGCCGCGCAATCTCGGCGTCGTAGTTTGCTATGGATGCCTTGGCTGCCGCCACGTCAGCCTGCGCACTCGACAATGCGGCCCGGAAATCGCGGTCATCGATACGTACCATCAATTGCCCGGCCTTGACCCACTGATTGTCGTTGACCAGTACCTCGGAAACCTGGCCAGCGATACGCGGCGCCACGAGCGTGAAGTCGGCCGAGACGTAGGCATCATTTGTGGATTCGGTATCCGAGCCGCCAAGAAACCGAATGCAGGCCCATACAGCGATGGCGACGGCAATGACAAGCGCGGCAATGCTAACAATTTTGAGAGGAGATCGTGTGGCGGATGACATGAAAATCGTCCCTTAGTGAGAAGAGGGCGGCGTAGTGCACCATGGGGGATAGATACGCACGGGTAGTATCGGAACAAGAACAAGAAGGGCGACGGCGACGCCTGCCATCACACGATAGAGATCGGCCGAGGTCAGTACCACGGCCTGCTCGTGGATCCGGTGTGCGAGTTGACCGAGACTATGGGTCGCATCGATGCTATAGCTCGTCACCAGCGCGTTGTTGCCCAACTGGTCCACGAGCATGTTCGAATGAAAACGTTCGCGATCTGTACCCAATCCTTCGATAAGACCCGTCGCCACAGCAGCGAAGAAAGTCTTGACCGAGTTGAACATAGCCGAAGCGAACGGGCCTTCCGCTGGCGGCAAGCCCGTCGTGACGCCCATCAGGATCGCCATGATCACCATCGGTTGCGCAACGATCTGTAGTGACTGAAGCAGGTAGAAGTTCTCGCGAACCCACTCGGAGGTCATGAAGCTCCCCATCAGGCACGTCGCGACCATGAGAGAAAGCCCGACGGCCATGACCCATCTATGGTCAACGCGCCGAAGATTCATGAAGGCGGCAGTCAGAGGAAGCGCAACCAATAGCGGGATCGCGACCAGCAACGACAGGGGTGCCGTTTGCAGTGGCCTGTACGCGTGGATGGTGGCGAGATACTGGCCCGGTATGGCGGCGACACCGATCAGCAGTATCACCGCGCCCGCGAGTGTCGTGAGTCCGTGCGCGAAGTTCCTTCGTGAAAGCAGCTGGAGCTTGAAAAAAGGAAGCGGGTGAAACCACTCGTTGACGAGGAAGGCCACAAGCAAGAACGTCCCGCCAAAAAACATCACGCGAATGAACTCGGAATTCAGCCAGTCAAGACGATCACCTTGCAGGAGACCGATCACGAGCATGGCGACCGCCGGGAGTCCCGTGAGGAATCCGGTCCAGTTGAATGAACGGAGTCGTTCGAGTTTGAGCGGATCCGGCGGAAGCCCCTGCTGGATCGCCAGGCAGCACGCTACGCCAAGCGGCACGATTTGCCAGAAGACCATTTGCCAGCCGACATACTCTGTCCACAATGCCGCGAGCGGTGCGCCGAGCGCCGGCCCGAAGGTCGCAGTGAGTGCATACCCGGCGAGCCCGTACAGCTTGACCTTCGGGGGAAGATAGCGCAGCGCCACAATAATCAGCATGGGCGGGAGGCATCCGCCGGCGATCCCCTGGAGGACACGCAGCACATATAGCGTAAGGAGGTTCGGTGCGAAGGGGCAAAGGATCCCGAACAGCATCGTGGCGAGCACGGCGCCGATCGTGAACCGCTTCAGCGTGAAGGTGATCCCGAACCACGGAGCAAACACCATGGTGGCGACGTTAGCCGCCTCGAACAACGTGGTCAGCCAGGTCCCGTCGTCACGTCCGATCGAGAACGCTCCCCGGATATCGGCCAACGCTACCGCGGTGACCTGTTCGTTGAGGATCGCCAGTAGGGACGCGAGCAGCATCCCGATCAGGCCGACGGCGAGACGAAGCGATAGCGAGGCTTGTGCGGGCGTTGGCTGGACAGGAGGGGCCACCTCTTGCTCGGGAACCGGTGCGGGCGGTTCTACGATCGTCAGCTCTTCCGTTCCAGTTGTTGAAGGGTCGGCGGTGGTCATAAGGGTCCTACTAGCTACTCGTGTTCAAGAGGTCATCACATTTGGAAACCACAGCCAGACGCCACGCGCTCACAAGGTTCCAAGATCCGTTCTGGAATAAATCGAGGCAATGACCCCAGCTTTTTGTTAAGTCATTTCGCTCAACGTGTTTTCGCTTTTTGCCGTCGCGTAACCAGTCAACGAATTCTACGAGGCGGGCCAGACCTCTGATAGCGTAAACAGGCGATGTTCTGGGCCATTCTGTTCGTGAATCTTGCCAACATATCCGTCCGGGGCGCGACGAGGTTGAAATAGGGAACCCGCGCCCCGTTTCGAAGCCGGATAAACGCTGCAATTTGCGAAACAGTCAGTTCATCTCCTGCGCAATTAAGCGCGAATTCAAGCTTGCACGACGACGAACCACGAAGATCGATATCGGGTCGCAACCGGCTCAGGCTTCAGGCTGCACCTCGTCAAGAAATTGCGATGCCTCCCGGCGAACAAACCTTCCGTACTCCTCGGAGCACCCCGGTGTCCGCAGGCGGGTCTTCCGGCAGCTTCGCGCCTCGTTCGGACAGTGCCGCGGCTGCCTGGTGTTTGGCCAGCCAAACGATGTGATGTAAAGAAGCCGCATCCCGGCGCTGCTGGCAAGCTTCGTTGCCGTGTCGTAGTCAAGCGGTGCATTCACTGTAGGGGATAGACGGTGCTTCCCGAAGCCCGGCAGGTCGGGTATCGGGCCAATGTGTTTGCGTATCCCGCCTCGGTAACTGTGGATGCCTGGGTGGCGCATTCGCGCCGCGCTATGCGAGCGTCTGCGTCAATATCATGCCGAAGTGCTCGACGGAAGACTCCAGTCCGTTCTGACGGCATTCGAACCCGAATCAACGCGTGTGAACTTGCCTGACGTGGGGGGCGTGGCCCCTGCGCGCGCCGCCGGGTGCCTATTGTTGTAAGTGGATGCTTCGTATTGCGGAAGGCGCCAGCTTTCCAGGAAAAGCAATTAGCCGGCCAGATAAACGACGCGTCGGGATTCGATAGCTTCTATCCGCAAGGTCGCGCTATCGTCGATGCCGCACGGATACCCGGTTTGATTCCAGGTAGCTTCACCGGGAATCCCGGTGCGGGGATCTCCATAACGGGGATCTCCATAAGATTGAAGCGAATCGGCGCGATTCGCGAACGCACGAGACGTTGCGAAGCGACTGGCTTGTCGGCCCTGCCATAGATCCACGGCCACATCCAGCAGTGTGAAAGCACCGTGGTCGATATTGACGAGCGACGAATGCAGCTTAGCGCAGCAACCGCATGGCAAGGATGTCGTAGCCGGCAAATGACTTTTGCGTCCGTGTAAGAAGACGAAGCGCATACGGCAAAGCCCAAGTGGCGCTCGATGGCCAATGCGATGGACACGGTAGGACGCATGGCGGTTCCGTCGATACGACGTGGCCCAAATCTCACATCGATTGGCCAGCCATGGCGCCATGTGCGTGTTTCCGCTGCCGTGTCGACTCACTAGACTTGCCTTGGGGAATGCGGCTGGGAACCTGACCCAGGCGTGGCAGGAAACCGCAGAAGCCCTGGTTGCGCCTCGGGCTAGCCAGGATGGGGCGATCGCCGCCTCGCCATATGTCGCGGTCGAAGTCTGGGCCGGATCCCAAGCAAGGACGGATTCATCATGTTGATTCGGGAACGCCAGGCCTCTTTCTTGTCCGGGGGAAGCGCCCTTGATGTCGAGGGGCAAGCTGAGTTTTATTTGGCCGACCCTGCGCCGGTCACGGGTGCGTGGCGTGCATGGAGCCTCATCGGGCCGCAGCTGCGCGAGATCGTGCGTTCCGGTGCAGGGCTGCTGCATGCGGGGCCGCCCGCATCCGCCGCGACCGTACCCGGCTACCACGCTGCGTACGTGGCGAGGCGGGGCGCGTTTGCTTCGAACGCATTCGCGGAGTAACGGCGCATGCGTGTCGCGATGATGCTGTATGCCGGATTTCGCTTGTTCGAGGTGGCCGGCCCGATGGATGTGTTTCACGAGGCAAACCGGGTGTGGGGCGGAAAATTCTACGAGCAGCATCTCGTCGGGGCGTCGCCCGGGCCTGTCGTATGCTCAAACGGCATGGCGGTGCGCACGACAGAGTGCCTGTTGGATGTGCACACGCCGTTCGACCTTATCGTGGTACCTGGTTCCCCGCTCGCCGGCCTGGGGCATGAGCATCGGGACTTGGTGGATTGGCTCAGCGATGCCGGGCGCAAGGCGGGAAGGCTCGCATCCGTGTGCAACGGCGCCTTCTTGCTCGCGCGTGCCGGTCTTGCCGACCACCGCTGGTTGACCACGCATTGGCGCGACGCGCAACGCCTCGCAACCGAGCATCCCCTGGTACACGTCATGACCGATCTAAGCTGCCTGAAGGACGGTAACCTGTATTCGTCGGGCGGCGTGGGCGCCGCCATTCATCTGGCCCTGGCCCTGGTCAGGGAGGACCTTGGCGAAATCGTAGCGGGAAGCGTCGACAAAGCGTTGTTGACGCCGTCGGGCTGGAGCGCGAAGCGAGCCCATCCGATGCCGCATTCCCTCCCGCGCGGATGCGACGGCGATGGCCCGGATGGCGACGTCACGGTCAGTCATGGCCCAAATGCGATCCATTTTGGCCCGTGAACGGGCTTCTTGGCTGAGCGCGCGGCTCCGATCGTTGGCAGAATGGTTGCCACGATCCTCACAATTCTTCCAGAAGCACATCAAGAAAGTGCTGGGTGGACTGGGCCAGGACGGAGAACCCGTCGAAGCAATCGTCCATGAGCTGGTGCCGAACATACGCTGTTCTCGAGTTGGATGGGAAATCGCCCTTTGATCTTGGTCGCTGATATTGTCAGCGCCGGTTTCCATGCGAGCCAGCCGTGACCCGAACCCCGCACGTTGTTTCACCCATCTCCCTGA
>NZ_JBFRFX010000093.1:0-5245 GCF_052115045.1 Cupriavidus sp. 2TAF22
GTCATGGCCTGCGGGCCGGTGGTGGCGGGGGCGTCGGTGGTGGCCTGGCGCAGGGATTCGGGGAGGTGTTCGCTCATGGTGGTGGGTCTCCGGGCTTCGATCTCAAAACGGAACGATTTGTTCCGGATACTGTGTGTTTGACGAACTGTAGGTCGGTAGTTCGCGATGGTCAATAGGGAAAATCAATAAACGGAATGATTTGTCTCTAAAATAGAAACCGTACTAAGATAGGTCAAAGCGCGGGTGACCCGCGGCTGGCGGCGCATGCGCGCCGCCGCGACGACAAGGTGCGGAGGAGAGCGAAGTGAGCGAAATCGTGATGGGCAAGCCGGACACAATGGTCGCGGCTCGCACCCTGTTCGGCATCGATTCGGGCCTGATGGTGCCGGCGTTCCGCGAACGCGACGACCATGTGCCGGAGATCGATCCGGCCTACCGTTTCAACCCCGAAGTGACGCTGGCGATCCTGGCGGGCTTTACCCGCGACCGCCGCGTGATGGTGCAGGGCCTGCACGGCACCGGCAAATCGACCCATGTCGAGCAGGTGGCGGCTCGCCTGAACTGGCCGTGCGTGCGCGTGAACCTCGACGGGCATATCAGCCGGCTCGACCTGGTCGGCAAGGACGCCATCGTCGTGCGCGACGGGCGGCAGGTCACGGAATTCCAGGAAGGGATCGTGCCCTGGGCATTGCAGCGCCCGGTGGCGCTGATCTTCGACGAATACGACGCCGGGCGCCCGGATGTGATGTTCGTGATCCAGCGCATGCTGGAGCGCGACGGCAAGTTCACGCTGCTCGACCAGAACCGCGTGATCCATCCCCATCCCGCCTTCCGCATGTTCGCCACCACCAACACCGTGGGGCTGGGCAACCTGAACGGCATGTACCACGGCACGCAGATGCTCAACCACGCGCAGATGGACCGCTGGAACGTGGTGGCCACGCTGAACTACCTGCCGCGCGCGGAAGAGGCGGGCATCGTGCTGGCGCGGGTGCCGGAACTGGCAGGCGAGGCCGGGCGCGCGCTGGTCGAATCCATGGTGAGCGTGGCGGAGCTCACGCGCAAGGGCTTTGCCACGGGAGACCTCTCCACGCTGATGTCGCCGCGTACCGTGATCAGCTGGGCGGAGAACTGCCAGATCTTCCGCGATCCGGCGCTGGCCTTCCGGCTGAGTTTTCTCAACAAATGCGACGACGCCGAGCGGCCGGTGGTGGCCGAGTACTTCCAGCGCTGCTTCGGGCGGGAACTGGATCCCGCGCGCGAAGCCGCGCCGGAGCCGCGCTGATGGCGGCGGACCGCCAGGCGGCGCGCCGCCATCAGCAGCGCGAAGCGCTGTGCGCGGCAGCAGTGCGCGCCCTCACCGGCGACGCCGCGCTGCACTATCGCGTCGGCCGCCTGTGCCGGGGCACCCGGCCGCTGCCGCTGCACGCGCCCCACATGCGCACCGATGCGCAGGCCGACGACTTTGCATCCCTGCGCGGCGCGGCGGACGGCGCCGCCTTGCGCCTGGCGCGCTCCGAGCCGGAACTGCACCGCCAGCTGTGCCCGGGCGATCCGGTCGAGCGGCTGGTGTTCGAGTTGCTGGAGCAACTGCGCTGCGAGTCGCTGCCGCCGGCCGGCATGCCGGGCCTGGCGCAGAACCTGAGGCACCGCTTCGAAGCCTGGTCGCGCGCCTTCCATCGCGCCGGCCTGGCCGAGACCCAGCTGGGCATCCTGCTGTACACGGTGGCGCAGATCGCGTGGTCGCGGCTTTCGGGCTGGCCGGTGCTGCCGGACACCGAGGACCTGATCGAAGCCACGCGGGCCGCCATCGTGCCGGTGCTCGGCGTGCCGCTGGCGGGCTTGCGCCGGCATCGCGCGGAACAGGGCGCGTTCGCCGCGCATGCGCTGGCGATCGCCAGGCTGCTTGGCGACATGTTGCGCTCTGCCCGCGCGGCGCAGGCGCAGGACGGCACCGGGGACGAGCAGGATGAGCAAGCCGTGCGCGTGGCGTTTTCGCTGGCGCTCGGTTGCGAGGACGATGAGCACGAGGCGATGGCCCCGGCGGCGACGGGCACCAGCCGCGTGCTGCAGGCCGCGGCCGGCGGCTATCGCGCCTACACCACCCGCTACGACCGCGAGATCGCGCCCGGCAAGCTGGTCCGCAAGGCCTTGCTTGCCGAGTATCGCGAACGTCTCGACCGCCGCATTGCCGAGCAAAGCATCCATGTGGCCCGGCTGGCGCGGGCGCTGAGCGCGGCGCTGGCCGTGCCGCAGCGCGATGGCTGGTCGTTCGGCGAGGAGCACGGCCGCATCGATGGCCGGCGCCTGGCGCAACTGGTCAGCTCGCCGGCCGAGCGGCGGCTGTTCCGCCTGGAGCGCCACAAGCTGCAGGCGGACTGCGCGGTCAGCCTGCTGATCGATTGCTCCGGCTCGATGAAGGCGCATATCGAGCGGGTGGCCATGCTGGTGGACGTGCTCGCGCGCGCGCTCGACCAGGCCGGCGTGGCCAGCGAGGTGCTCGGCTTCACCACCGGCGCCTGGAACGGTGGCCGCGCCCGGCTCGACTGGCTGGCGCGGGGCCGCCCCGCGCATCCCGGCCGCCTGAACGAAACCTGCCACATGGTGTTCAAGGACGCGGCAAGCCCCTGGCGCCGCGCCCGCGCCGGTATCGCCGCGCTGTTCAAGGCCGACCTGTTCCGCGAAGGGGTGGACGGCGAGGCTGTCGAATGGGCCTGCGCGCGCCTGCTGGCGCGCGCCGAGACGCGGCGGATCCTGATCGTGATCTCCGACGGCAGCCCGATGGATACCGCCACGGGGCATGCCAACGATGCCTGGTACCTGGACAACCACCTGAAGGAAGTGGTGGCGCGCCACGACACGCCGCGCGGCGTGGAAGTGCTGGGCCTGGGCGTCGGGCTGGACCTCAGCCCCTATTACCGCCGCTGCCTGGCGCTGGACCTGTCGGTGGCGCCGGCCATGCCGGTGTTCGCCGAGATCGTGCGATGGATCGGCGGGCGCGGCTGAACCGCCGCCCGGAACCGCCGCCCGGAACCGCCGGCCGGAACCGCCGCCCGGAACCGCCGCCCGGAACCGTCGCCCGGAACGGACGTGCGCATGGCGCGGGGCGGCGAACGGCCTGCCCCGCGCTCAGGCGCTACAGCAAGCCGTGCCCATCGCCGCCAGCCGCAGCAGCCCCGGCAGCATCAGGTAAGCCCCGATCACCACCAGCACGCCGAAGGCGATGCGCCGCGTCGCCAGCGCCGAAAGCGGCGGCGGATAGCGCCGCGCAGCGATCGTCGTCAGCGCCACCACGGGCACGGCCAGCGCGGCCTCGAGCCAGATATCGGCGCCGAGCTGCCCCTGCCAGGCGCTGAACAGCGTGCGCGTGACGGAAGTCGCCGTGAACACCAGGATCAGCGCGCAGCGGATTTCCACCAGCGACAAGGGCTGGCGATAGAACTGGAAGATCAGCGGCGGCCCGGAGACGCCGAACATGCCGCTGAGCAGGCCGCCGAAGACGCCGCTCATGAAGAAGCTGCGGTCGCCGGAGCGTTGCCGCAGCGGGGCGGGGCGCAGCGCCGCGCTCAGGCCGCCATACAGCACCACCGCTCCCAGCAGCCATTGCAGGATGCCCGACGCGCTGCTGCTCAGGTAGTCGAGCAGCAGCACGCCCGCCACCACCGACGGCAGGATGCCCAGCGTGGCCGCGCCCACCGCGCGCCAGTCGACGTGATGCAGCTTGCCGGGCAGGGCCACCGCGCTGTTGGCCAGCGTCACCAGGCTGACCACCATGGCCACGCTGGCCACCGGCGCCAGGCCGAGGCCGCTGGTCGCGCCCATCACGATCATGCCGAGGCCGAAGCCGGTCACGGTCTGGAAGTAGCTTGCCGCGCCCATCAGCGCGAGCAGCGGCAGCAGGTGTTCGGTGCTCATGGCAGTGACGCGGCCATGGCGTTCCCGGCGGGCTGGGGGGGCCGTGTCTGCGCGGCGGCGGCCTGGGCCTGCACCGCCGTGACCGCGATCACGTAGTAGACGTCGTCGGCGCTGCAGCCGCGCGACAGGTCGTTGGCCGGCTGCTGCAGGCCCTGCAGCAGCGGCCCGATGGCCTTGGCGCCGCCCACGCGCTCGGCCAGCTTGTAGCCGATATTGCCGGCTTCCAGGTTGGGGAAGACCAGCACATTGGCGCGGCCTTCCACCTTCGAATGCGCGATCTTCTTCGCGGCGATCTCGGCCACGATGGCCGCGTCGAGCTGCACGTCGCCGTCGATCGCCAGCGCGGGGCGCCGTTCCTGCACCAGGCGGGTTGCCTCCACCACCTTGTCGACCGCCGCGTGCCTGGCGCTGCCGCTGGTGGAGAACGACAGCATCGCCACGCGCGGCGCATCCATCAGCAGGCTCTGCGCGCTGTCGGCCGCGGCCATGGCGATCTCGGCCAGCTCGCCGGCATCGGGGTCCACCACCAGCCCGCAATCGGAAAAGATCAGTCCGCCCTTCAAGGCATGGAACGGTTCGCAGAGCATCATCAGGAAAAAACTCGACACCAGCCTGAACGCGGGATCGATGCCGATGATCTGGATGGCGGTGCGCACCACGTCGGCGGTGGTGTGCACCGCGCCGGCCACCGAGCCGTCGGCATGGCCCAGGCGCACCATCAGGTTGGCGAAGCACAGCGGCTTGAGCACCTCGCGCTTCGCTTGCTCCAGCGTCATGCCCTTCCTGCCGCGCAGCGCGAACAGCTTGTGCGCGAACGACGGTGTGAGCGCGGAGGTGGCAGGGTCGATCAGGTCCATGCCGGCCAGGTCGATGCCGTCGCCGGCGGCGGCCTGGCGGATGCGCGCCGCGTCGCCCACCAGCACGATGCGGGCAATGGCCTCGCGGCTGGCGCGTTGCGCGGCCTGCAGGATGCGCGGGTCTTCGGCCTCRCACAGCACGATGCGCCGGGGCGCGGCGCGGGCGCGCTCGATGATGCGGTTGATCGCTTTCATTGGGTCGGGCTCAGGGGTTCGGTCGCGGCGGTTCGGTTGCGTCAGTTCTGTCGCTGCGGGACAGTCGCCGCAGCGACAGGGCCGGAAGCGGCGCGGGCCGCCTCCGGCGTGCTCAGGGACTCAGGGACTCAGGGACTCAGACGAAGTCCTTGTACTTGTCGAGGGTGCGCACGGGCTTGGCGAGCGCATCGCGGCGGAACGGGTCGCCGAGCTCGCGGGTGCACATGATCTCGATGATGGTGGTCTTGCCGTGATTCATCTGCAGATCGATGGCGCGC
>NZ_JBFRFX010000094.1:0-5170 GCF_052115045.1 Cupriavidus sp. 2TAF22
ATCCTGGYGCGGCCGCTGCAGTTCTTCCACGGCCTGCGCGGCGAAGCGAAACGGGCACGGATYCGCCAGTTGCTCGATCTGGTGCGGCTGCCGGCCRGCGTGGCGCAGCGCACGCCCGGTGGCCTGTCCGGCGGGCAGAAACAGCGCGTRAACCTGGCCCGCGCGCTGGCGGCCGAGCCGGAGCTGATCCTGTGCGACGAGATCACCTCGGCGCTGGATACCGTGGTCGGCGCGGCCATCCTGGACCTGATGGCCGAGCTGCGCAAGGAACTGGGTGTCTCGTACCTCTTCATCAGCCACGACCTGCACACCGTGCGCTCGATCTGCGACGAGATCGTGGTGATGCAGCATGGCCGCAAGCTGACCCAGGTCGCGCACCAGGACTACGACCGCGGTCCGCACCACCCCTACTACGCGCTGCTGGCGCGCTCGGTGCCCGAGCTGCGCCGCGGCTGGATCGATGAAGTCGATCTGCATAGCGACGGCACAGTGCCCGCCGGCGTCACCGCCTGACCCCTTTCCTTAGGAGAATTTGTTCATGCCTTTGTCCCTCCAGAACCAGACCTTGCTTCCCGGCCGCAACTTTATCGGCGGCGAATGGTGCGGCGCGGCCGACGATCGCACACTGTCCGTGGCGGACCCTGCAACGGATGAAGTCTTTGCGGCGGTACCGGATAGCGGTGCGGCGGACGCACGCCGCGCCGTCGATGTCGCTCACGCAGCGTTCCCAAGCTGGCGCAAGACCCCTGCCAAGCACCGCGCGCAGATCATCAAGCGCTGGAACGACCTGATCGTCAGCCACGTGGAAGACCTTGGCCGCCTGATCTCGCGCGAGCAGGGCAAGCCCTTGGCGGAAGGCAAAGGCGAGGTGCTCTATGCCGCGAGCTATGTCGAATGGTTTGCCGAAGAAGCCACGCGCGCCGATGGCGACGTGATCGCCGCGCCAGTGCCCGGCCGACGCATGCTGGCACTGCGCGAGCCGGTCGGCGTCATCGCGGCGATCACGCCATGGAACTTCCCGGCAGCGATGATCGCGCGCAAGATCGCGCCGGCGCTGGCTGCCGGCTGCACGGTGGTGTGCAAGCCTGCCGAGGATACGCCGCTGACCTCGCTGGCGCTGGTCAGGCTCGCCGAACAGGCGGGCGTGCCGCCGGGCGTGCTGAATATCGTCACCGCCTCGCGCGAGCGCGCGGCCGAAGTCGTCGATGTATGGCTGGACGATGCCCGGGTGCGCAAGATCACCTTTACCGGCTCGACGCCGGTGGGCAAACACCTGGCGCGCCGCTCCGCCGATACGCTGAAGAAGCTGTCGCTGGAACTGGGCGGCAATGCCCCGTTTATCGTGTTCGACGATGCAGATCTCGATGCCGCCGTCGAAGGTTTGATGGCCGCCAAGTTCCGCAACGGCGGACAGACTTGCGTGTGCCCTAACCGCATTTACGTTCAGGACAAGGTACACGACGCCTTTGTCGAAAAGCTTGCCGCGCGCGTCGGCGCGCTGGTCGTCGCCCCCGCCACGAACCCGGCCGCGCAGATCGGCCCGATGGTCAACGCGCGCGCGGTCGACAAGATCGAACGCCATGTGAAGGACGCGGTCAGCCGTGGTGCCCGCGTGGTCGTCGGCGGCGAGCGAATCCGCAACGAACAGTGCCCCGGGCCGAACTACTATGCGCCAACGGTGCTGGTCGATGTGGATGCCGCGATGGAGTGCTCCTGCGAGGAGACCTTCGGGCCGGTGGCGCCGGTTACGCGCTTCAGTACCGAGGCCGATGTGGTCGCGGCGGCCAACGCCACGCCGTTCGGGCTGGCAGCGTATTTCTACTCAAATGACGTGCGGCGGATCTGGCGCCTTGCCGATGCGCTTGAGTCGGGCATTGTCGGTATCAACGAGGGCGCGCTGGCAGCGGAAGCGGCCCCCTTCGGCGGCGTGAAGGACTCCGGCTACGGACGCGAGGGGTCGCGCCATGGCCTCGAAGAGTACATGCATATCAAGTACGTCTGCCAGGGGCTGCTGGACTGATAACGCTCCGCTTCCTATCGAGCGGCCGGCGCAAGCCGGCCGTTTTGCATGGCGGGCCTTGCCGGCAAAGCCTGCCATGCATCCCCGTCGAAGGAACTGCTGTTCATCCCGCCACAACAGGATTCGCTGCTGATCGACCCCTCGCATTCGGTCAAAGCGCTATCCGCCTCGTCCCTATACTGGTCCCGCTGATTGCCCGCAAGCGTTGGCGATATGACCCCGGCAGGCTTCGGCCATGCCGCGAACGAACTCCATGACAGCAATGCCCCAACGCCAGCCGAGTGCCCTCGCGGACCCTAATGCAAGCTGACCGGACGCGAACCGCGCCACCTCGCAGAGATCCTTGCCGGCTCCAACCCTTCGCAACCACACCGCGACCCCGACTTCGCGGAAACTGAAAGAGGCGTAACGCAATGACCCAGTCCAACCAGGCCCATATCGCGGCCCGCACCCAACATGTTCCGCATGGCGTCGTCACCGCCCATCCGATCTTTGCCGACAGGGCCGAGGGTTCATTCCTCTGGGATGTGGAGGGACGTCGCTATATCGACTTCGTCGGCGGTATTGGCGTGCAGAATATCGGCCATAACCACCCCAAGGTCGTCGAGGCAGTGCGCAAGCAACTGGGTCGCGTGACGCACGCAGCGTTCCAGGTGGTCGGCTACGACGTCTATGTCGAGCTGGCCGCTCGGTTGAACAAGCTGGTCGGCGGCGCCGAGCATTACAAGACGCTGTTCGCGACAACCGGCGCGGAAGCGGTGGAGAACGCGGTCAAGATCGCGCGCGCCTGTCGCAATGTGCCGGGAATCATCGCGTTCCGCGGCGGCTTCCACGGGCGCACGCTGCTCGGCTCGACGCTGACCGGCATAAGCACGCCGTACAAGCAGAACTTCGGGCCGCTGGCCGGCGACGTCTATCACACGCCCTATCCCGACGAATTCCGTGGCTTCTCGGGCTCGGATGCGATCCGGGCGCTGGAAGATCTCTTTGCCACGCAGATCGCCCCGAACCGGGTCGCGGCCATCATCCTCGAACCTGTGCAAGGCGACGGCGGCTTCCTGCCTGCTGGCAACGAGTTCCTGCAGGCCCTGCGCGCGCTGACCCGCAAGCATGGCATCGTGCTGATCCTGGACGAGATCCAGGCCGGCTTTGGCCGTACCGGCAAGATGTTCGGCTTCCAGCATGCGGGCATCCAGCCCGACCTGGTCACGGTCGCGAAGAGCCTGGCCGGCGGCATGCCGCTGTCCGGCGTGGTCGGGCGTGCCGAGATCATGGACGCGCCGGCACCCGGCGGCCTGGGCGGCACATATGCGGGCAATCCGCTCGCCTGCGCCGCTGCGCTGGCGGTGCTCGACCTGTTCGAGGAAGAACAGTTGCTCGCCAGTGCGCACGCCCTGGCGGAAACCCTGCGCGCAGGGCTCGACCAGCTCGCGCGCGAGTTCCCCGCCATCGGCACCGTGCGTGGCGTTGGCGCGATGCTGGCGCTGGAGTTCGTAAAGGACAGCGACCCGTTCCAGCCCGACGCGGCATTCGCCCAGGCGGTGATCGACCGCTGCCGCGAACGCGGCCTGCTGGTCATCAAGTGCGGCGTGCATCGGAACAATGTGCGGCTGCTGGCGCCGCTCAACACCTCCGCGGAAACGGCGCAGGAAGCCCTGGAGATCCTGCGCGCCGCCATTGCCCAAACCAGCGACGAGGCTCGCTAACACGCAGGGTTCACCGGGTCCGGCCAACGGCACGCGGCCCGATCGCAGTATGATTGGGGCGCCTCCGGATCGGAGACCGCCCCAACGAGTGCTGCCGTGATAGCGAGCGCGACCGTGGCGGCGCCACCGGGAGCCGCCGTTTCGAATCTTCCTGCTGCCCAACGGGGACACCGTCTTCAAGGGCTTCGTCGACCAATGGCTGCACCTGGCCAGGGCAGTCGGTGACTACGAGGTGCATGCGGCCAAGTGGCTCGGCAAATAAACCTGGCCCAACCGCACGGGGCGCAGGCGGAAACCTTGCGAAAAAGGCCCGCCCGCCCCGTCAGGCATCGAGCCACACATGCTCCGCAAACGAATAGCCCATCAGCCCACCCAGCGGGATCGGTGACAAGCCCTTGAGCTTCGATGAATGTCCGTCGATGCTGGCCAGGAACAGCGGGATACCAATGCCGGCGTCCTCGTGGATCATGGTCTGCATGTCGGCATACATCTGGATGCGTTTGGCGGTGTCGGTTTCGGCCCGCGCCGCCAGCAGCAGCTGGTCGAACTTGGGGTTCTTCCAGCGCGATTCGTTCCACGGCGCATCGGACTTGAAGAACTGCGTGAGAATGGTGTCGGCGCTGGGGCGCGGGTTGACATTGCCGAAGCCCACGGGGCTGTTGAGCCAGTGGTTCGACCAGTAGCCATCGGCAGGCATGCGCTTGATGTCGATGTCCAGGCCGACACGCTGCGCGGTCTGCTGCAGCACCGTCGCCATCTCGACCGAATACAGGGCGGCGGGCGAGGTCACCATCGGCACCTTGCCCGTCACGCCCGATTTGCGCAAATGGTACTTAGCCTTGTCAAGGTCGAAGGCCAGCTGCGGCAGGCCCTTGAAAAAGAAGCGGTTGGTGGGGTCGATCGGCTGATCGTTGCCGAGCACCGCATAGTCGAGCGCGATGGCCTTCTTCATCTGCGCGCGGTCTTGCAGGTACTTCATCCCCATCACAAAGTCGGGGTTCATACCTGGACCCGCGTCCTTGCGCATGATCAGGTCTGTGTACTGCCCCGATTGCGTGATGAGGGTGCCGAAGCCCGGCGTACCCTTGACGCGGGCCACGGAGCGCGGGTTGACAGAGCCCACCAGATCCATGCCGCCGGACAGCAGCGCGTTGACGCGCGCGCTCTCATCGCCGATACCGACGAACTCGATCTCGTCGAGGTAGGGCTTTCCCTGTCTCCAGTACGCATCGTTGCGCACCACCACAGTGCGCACGCCCGGCCTGAACTCCTTGATCTTGTAAGGCCCGGTACCGATGCCGGCACTGAAGTCGGTGGTGCCGTCCTTGACGATGAGGAAGTGGAAGGTGCCCAGGATCACCGGCAGGTCGGCATTGGGGCTGGTGAGCACCACCGTGACCTCGTTCGGGCCGGTGGCTTTCACGCTCTCGATCTGCTCGGCCAG
>NZ_JBFRFX010000095.1:0-5055 GCF_052115045.1 Cupriavidus sp. 2TAF22
TGACGATGAGGAAGTGGAAGGTGCCCAGGATCACCGGCAGGTCGGCATTGGGGCTGGTGAGCACCACCGTGACCTCGTTCGGGCCGGTGGCTTTCACGCTCTCGATCTGCTCGGCCAGCACCTTGGCCTTGGAAGCGGTGGCGGGGTCCTTGTGGCGCATGATCGAATACACCACGTCGGCCGGGGACAACGCCTTGCCGTCGTGGAAGGCCACGCCCTTGCGCAGCGTGAAGACCCAGGTCTTGGCATCGGTGGTGTTGAACGATTCGGCCAGGGCAGCCCGCGGCGTCAGGCTCCTATCGAGCGAGGTCAGCCCGTTGTAGACCATGTTGCAGCGCACGTAGTCGTTCTGGTTCGACTGCTTGGCCGGATCGAGCGTATCGGAGGCGGCTCCCGTGGCAACGGCCACGCGGATACGGCCACCACGCTTTGGCGTCTCTGCATGGGCCTTGGCGGCCATGCCAGCCAGGCTGCCGGCCAGCGTGGCCTGCATGCCGCCCGCCAGCAGCATCGCCAGCACGTCACGCCGCGTGGCTCCGCGCTTGAGCAGATCCATCACACGAAGGCTTTCGCCGGGACCGACAATGCTCTCGAACTCATTACCGCTATCGTTCATGGTTGGTTGTGCTCCTGATTATTCTGAGAGGGAAACAGCGGGATCGCGGCGAAAGCTCAGCAGGTGCGCAAAGCTCAAGCAAGCCGGTCCTTGAGCTGGTAGTACAAGCCCACCGCAGGCAGGAACCACGGCGGGCCAAAATGCCCGGGAATGGCGGGCCAGTCGCGCTCGCGCCACGGATTGGCAGCCGCGTCGCCGGCCATCACCGCAGCCATGCGCTCGCCCATGTGCACCGACATCTGCGTGCCATGSCCGCTRTAGCCCATGGAGTAGAACAGGCCGTCGTGCTCGCCTGCATGCGGCAGGCGGTCCTGCGTCATGTCGACCAATCCGCCCCAGCAATAGTCGAGCCGGACGTGGCCGAGCTGCGGGAAGATCTGGGCCAGGCCGGCGCGCAGGATCTCCCCGCTGGCAGCATCCTGCTGCGGGCTGGAGACGGCAAAGCGCGCCCTGCCGCCGAACACCAGCCGGTGGTCGGGCGTGAGGCGGAAGTAATGGTGAATGTTCGCCACCGTGACATAGGTACGGCGTTTGGCCAGCAGTGCCCTAGCGCGTTCGACGCCCAGCGGCTCCGTGGTAACGATGAAACTGCCGATCGGCACGATGCGACGGCGCAGCCAGCCGAAGCTGCCGTAGCCGCCGTGGCGCGATGCCCCGGTAGCGAGCAGCACCTGCCGGGCCAGCACCGTGCCGCGCTCGGTGTGCAGGCGGTGCACCTGGCCTTGCACACGCTCGATGCGGAGCACGCAGGTGCCAGTGTGGATCTGTGCGCCATGGCGCTGTGCTGCCACGGCCAGTCCTTGCGCGAAGCGGCCCATATGCATCTGGCCGCTGCGCTTGTACAGCAGGCCGCCGTGAAAACGCTCGCTCTGCACCTCGGCACCCACGCGCGCCGCGTCGAGAATTTCCACGTCGGTATCCACGCCGTCGACGACCAGGCGCTCGGCGCTGCGCCGCAGCGCGTCCATCTGGTGAGCCTTGGTGGCGAGCTTGAGCTTGCCGTTGCGCTGGAAGTCGCAGGCAATGCCCTCGTCGCGCACGATACGCTCCACGGTATCGACCGCGTCGTCATAGGCGTGGTACCAGCCGCGGGCGCGTTCCACGCCCACCCTGGCAGCCAGCTCCGCGTAGTCCACCGCCAGCCCGTTGTTCACATGGCCGCCATTGCGCCCCGAGGCCTCGGGCGCCACGGTGGCGCCGGCCTCCAGCACCACCACGCTGGCGCCACGCCGCGCCAGCGCCAGCGCCGCCGAGAGCCCCGTGAAGCCGCCGCCGATGATGGCCACATCGACCTGCGGCGGCAGATTGTGCGCGTCCAGTACCAGTCTTGGCACCGAATCGTTCCAGTAGGAATCAAGCTTCATGGTGGGGATGGAACTGTGGAAGCTCAATTCAAAGGCCGACGACGCCGGGCAGGCCACCGATATCCTGGATCTCGGTGTAGCGGTACGCCGCGTTGCCCGGGCCGTGACCACGGTTCACGAAAACCTTGTTAACGATGCCGATGTCGTCAGCCGACATCAGGTCGTAGCGCAGGCTCGACGACACGTGCAGCACATCCTCCGGGTTGCAGCCCAGCGAGTCGAGCATGTACTCGAAGGCCTTCAGGCGCGGCTTGTAGGCCTGGGCCTGCTGCGCGGTGTAGACGCGGTGGAACGGCGCGCCGAGCATGGCCACATTCTTCTGGATCTGGGCGTCCGAGGCGTTCGACAGGATCACCAGCGGAATCTCCTTGGCCACCTTGGCCAGGCCAGCGGGCACATCCTCATGCGGGCCCCACGTCGGCACGGCGTCGTAGTATTGCTGGCCATCGGTGTCGAAGTACTGGATCTTCCACTTCTTGCACAGGCGGCGCACGGCGTTCTTCAGCACCACTTCGTAGGGCTGCCAGTCGCCCAGTACCTCGTCGAAACGGTAGGCACTGAAGTCGGCGATGAACTGCTCCATCTGCTCGGCAGGGATGCGATCTGCGAACAGTTCGCGCGTCATTTCGCCCATGCGGAAACGCGTAAGCGTGCCATAGCAGTCGAAGGTCACGTACTTGGGACGGAAGGTCATGGTCTCTGATCCTCAGGGTTTTCCGGTCGGCGACCGGGGTGGAGCCGCGCATTGTCCGGCGCAGGCGACAGAATTATTTCGAAAGGATTAAAGCACGCGGCCGCATAGCGTTTATATGGAAATGAGGCCGTGGCACGCGGCGAAACTGCGGTTTGTCATGGGTCCCGCGGCAGGTCATGCGGTTGGCACCGCAGGGGTGCGCAGGCGAGTGATGACGCACCGCTAACGCGCCGCAGCAAAATCGATCAGCACGCTTTTGAAGCGCAAATTTGCCTCTACGGCCTGGCGCCCCAGATCCTTGCCGATGCCCGACTGGTGGTAGCCGCCGGTGGGAATCACAAAATCCGAACTGCGCCCGTAGCGGTTGATCCACACCGTGCCGGCGGCGATGCCGCGCATGGCGCGCAGCGCTCTTCCGATATCGGCAGTGTGTACGCCGGCGGCCAGGCCGTAACGCTCGTGCGAGGCGAGCGCCAGGCCCTCTTCTTCGTCGTCGAACGTTTGCACCGTGAGCACCGGACCGAAGATTTCCTCCTGCACGGCAGGATTGTCCGCCCGCACGCCTTCGATCAGCGTGGGCTGGAAGTATGCGCCGCCCGGCCCGCCGTCGAACAGCCCGCCGCCGCTGCGCACCTGCGCGCCCGGGCAGCACGCGCGCTCGACGATGTCGAGGATGCGCGCCGCCTGTGCTGCCGAGATGATGGGCGGCAGCGTCGCCGCGTCATCCCAGGTCGCACCGGGCCGCAGCGCGGCAAAGCGTGCCGCGATGCGCTCGACCAGCGCCTCGGCAATGCCGCGCTGCACAATCAGGCGCGAGCCCGCGACACATACCTGGCCTGCATTGCCGGTGATGGCGCCGGCAATGATGCCTGCCAGCCGATCGAGGTCCGGCGCGTCATCGAATACCAGTTGCGGGCTCTTTCCGCCCAGTTCCAGCGTGACTGGTTTGGGGCCATGCGACGCGCAACTGGCCATGATCGCGGCGCCCGTTTGCGTCGATCCCGTAAAGGTCATTTTCGAGATCAGGGGGTGGCGC
Source organism: Cupriavidus sp. 2TAF22 (assembly GCF_052115045.1). NCBI lineage: Bacteria > Pseudomonadati > Pseudomonadota > Betaproteobacteria > Burkholderiales > Burkholderiaceae > Cupriavidus > Cupriavidus sp. 2TAF22. The sequence continues at coordinate 3,711 of NZ_JBFRFX010000095.1, forward strand.
GTGAGCGCATCGCCCGTGGTCCGCCCGTCGCCCTGCACCACGTTGAACAGGCCCGGCGGCACGCCCGCCTCGATCGCCAGCTGGGCCAGGCGCACAGCGGAGAACGGCGTCAGCTCGGAAGGCTTGAGCACCACCGCGTTGCCGGCGGCAAGCGCCGCGCCCACCTTCCACGACACCATCACCAGCGGGAAATTCCATGGGGTGATCGCACCCACCACGCCATATGGCTCGGCCACCACCATGCCTAGGTGATCGTGCTGCGTGGCCGCCACGTCCCCACCGACCTTGTCGGCATATTCGGCGAAGAATCGCAGGCCTTCGGCGGTGAAAGGCACATCCCAGGCCGAGGCAGCGTGCACCGGCCGCGTGGAGCACACCGCTTCGAGCGGCGCGAGACCCTGCACATCGGCTTCGATCAGGTCGGCCCAGCGACGCAGCACGCGCGCTCGCTCGCGCGGGGCACGGCGCGCCCAGTCGCTGGTACGCCACGCCTTCCACGCGTCCTGCACCGCCGCATCCACAGCGGCGGCGTCAGCCAGCGGCAGCTCGGCATGCACCTGGTTATCGGAGGGGCGCCGCACGGGGATGCGGCCGGCATCAGGCACGAGCCGCCCGCCAATGAAATGGCCCGAGGGAACGGAGACTGTCTGGGGGTCGAATATTTGCACGGAAGGAGGGGCGCCGCGTGCCGGCACCGATAGTGGATTCATGCCTCCATGCTAGACAAGAAGTCTCAGCATTTGTCTCCGTTACGGACCGCGCTACCGCATCGAATTGCGAAACTGCCACCCGAGGCGGACGATTCTTGCATCCCTCGGATAAACCCGAGGGCATTCTGGCTCCGCGCGAACGATATGGCCCAGGATAAGTCCGATCGATCACCACAACGACATCGCCATGCACTGCGGCATGGCGCCGGACCAATGGCTGGACAGCCTTGGCCTGCTGCGCGAGGCTGCCGGAAGCCCTCTGCCAAACAATCTGCTGCCACGGCCCGCATAACAGCAGCGTGCTTCGCTCAGTCCCCTGAATGCAGCACCACGCCATGTGCCACTCGCCCTAAGCTTGAGGCACAGGCCAGCCTGTTGTGAAGTCCGCAAAGCCCATTCAGTCAGTCCGGTCAGCCCATTGTTTCCAAACCAACGCCGAGCCGCCGCCCATGCCCGACAACGCTCCCCCACTGCCCGCGCGATTCCTGCGGCTGGCAGAATCCGACCGCCCCGCCATCACCCTGCGCATCGATGGCCGCAGTGCCACCGCCCTGGCGGGTGACACCCTTCTGGTCGCACTGCTGCTGAATGGCCGGCGCGTGCGCGACAGCGAATTCGGCGACGGCCCGCGTGCG
>NZ_JBFRFX010000096.1:0-5828 GCF_052115045.1 Cupriavidus sp. 2TAF22
CCACCCACGACGCCGACGGCCACCGCCTGATCCACAGCGACCGCCTGTTCGTGCAGGGCCGCATCGCCGGCGGTCCCGTCCTCTACAACCCCACCCCCGGCGGCGACCAGCCCGAGCCCGCCCTGCGCCGCTTCACCTACACCGAGAACGTGYGTACGGCACGCCTCACCCAGCGCGACTACACCTTCACCCATCCTCAGTACGACCTCGAACACGCTACGGTCAGCACCCCCCTCGATCACCAAAAGAAGGGATACGAACACTACGGCTACCCGGGACGCTACAAACGCGACGAAGCCGGCAAGCCCTTCTCCGAGGCGCGCCTGCGCGGCCACCGCCGCGACGCCCGCCTTGCCCGCGTCGAGGGCGACGACCCGCGCCTGGTGCCCGGCCTGTCCTTCGAACTCACCGGCCACCCGCGCGGCGACATGAACCACGGCTGGCGCCCCATACGCATGCGCCACCACGGCGTGCAGCACACCAGCCAGGCCGAAGAGAGCGCCGGCAGCGAACAAGGTACTCGCTACAACTACACCGCCGAACTGGTCCCCGACCGGACCGAGTGGCGCGCCGAGCCCCTGCCCCGGCCATGCATCGAAGGGCCGCAATCGGCCACCGTGGTCGGCCCGGCCGGCGAAGAGATCTACTGCGACGAATGGGGCCGGGTCAAAGTGCAGTTCCCTTGGGACCGCCTGGGCAGGCACGACGAACACAGTTCCTGCTGGATCCGCGTGGCGCAGCACTGGGCCGGCGCCACCTGGGGCCACATCGCCATCCCGCGCATCGGCCAGGAGGTGATCGTCGACTTCTGGGACGGCGACCCGGACCAGCCGGTCATCACCGGCCGCACGTACMGMTCSAACCAGTTGCCRCCCTACGMRCTKCCGCACCACAAGACCCGCATGACCATCAAAAGCCAGACCCACAAGGGCGAGGGCTACAACGAGYTGCGCTTCGAGGAYGAGAAGGACCAGGAGGAAATCTWCGTCCACGCGCAGAAGGACCAGAACATTCACGTCAGGCACGACGAAACCACCTTTGTCGGGCATGACCGCAGCGAGCAGGTCGAGCACGACGAGACGATTGCCATCGGACATGACCGCAAGGAAACGGTGGGCAACGACGAGCAGGTGACCGTCGGCCAGGACCGGCGCCACGACGTCGCTGAGACCACCGTGCAGGGCCATGACAAGCTGCAGGCCGGGCAAAGCATCGAGCGCAAGACTGCGCGCTATGAAGTGAAGGCGGCAGAGCACCTCATCATCAGGGGGCCCGGCGGCACGCTGCGCATTGACGGCAACGGTATCACCCTGGATGCGATCGCTATTCGATTCAAGGGGCCCATCTCGCACCCGGGCGGTGGCGGCGGGAATCCGCTATCCATGGCTGGCACACCCAGGGCCGGTCAAGCGTTGGACCGCGTATGCGCCATGCGCGCGGACGGCAGTTGCCCACGCAAACCTTGCCCCTGCGGAAGGACAAACGCATGAGCACCGCTGAACACGCTGTGCCAGGCTGGCCGCGGCAACACGTCAAGGTGGTCACGACCCCGGCCTGGGCGACGCTGCAAGACGGACCCCGCCCTTGGCTTTGGCTCAGTGGCGAATGCAGCGAATCGCTGGAGGCCGATGTTCGGGGGCTTACCCAGCGTTTCGACCATCAGTGGGTGTGGCTGGATACAGCGTGGCAGTACGAGTCCCCCGGATACCAGCAGGGCCCCATGCTGGTGCCGTTGGACACCACCCTGTTTAACCACTTCCTCGAAACCTGGGCACCCCAGCGCGCCGGCTTACTGCTGTTGGGACCGGATGACGAACAGGAATTGCTCGGGCATCTACGACAATTGCGCCTGATCATCGCTGCTGACGGTTTGCCGCTTACCTTCAGCCTTGGCGCATCGCGCCAACTCGAAGAGCTAGGCGAAAGCCTTCCCAACGAGCGCCTTGCCCAACTGTTTGGTCCCATCGCTCGCTTGATCTGGCGTGCCGGCGGCGAGCACGCCACCGAGTGGCTGCAAGCCGATGCGCCAACAGCCATGCCTGGCGTCGCGCTGGCCGACGGCCACCACCTCACGTTGACGCCGGAAGACGAAGCCACGCTTGATCAGGCCAGCCACGCCTGGTTCATGCGCGACACCGCGCGTCTGTTCACCTTGCGCCATCCGGCACTGGCCAGTGCGCTCACGGAGACGCAGTTATACGCGCAATTGATGGCCTTCGACCGCGAAGCCGACAGCCTGGCGTTGCTCCTAGAGCGCGATGCGCGCCACTACATGGAGCTGCGCTTCGTCTATCCCCAGGCGTTGTTCGCCCATGACACCTTGCTGCGAAACCACCTGACCCGCCGCCATGTTCCCGCTCGCCAGCGCCTGCAGGAAGCCGAGGAACGCCTGCAGCAAATCGCGTGCCCCTAGTTTGAGGATTACCACCGTGACCCTGCCCCTCAAAAAAGCACTTCAACCCGCGCATCCCAGTGAGAAGCCAAGGAATTGCGCCATTTCGCCGCCGTCGTGCCAGCGCGGCGTCCCGGTCTACCCCCTGCGCTACGGCATCGCCGACAAGGGCTTCGAAGCCGCAGTCTTCCCGACACTCAGCGTGAAAGGCTATCCGGAACTAAAGGGCAGCAAGGCGTATGGCCTGCGTGTTTTGCGTCCTGGCACCTATGTCTACCTGTTCTATTACCAGAACAGCCGCATGTGGACCCAGCATTACCAGGTCACCAGCGACGTGCGCTTCGCGCCCATCTGGTGGACCGAAGCCGACTGCCAGGACGCCGCTCCCGGCCGCTTGGCCCGCCCCGATACCACCGGTGCAAAACCCTACCTGCTCGCCCCAGAGGACAAGATTGCCGATACCGTCTATGTGCTGGCCACCGACACCATCCTCACGCATGCCACGCTTTGGCGCATAGAAACCAATGACGGTGGTCTGCGCGACAAACTGGCGACAAAGATCAAACCTGCGGGCGGCGCCACACAGACGCATGCGTTCAATGCAGTGCTCCTGGGCACCGCGACTCGCGAACTGATGCCGGCGACGTACGGCCAAGCGATGTACTACCCCTGGAGCGAAATCCAGCCCTCGCCCCCCGGTCCTGACTTCAACCGGATCATCAGCGACATGTATATCACCCTGTCGCCACGCAAGGAGGTGGTGCCACTCGGTGTTGCCCTGCAAGACCCCGTGGGTATGGTCGGCGAACTTCACTATCTGGCAGCCTCCGAAGTCAAAAGAAAAACCCGGTACGCTGGCGAGAATGCGCACAAGTTGCAGAGCGGAAGATTCATCGCCGGGTATTTTCAGGCGGCAAAGAACAGCCCGCGGGCAAGCTCTCCGGAACTGGCTAAGGCGCTCGCCAAGCAGCGCAATCTGATCGACTACACCAACGCCGTCGCCTTCCCGGACCGCTATGAAAAACGGATAGTGGCCTTCGACACCGCTATCGACATGGCGGTCAGGGACGTGTCGTCCTGGGTCGACCTTATCGAAGCTCCCGGACTACTGGGTAAAGCGCTGAGTTGTTTCGATCTGAAGATACTGCACAACGCCCGCGATTACGAAAAAGCGGTATTCAACTGCATCGGTAGCCTGGTCCACACGCAGGACGGCCAGCGGGCTCTCGCCAAGTTGACGTCGATACCTCCCGCTCAGAGCCCCTACTGGCTCGCGCTGGCGAACGGCAGCCAGATTCTGATGGCGCGCCTTCAGGAAAAGACTGCCGACATCGCCAAGAACATGTTCGACGTGGTGGACAAGTACATGGAAGAGCATGCCGCCACCCCCACTACCAATGCATTGATCGGCCTGCTGCAGGCGCTGCCGCAGAACAAGCAGGCGGATATCCTCGTGCGCCGTCTACGCCATGTCATTGAGATCCGCTTTAACGCCACCATTGTCCAGTACGACCTCAGCCTGGCGGACATGTGGCGCTTCGCCTACGAGTTCCAGGGTTACCAGACGCTCGGGAGCGAACGCTTGCGCGGTTGGAAGCGTCCCATGCCCAAGGTCACGCAAGCGGAGGCGACCGCCAGGATCCTGGTTTACGACTGGGTCAAGATTGGCGAGACGACCTACCGCGAACTGGACAGCGCGCCGATCGAGCGGCTGGCGCTTCCGCCAACGCGCCCCATCAAGGTGGAAGGCAACATCTTCATCAATACGCTGAAGCGTATGCGCACGCCTGGTGGGTACCTATTCACCGGGTTGGGTGGATGGCTTGCTTATAAGGGCATGGTGGAAGCGGGTAAGCAATTCAATTCGACCGAGCTTCAAGTATCGAACGCAGTTTCAGTGATCGGTGCTTTTAGCGCGCTCATTGCTGCTGGCATCGAAATTGTTGCTACGGTCGTCGCCGTTCGCGCGGGCGCGCGTGGCAATGTCGCCTTGGCCACCACCGCCAAAATATTCGCCACCAAGCGTGGCGTGGCGATTTTCGGCGCAGGTGGCGCTGGCATTGCGACCGCAGCGGATGCCATTAGAGCAGTCAATGCCCTCAATGAAAGTAATTCCGAACAGGCCCGCATGTACCTTGGTTCTGCCATCGCCGGCGGCGTTATGACGCTGGCGGCCTGGGGCGGCGGCACCGCGACAGCCGCTACGATATCCGGTGGCGGGGCGGCAGTGGCCGTGCTTGGCCTCACGCCCGCAGGCTGGGCCGTGGTGGGGCTTGTCGCCCTGGGGGTTGGCATCGCCTTTAATGTCGGCGTCGATATGACCAAACACGGTCCTGTCGAAATATGGCTCAAGCACAGCGCCTGGGGTGTCGATCGCCGGCATTACACAAGAAGCGAGGAACTGGATGCCATCCACGGCCTCTACTACCGCCCGCGCCTGAGCGCTGAGTGGGACAAGACCTCAGGCTATGAGATCGGCACCCTGCGCATCCATTGCCAGTTGCCCGGCACCAACGACATGCCTGCCGAACATTTCCAAACCCAACTCAGCTTCACCCTGGCAGGCAACGAGCTTGTGCCAGTCCAAGGCCCCATTGTCTATGCCGCGGGTACCAGCCCCATCGACTACCGTCGCCAATGCTTGATCACGCCACTGGGTCATACCGGCAAGGAATGCGGCTGGGCCATCCAGATGCACGAGGACACCAAGGTTGCGCTGAAATACCTGTACCTGCCCGCCCCGGTCGAGCAACCCGGGCTCGCCATCGACCAGCCTGGCGCGCCGACACCACTGGTGTTCTCCTCGGGAGGCCTGTTCACCGATCCCATCGACCCGGCTAAGCTGGAGCCAGTGGGGACGCCTCTGTGAAAGCGGAAACCATCAAGCGACTTCCGCCCAGCCTGCGTCTGGGCGGCACGCCGCTCTATCGGAACCACGCTATCAGTGAGCCGCCCAAGCCCGATGGCGTGCGTCGCGTCAATGATCAGTGCGTCGAACTGGAGACCTATGCGAATTTCACGCGGACCAGTACTGCGGGCTTTATCGGTATGTCCGTCTTAGTGACGATCGCTGCGATGTTATTCATGTTAGCCATTGTCGATAAAGAAAAGATAACCTTTCAGATGGTTGGGACTTTGGTGATCAGTGCACCATCGTTGCCAGCCATGGCCTTCCTGTTTTACTTTGCCAGCGGCGCACATCGCAGCCGTGGCGCCTTCATCCGCATTCATCGCGGCACGCGCAAGCTCTATTTCATTTTCCCCGGCACAGAGCGCCTGCACGTGCTCGACTGGAACCAACTCGAAGCCTTGGCCGGCTACATCCCCATCGTGTCTGCCAGTGGCTATGCCAGCCGGCATCCGCTGTACCTGATCGGGGTCGATTACACGATGGACCCGTCGACCGAAATCTGCGCGGCCTGCGGCAACCTGGGTC
>NZ_JBFRFX010000097.1:0-4340 GCF_052115045.1 Cupriavidus sp. 2TAF22
TCTCGGCCCAGCGGGCGAGGTGATCGCGGGAGAGCTTGCCGCTGGCCCAGGCGACGCTGAAGGGGGCCTTGTTGGCACTCTTGCCCTTGATGGCGTTTTCGAGAGCGGCACGGAAGTCTTCGCGGTTCATGAGTTCGGGCATTGGGGGGGCTCCTGGTAAGGGTTCGCGCTTGGGGTGGGCCACGGAGGCCCTGCCGATGAATCAATATGTAGATTGTATACTATCTACCAAGCGCGACAAGGTCAACGAATTTTGCGGGTTTTGTTTTGCGGGTTTTGTCGAGGTGCCGGCCGAAGCGTGGCTTCAGGCGGCCCTGGCCTCACCCGCTTCCAGCAGCTTCCGGTAGGCAAAGCCCGCCAGCGCCACATCTTCCAGCCCTACGCCGACCGATTTGTAGATCAGCACGTCCGCATCGCTCTCGCGGGGACGCACCTTGCCGGTTACCACGTCGGCCAGTTCCACGATCTTGTCGGCCGGCAGCACGGCGGGGTCGGCCAGCACGATGTCGCCGGCCTCGCGCACGGATTGCGGGCGCCATTCCACCACCAGTTTGCTGGCGCGCGCGAGCGCCGCATCGTCCAGTTCGCGCGTATGCGGCAGGCTGGAACCGATGGCCGCCACGAAGGCGCCGGGCTTGATGGCATGGCCGGAAAACAGCGGGGTGGTGGAGCGCGAAGCGGTGACCACGACGTCCGCCTGGGCGACGGCCTCGTCGGGTTCGGCAAAGGCCACGGGGATGCCGCACCACGTTGCCAGGCGCTCCGGGGTGGCGGCATCGGCATAGGGATCGGATAGCAGGATGCGCTTGAGCGGCAGGGCGGCGGCGAGCTGGCGCGCATGTTGCACGCCTTGCGTGCCGGCGCCGAACAACGCCAGTACCTCGGCGTCCTGGCGGGCCAGGTGGCGCGCGGCCAGCACGGAGCAGGCCGCCGTGCGCAGGCGGGTGATGGCGCCGGCATCGAAGGACGCGAGAGGGCGGCCGTCCTCGGTGGAGAAAATCAGGATGACGAAGGAGAACTGGCCCTTGATGGTGGTGTAGACCTTGGCGCCGGCTACCTGCTGCTGCGGAATGACCGCGCCGAGCGTCGACAGCTTGACGCCGCCGGCCTCGGTGCGAATGCGCTCCTGCATGGCGGCCTTGCCTTCGCCGAAGCTGCGGAAGGCGTCCAGCATGACTTGCTGGGCATCCGCGGGGGTGACATGGCGGTCGATCATCTCGTCGGTGATATGCAGCATGGTGTGTTTTCCTGTTGATGTTCGCTGGCGCGGGGCGCGCCGGATGGATGGAATGCGTGGGGTGGATGCGGCGATCGCGTTGGAGTTGGAGTTGGCGTTGGCTCAGGCGGGTAGGGCAAGCTTGACCAGCACGCCGACGGCGCCGGCGGTGCAAAGGGCCAGCAGCAGCTTGCGCACGGTCTTGGCGGAGAAGCGGTTCTTGAGGCGGTTCGAGATCGCGAAGCCGAGCAGCAGCATCGGGGTCAGGCTCGCGCTGAGCCACAGGTCGGCCAGCCCGAAGCGTCCGGCGGCCCACAGCATCGCCAGCGAGAACGCCGCGCCCGCGCACAGGATGCAGCCGATGGTGGCGCGCAACTGTGGCGGCGGCAGGTGCTGCATGACGATGGCAAAGGGCGGGGCGCCGGCCGAGGTCACGGTGCCCATGAAGCCGGATGCGGCACCCGCCACCGCCATGTTGAGGCCGGACGCCCGCACCCGCCAGCCGAGCAGGCTGAGTGTCACGGCGGCCAGGATCGAGAGGGCGAATATCAGTGCCAGCAGGCGGGCCGGCAACTGCGTCATGGCGGCCACCGCCACCAGCGTGCCGGCGGCGCGCCCCGCCAGGGCATTGCCGGTCGCGCGCCAGGCAATCGAGCGGAACTCGCGCACCGCGCCCAGCAGCGATACCAGCCCGCCCATGGCGAGCAAGGGGCCGGGCGCCAGTTGCGGGAAAAAGAGCACGGCCACCGGTGCCGACAGCATCGAGAACCCGATCCCGCCGACGCCCTGCAAGCAGGCGCCCAGGAAGATCAGCGCGCCCATCATGCCGAACTGCAGGGCGGTTATATCTGCGGGAAGGAAGGCATTGAGGGTCATGACGGGTCTGGGTGGCCGGCAGTTGATCGGTTAGACCGGCAGGTATTCTGCGGTCTTGGATGGTATATTGGTATACAGTCTACATAAATTGTGTGGGGAAGGCATCCGTGATCGGTGCGCCTGAGTGGGGTTATCCCGCAAAAAGTGCGTAAAGGCCCCGTTAAGGCGCACAAATACAAGGGTTTGCACCAAGACAGGGGCATTCCCTAGTCTCCACAGATTTATCTTGTTCTGATCTAGATCAAGAATATAGTATACGTTCATCGGGGCAGACATAGCCCCACGGGAAACAGTACAAAGGTCTCTACAGATAAAGATCCAAGGGGAACACATGCAACACGAAGCAGTGATTGGCGCGGCACACTGGATCTATCTACTGGGCGTGGCGGTCATCGTCCTGACCATGATCCTGCGGGCCAACGTGGTCGTACCGTCGATTCTCGGTACGTTCCTGGTGGTATTTGCGCTGACCGGCAGCCCGGTTTCGGCGCTTGGAGGGATCTTTTCGGCGAGCCTGGTGGCGGCCAAGGAGTTGTTCAATATCTTCCTGGTCATCGCCTTCATGACGGCGCTGCTCAATTCGCTCAAGACGCTGCGCTCGGATATCCGGATGGTGGAGCCGTTCCGCGTGGTGATGAAGAACGGGCATTCCGCCTTCTTCATCCTGGCCGGCATCACCTACGTGATCTCCCTGTTCTTCTGGCCCACGCCGGCGGTGCCGCTGGTATCGGCCATCCTGCTGCCGGCGGCCATTGCGGCCGGACTGCCGCCGCTGGCCGGCGCCATGGCCATCGCCATCGCGGGGCAGGGCATGGCGCTGTCGTCCGACTACGTGATCGGCGTGGCGCCGGGCATCAGCGCCAAGGCGGCCGGCGCCGCGGTCAGCGCCGCCGTGGTGGCGGATCGCGCGCTGGTGTTGTCGATCATTACCGGCGGCATCGCGCTGGCCCTGGCCTACCTGTCGATGCGCAAGCACATCGTGCCCGCCAGCGGCGCGCTGCTGACCAACTGGCAGGCCCGCGCCAGTGGCGCGGACGCCGGGATCGAGCAGGCCGGCACGTTCGACAAGGCCGAGATCGCGCGTGGCACGGAGCACACCGAGCCACTCGCCACCGACTCGAACATCGAGCGCAGTCTGGCGATGGTGGCGCTGCGCCGCGTGAAGTGGTCGAAATGCTTCGCCATCGTGACGCCGCTGGCCTTCCTGGCGGTGGTGGCGGTGATGGTGCTGCCCAAGATGGGGGCGGGCCTGCACGACCTGAAGGGCGGCGACGCCGCGGCGCTGGTCGGCGGGGTGGCGGCGTTGCTGATGATGCTGGCCACGCTGGCAGCCGAAGGCCCGCGCAAGATGCTCGATGTCTGCCCCGAGCACATCACGGACGGCTTCGTCTTCGCCTTCAAGGCCATGGGCTCGGTGCTGCCGATCGCCGGTTTCTTCTTCGTCGGTGCCGGCGAGACCGCCGCGCAGATCCTGGGCGTGAGCCCCGACAAGGCGCCCAGCCTGCTGTTCGAACTGATCCAGGCTTACCAGCACATGATCCCGGACAACCATGTCCTGGTCGCCTTCGGCGTGCTGGTGGTGGGCATGATCACCGGCATCGATGGTTCGGGCTTCGCCGGGCTGCCGCTGACCGGCACCCTGGCCGGCGCGCTGGGGCCGGTGGTTGGTTTCGATTCGGCCACGCTGGCCGCCATCGGGCAGATGGGCGCGGTGTGGACCGGGGGCGGCACGCTGATCGCCTGGTCCTCGCTGATCGCGGTGGCCGGTTTTGCCCGGGTGCCGGTGCTGGATGCGGTGCGGGCCTTGCTGGTGCCGGTGCTGATCGGGCTAGGCGTTTCCACGGTCTGCGCGATGCTGATCTGGCGATAAGGCGCGTCCGGTCCTTCCCCCACAACTGCCTGCATCCGAGGGCGGCTGCGCCAGCCGGCGCAGCCGCCCTTGTCGTCTCTGCGGCGTCCTCGCTCCCTCCCGAAAAAACTGGTCTTGCCCCGCAAAAACGCATTGACCCTTTCATGACATGTAGATAGTATACAATCTACATATCGATTCATCGGCAGGGCCTCCGTGGCCCACCCCAAGCGCGAACCCTTACCAGGAGCCCCCCAATGCCCGAACTCATGAACCGCGAAGACTTCCGTGCCGCTCTCGAAAACGCCATCAAGGGCAAGAGTGCCAACAAGGCCCCCTTCAGCGTCGCCTGGGCCAGCGGCAAGCTCTCCCGCGATCACCTCGCCCGCTGGGCCGAGA
>NZ_JBFRFX010000098.1:0-4209 GCF_052115045.1 Cupriavidus sp. 2TAF22
ACGTCGAGCAGCAGGAAACGGATGCCGGCACAGAAGTGGTGGAGGTAACCCCAGATCAGGGCCAGCAGAACCAGCTTGACGAAGCCGCCGGACAGGAGCGCCGAGAACTTTGCGAAACTCAGTTCGGAGGTGACGCTTTGCTCGAACAGATAGAGCACGAAAGGAAGGAGGAGGAACATCAACGCACCGCTTGCGCGATGCAGGATGGACACCTTGCCGGCCCAGGGCAACCTGTAACGCGCTAGCTGCGTGACATGGATGTTCCGGAACTCCGGCCTGGCTTGTTTGACGGCTTCAGCCATGCGAGACCCCATTTTGCGGTAAACAAAAAACGAAACTACTCAATGCCCTGCATGCAAATGAATGCAGTTGGAGCAAATCCACATAATTTTAGCGCCTTTGTTGCGCGGCGCACCAATAATTTTCAGCTATCGCGCACCAACATGCCGTGCCCGACAATCGCACGCGGCCTCGCCACGGCGTAATAATCCCACTTCGCGCAACAGCGGCGGCGGCCATGGCCGCGGCAACAATAACCGCCAGAGATTCCCACACGGCAACTCAGCTCAAATCGTTCTGATAATAGTGCCGGGTGGTGACATACAAGCCGCGCCGGACTTCGACGGGGCGGTCGCCGTAGGTAAACGACACGCGCTCGACGGACAGCAGCGGCGCGCCAGCCTCCACGGAAAGCAAGGCTGCGGTGGCGGCGTCGGCGGACACCGCGCGGATCTTCTCGGAGGCCCGGATCATGCGCGTACCGAACTCGGCCTCGAACAGCGCATACATCGGCCCCTTCCATTCGGTCAGCTTCTCGGCCGTCAGCCCTTTGAAATTGGTGCCCAGCAGCCAGATCTCGTCCAGCACGGTGGCCTCGCCGGAGAAAAACAGCACGCGGCGGATCTGCACCACGCTGTCGCCGGTGCGGATATCGAGCAGGCGGGCGATCTCGGCGGGCGCGCGCAGGCGCTTGCACTCCAGCACCTGGCTGGCGCCATAATGGGGCTCGCCCTCATCGGGGACGAGTCGCAGGAACCGGAACTTGACGCCATCCTCGTGATGGGTCGTGACGAAGGTGCCCTTGCCCTGGCGGCGCGCCACCAGGTTCTCGGCGGCAAGTTCGTCGATGGCCTTGCGCACGGTACCCTGGCTGACCTTGTAGCGGGCCGCGAGGTCCATTTCGCTGGGGATCATGTCGCCCGGCTTCCATTCGCCGGACTGCAGGCTCTGGGTGATGAGCGCCTTGATCTGCTGGTAGAGTGGGCTGAACGTGGGCGAAACCGCGGCCGCCACAGGCGACTGCGTGCCGGCGCCGGACGCAGCGGCGCCACTATCCTGCACTGCAGCAACGGCAGTACCGACGAGGGGCGTGGGCAGGGATGACATAGGCGAATTTCACCACAAAACGGCAAAGGGCGTCCAGCCCGGCATTAAATGTCTTATGTCTTATATAAGACATATGAATTGACATTGCGCGGAGGCGCGCCTACACTCCCGCTGGTTTCACGCCGGCACCACTCTGGATACGGCACCCCTCTTCGCAGTAGACTTACGCTTTGTCGCACCCCATGACCCGTAGTGGCTCCTCCCAGTCGGCATCGCTCCCAGCGCGCCGGCGGATTGCCGCCTGCCGCCGTGGCGACAAACTCGCACCCGGTGACGTACGGACCACCGTCCGGCGCGACACCGTCCAGTTTCCCCCTCTTTACGTTTGGAGATCTACTCATGGCTAAAGCCCCAATGCGCGTCGCAGTCACCGGCGCCGCTGGCCAGATCGGCTATTCCCTGCTGTTCCGCATCGCCAATGGCGACATGCTTGGCAAAGACCAGCCGGTCATCCTCCAACTGCTGGATCTCCCGCAAGCCCAGGCCGCCGTCAAGGGCGTGGTGATGGAACTGGAAGACTGCGCGTTCCCGCTGCTGGCAGGCGTGGTGATCACCGACGACCCCAAGGTCGCCTTCAAGGATGCCGACGTGGCCCTGCTGGTCGGTGCCCGTCCGCGTAGCAAGGGCATGGAACGCAAGGACCTGCTCGAAGCCAACGCCCAGATCTTCACGGTGCAGGGCAAGGCACTGGACGAAGTCGCCAGCCGCAACGTCAAGGTGCTGGTGGTCGGCAACCCGGCCAACACCAACGCCTACATCGCCATGAAGTCCGCGCCGAGCCTGCCGCGCGAGAACTTCACCGCCATGCTGCGCCTGGATCACAACCGCGCGCTGTCGCAGATCGCCGCCAAGACCGGCAAGCCGGTTTCGTCGATCGAGAAGATGTTCGTGTGGGGCAACCACAGCCCGACCATGTACGCCGACTACCGCTACGCGACCGTCGACGGCCAGAGCGTCAAGAACCTGATCAACGACCACGCCTGGAACAACGACGTGTTCCTGCCGACCGTCGGCAAGCGCGGCGCCGCCATCATCGAAGCGCGCGGCCTGTCGTCGGCTGCCTCGGCCGCCAACGCCGCCATCGACCACGTGCATGACTGGGTGCTGGGCAGCAATGGCAAGGTCGTCACGATGGGCATCCCGTCGAACGGCGAGTACGGCATCCCGGCCGACACCATGTTCGGCTACCCGGTGACCACCGCCAACGGCAAGTACGAGATCGTCAAGGGTCTGGAGATCGACGCCTACAGCCAGGAAAAGATCAACATCACCCTGAAGGAACTGGAAGAAGAGAAAGCCGGCGTGCAGCACCTGCTCGGCTGATCCTCCTCAGATCTAGTCCCAGGCAGCGCCAATGATCAGGCCGGAGCCCCGCAACGATTCACGGATCGGCGCGGGCTCCGGCTTTTTTCATGGGCGCGCCGCCCGGTCCCCGGACACCAACCCAAACCAGAATACCTAACGTGCATCCCTCCGAGGTCTTGTTCCAGGGCGAAGCCATTCCGGCCCAACTGCCGGTCTGCGACCACTATGCCGGCAACGAAAAGCTGATGCTGAAATCGCTCGCCCTGCAGCAAGAGCTTGGGCCGGTCTTCGACATCACCTTCGACTGCGAGGACGGCGCCGCGGTCGGCCTCGAGCGCGAGCACGCCGAGTTGTGCGCGCATCTGATCAACGGACCGCAAAACCGTTTCAACCGCGTGGGCGTGCGCATTCACGACCCCGCCCACCCGAGCTGGCGCGAGGACATCGACATCCTGGTCGGCAGCGCCGGCGCGCGCCTGGCGTACGTGGCCATTCCGAAGGTGGCCGACGTGGTGGAAGTCGCGCGCGTGACCGACCACGTCAACCAGGTGGCGCGCGCCGCCGGCATTGCGCGTCACATTCCGATCCATGTGCTGATCGAGACGCATGGCGCACTCGAACAGGCGTTCGACATCGCCCGCCTGGTGCAGGTCGAATGCCTGAGCTTCGGCCTCATGGATTTCGTCTCCGCCCACCATGGCGCCATCCCCGGCGAGGCCATGCGCTCGCCGCAGCAATTCGAGCAGCCGCTGATCCGGCGCGCCATGCTGGAGATCTCGGCCGCCTGCCACCGCCACGGCAAGGTGCCTTCGCACAATGTCAGCACCGACATCGAGCAGCCCCGACGCGCCGGCGAGGACGCCATGCGCGCCCGCACGGAGTTCGGCTACCTGCGCAAGTGGAGCATCCACCCGGGCCAGATCGACCCCATCGTGGCGGCATTCCGCCCGAGCGGCGCCGAGATCGGCGCGGCCAGCGAGATCCTGCTGGCCGCCTACGAGAACAACTGGGCGCCGATCCGCCACCAGGGCCAGTTGCACGACCGCGCCAGCTACCGCTATTACTGGTCGCTGCTGCAGCGCGCCCACGCCACCGGGGCGGAACTGCCCTGCATGGTGCTGGACCGCTTCTTTGCGTGAGTTCGATGTTCGCCGTTGCTGTAACCCGGATTCTTACCCGATCCATTGACCCGGGCCATTGACCCGGGCCCGATTGCCCGGCCCCGCATCCGGGCGGCAGCTTGACCGCCGGGCGGGCCAGCAGACAGACAGGAGACGCGATGCCAGAGCAGCAGCAGCAGCCAGTCCAGCAGGACGCCCCGAAGCCGAAGAAATCCGTCGCCCTGTCGGGCGTTGCCGCCGGCAATACTGCGCTCTGCACGGTCGGCCGCACCGGCAACGACCTGCACTACCGCGGCTACGACATCCTCGACATCGCCGAGACCTGCGAATTCGAGGAGATCGCCCACCTGCTGGTGCACGGCAAGCTCCCCACCCGCGCCGAACTCAAGGCCTACAA
>NZ_JBFRFX010000099.1:0-4085 GCF_052115045.1 Cupriavidus sp. 2TAF22
GAAGGTGCGGCTGGATCACCTCCTTTCTAAGGAGCACCTACAATCACCTTGCCTCATGTATGTGAGTGTGGAGGGGTTGTCAGGAGTACGCCCGTTGCGCAGACGCAAGTTCTGCGGCGGGTGCTCACGGGTGGAATATCAACAAATAGCGGCCGCTGCGTTTTCCGCGGCACCCAGTACGGACCCTCTCTTGAGAGTGGTCCTGGAACGGTGCGGCGGGGGGTATGGCGGTTTAGTGTTTGGCACACTGTTGGGTCCTGAGACAACAGGACCGGTTTCCATGGCTGTTGGCTGTGGTTCCGGGACTTGTGTTTCTGGTTTCCTGGCTGCACCGATCACACGGTTGTTCCCTTTGGGGGGCGTGTGTGGGGTGTGTGGTACGGGGTTGTTGTTTGAGAACTACATAGTGGACGCGAGCATCTTTTATAAGAAGCAATTTCCAAGAATATGAACCTGGATCTGACCTGGGCGCCTTTGGGTGTGTGGGTTGGTTTTCATGGTTCTCTCGTGAATTAGTTTTTTTGATCTTTTGTGGTCAAGTTTTTAAGAGCACACGGTGGATGCCTTGGCATTAGGAGCCGAAGAAGGACGTAGGAATCTGCGATAAGCCTGGGGGAGTCGATAACCGGACTGTGATCCCAGGGTGTCCGAATGGGGAAACCCCGCCAGGGGCGCGAGTTACCTGGTGACCCGCATCTGAACACATAGGGTGCGTGGAGGGAACGCGGGGAAGTGAAACATCTCAGTACCCGCAGGAAGAGAAAACAATAGTGATTCCGTCAGTAGTGGCGAGCGAACGCGGATCAGGCTAAACCGTTCCATGTGTGATAGCCGGCGGGCGTTGCATGGTCGGGGTTGTGGGACTTCCCACTCCAGCTCTGCCGGGCTGGGAAGGTGAGTAGTACAGGCATAGGTGAACGGTCTTGAAAGGCCGGCCAGAGAGGGTGTGAGCCCCGTAACCGAAATGTTGTGTACCGCCTGGTGAAGTATCCCAAGTAGCACGGGGCCCGAGAAATCCCGTGCGAATCTGTCAGGACCACCTGATAAGCCTAAATACTCCCTAATGACCGATAGCGGACCAGTACCGTGAGGGAAAGGTGAAAAGTACCCCGGGAGGGGAGTGAAACAGTACCTGAAACCGTGTGCTTACAATCCGTCGGAGCCAGTCTGATTCTGGTGACGGCGTGCCTTTTGAAGAATGAGCCTGCGAGTTAGTGTTACGTCGCGAGGTTAACCCGTGTGGGGAAGCCGYAGCGAAAGCGAGTCTGAATAGGGCGTTGCAGTGGCGTGATCTAGACCCGAAGCGAAGTGATCTACCCATGGCCAGGTTGAAGCGACGGTAAGACGTCGTGGAGGACCGAACCCACTTCAGTTGAAAATGGAGGGGATGAGCTGTGGGTAGGGGTGAAAGGCCAATCAAACTTCGTGATAGCTGGTTCTCCCCGAAATGCATTTAGGTGCAGCGTTGCGTGTTTCTTACCGGAGGTAGAGCTACTGGATGGCTAATGGGCCCTACAAGGTTACTGACGTCAGCCAAACTCCGAATGCCGGTAAGTGAGAGCGCAGCAGTGAGACTGTGGGGGATAAGCTTCATAGTCGAGAGGGAAACAGCCCAGACCACCAACTAAGGCCCCTAAGCGTGTGCTAAGTGGGAAAGGATGTGGAGTTGCGAAGACAACCAGGAGGTTGGCTTAGAAGCAGCCATCCTTAAAAGAGTGCGTAATAGCTCACTGGTCAAGTGATTCCGCGCCGACAATGTAGCGGGGCTCAAGTACACCGCCGAAGTTGTGGATTTCAGATATTAGCTAAGCCGCCCCTTGTGGGTTGGTTCAGGCGTCTGGAGTGGTAGGGGAGCGTCGTGTGGGCAGTGAAGTCGCGGTGTAAACCAGCGGTGGAGCCTACACGAGTGAGAATGCAGGCATGAGTAGCGAAAGACGGGTGAGAAACCCGTCCGCCGAATGATCAAGGGTTCCAGGGTCAAGCTAATCTGCCCTGGGTAAGTCGGGACCTAAGGCGAGGCCGACAGGCGTAGTCGATGGACAACGGGTTGATATTCCCGTACCGGCGAAAAACCGCCCATGCTGAACAGGGGATACTAACCGCCCGAGACCTGCCCGATCGCCCTTGTGGTGTGAGGGTTTTGGTGGAGCGCGGGACCTGATCCTGGGAGGCAAGCGTATTAACAGGTGTGACGCAGGAAGGTAGCCAAGCCGGGCGATGGTTGTCCCGGTCTAAGGATGTAGGGCGAACGGTAGGCAAATCCGCCGTTCATGATGCCTGAGACCCGATGGGACCCCC
Source organism: Cupriavidus sp. 2TAF22 (assembly GCF_052115045.1). Classification (NCBI taxonomy): domain Bacteria; kingdom Pseudomonadati; phylum Pseudomonadota; class Betaproteobacteria; order Burkholderiales; family Burkholderiaceae; genus Cupriavidus; species Cupriavidus sp. 2TAF22. The sequence continues at coordinate 2,299 of NZ_JBFRFX010000099.1, forward strand.
GTATGGGGGGATTTGGTGATCCTATGCTGCCGAGAAAAGCATCGACGCGAGGTTTTAGCCGCCCGTACCCCAAACCGACACAGGTGATCAGGTAGAGAATACTAAGGCGATCGAGAGAATTATGGTTAAGGAACTCGGCAAAATGMCCCCGTAACTTCGGGAGAAGGGGGGCCCCCATCGTGATGGACACTTGCTGTCCGGAGCGTGCAGGGGCCGCAGAGACCAGGGGGAAGCGACTGTTTACTAAAAACACAGGTCCGTGCGAAGTCGCAAGACGATGTATACGGACTGACTCCTGCCCGGTGCTGGAAGGTTAAGAGGACCGGTTAGCCGCAAGGCGAAGCTGAGAATTTAAGCCCCAGTAAACGGCGGTGGTAACTATAACCATCCTAAGGTAGCGAAATTCCTTGTCGGGTAAGTTCCGACCTGCACGAATGGAGTAACGACTTCCCCGCTGTCTCAACCATAAACTCGGCGAAATTGCAGTACGAGTAAAGATGCTCGTTACGCGCAGCAGGACGGAAAGACCCCGAGACCTTTACTATAGTTTGGTATTGGTGTTCGGAGTGGCTTGTGTAGGATAGGTGGGAGACGTTGAAGCCCGGACGCCAGTTCGGGTGGAGTCATCGTTGAAATACCACTCTGGTCACTTTGGACATCTAACTTCGGCCCGTAATCCGGGTCAGGGACAGTGCCTGATGGGTAGTTTAACTGGGGCGGTTGCCTCCTAAAAAGTAACGGAGGCGCCCAAAGGTTCCCTCAGCCTGGTTGGCAATCAGGTGTCGAGTGTAAGTGCACAAGGGAGCTTGACTGTGAGAGAGACATCTCGAGCAGGGACGAAAGTCGGGACTAGTGATCCGGCGGTACATTGTGGAATGGCCGTCGCTCAACGGATAAAAGGTACCTCGGGGATAACAGGCTGATCTTGCCCAAGAGTCCATATCGACGGCATGGTTTGGCACCTCGATGTCGGCTCRTCGCATCCTGGGGCTGGAGTAGGTCCCAAGGGTTGGGCTGTTCGCCCATTAAAGCGGTACGCGAGCTGGGTTTAGAACGTCGTGAGACAGTTCGGTCCCTATCCGCTGCGCGCGCAGGAAATTTGAGARGGGCTGTCCTTAGTACGAGAGGACCGGGAYGGACGAACCTCTGGTGTGTCAGTTGTACTGCCAAGTGCACCGCTGATTAGCTACGTTCGGATGGGATAACCGCTGAAAGCATCTAAGCGGGAAGCTCGCTTCGAGATGAGATTTCCATACACCTTGTGTGTGAGAGGCCCCCAGCCAGACCACTGGGTTGATAGGCCGGATGTGGAAGCGAGGACTAAAGACTCGTGAAGCTGACCGGTACTAATAGGCCGATAACTTACACCACACACCCTCTTCGTGAACGGATTCAAAAGACGTTCACACCAAGGAGAGGGTACAAAGAAACAAGACTGCTTGCGTCCACTATGTGGTTCCCAACCAACAAACCCGTCACCAGACGGCAGCGTTAGAAGGAACCGACAACAAAATAACAACACCACAACTGCACCCACAAAGGTGCAGGAAGCATGTTGTAACCACAAGTTTTCCCACCACCACCCCCAGGGGCGGAACGGTACGGGAGCAAGGGTTACGGCGGTCATAGCGTGGGGGAAACGCCCGGTCCCATTCCGAACCCGGAAGCTAAGACCCACAGCGCCGATGGTACTGCACCCGGGAGGGTGTGGGAGAGTAGGTCACCGCCGGAACATCATTACACGGTCGAGAGCCCCAACCACAGGTTGGGGCTCTCCCGCATTTAAC
>NZ_JBFRFX010000100.1:0-3779 GCF_052115045.1 Cupriavidus sp. 2TAF22
TGGAGATCAGATAGGCGGCGCCTCCGGTCGCCGCCAGATAGACGCAGCCGTTTTTCACGATCGCGCCGATCGCATCCGGTCCGCGCTCGGCCTTGCCGATCATGCCGATCAAGCCGGTGGACGCAAGCATGCGCTCCGCRAACTTGTCCATTCGTGTTGAKGTGGTCGGGCCGCAGGGRCCCACTACCTCATCACGCACAGGATCAACGGGCCCGACGTAATAGATCATGCGATTGCGGAAGTCCACTGGCAGGCGCTCGCCACGCGAGAGCATCYCGTCGATACGCTKGTGTGCGGCATCGCGTCCGGTCAGCATGCGCCCCGACAGGAGCAGGGTCTCGCCGGCTAGCCAGGTGCAGGTTTCCTCCCGGGTCAGGGTGTTCAGATCGACCCGGCGGCTCGCTGTGCCGTCGGGCAAGGGCAGGTCCGGCCAGAGRTCGGGAGACGGTGGAGCCAGCATGACCGGGCCGCTGCCATCGAGTTCGAAGCGGGCATGCCGCGTTGCCGCGCAATTCGGCACGACGGCGACAGGCATGCTCGCCGCATGCGTGGGGTAGGTAGCGATCTTGACATCGAGCACGGTGGTCAATCCGCCRAGGCCCTGTGCCCCGATRCCRAGCGCATTGATGCGGTCATGGATGTCGATGCGTAGCGCTTCCAACGCATTGCGCGGGCCCCGRGCCTTGAGATCGAGCATGTCGAGCGGCGCCGTCAGGCTCTGCTTGGCCAGCAGCATGGCTTTCTCGGCCGTGCCGCCGACGCCGATGCCAAGCATGCCCGGCGGACACCAGCCGGCRCCCATCGACGGCACCATGCTGACGATCCAGTCCGCGACCGAATCGCTAGGCATCAGCACSGCGAACTTGCTCTTGTTCTCGCTGCCGCCGCCCTTGGCCATCACGTCGACCACTACGGTGTTGCCGGGTACGAGTTCGACATGGACGACCGCCGGTGTGTTGTCGCCGGTATTGCGCCGCGCGAACAGCGGATCYTCGACGATGCTGGCACGCAGCGTATTGTCGGGATCGAGGTACGCACGACGCACGCCTGCATTGGCAGCGTCAACKACGCYCGACGGGAATCCGTCGAGCCGGACGTCCATGCCGACGCGTATGAAGATGTTGACGATGCCCGTATCCTGACAGATCGGACGCCTGCCTTCCGCGCACATCCGCGAGTTGATCAGGATCTGGGCAATCGCCTGTTTCGCCGGCTCGCTGGCCTCGCGTTCGTAGGCGGCGGCGAGGTGCCGGATATAGTCGGGAGGATGATGGTGACTGATGAACTGCAGGGCCGCGGCGATGCTGTCGACAAAGTCTCCATACGAAACGACGGTGGTCATGATGCCGGCCACCCCGCTTCAGAAGCGTTGCTCGCGGAACAGGCCGAGCTTCTCCTGCGCGACGCGATCCGAGTACGAGAACAACACAAGGTCCCGACTGGCATGCAGCGTGTAACGGCTCCAGCCCGGCACCACGGCGATATCGTGCGGCGCGAGCTCGAGCCGCTGGTCGCCGATCATCACATGGCCGCTGCCTTCCACGCAGACGAAGACCATGCTGTCGGTCGAGCGGTACGGCAAGGTCGCGAAGCCGGATGGCAGCAGCCGGATCATGGTGGCGATCGTCGGCATGGCCCAGCCGCCGTCCACCGGATTTGTGTAGCGCATGAGATGACCGGTGTGCGGATCGGGCGCGCCGGCGTGTGGCAACGCGAACAGCGCCTCCCGCGTGCGCGCGTAGGGATAGTTGAAGACCGGGGAATTCAACGTGGACGCCTGGTAGCCTACCGGCAACAGACCTGTGCCGTAGCGTGCGAGTGCATCGCCCGCGGGTCGCGTGACCGGTGCTTCGCCCGAATCGAACTCCTCGCGGAAGCCACCGTTGAAGAATGACACGATGGGAATATCGAGGCCATCCAGCCAGACCATGGGCGCGTTGCCCTCGTGGCCATGATGGTGCCATGTCCAGGCCGGCGTGATGACGAAATCGCCGGGTTCCATATAGGTCTTCTCGCCGTCCACGGCAGTGTAGGCGCCCGAGCCTTCGACGATAAAGCGCAATGCCGATTGGGTATGGCGGTGCGCGGGGGCGACCTCACCAGGCAGGAGCAGCTGAAGTCCGGCATACATCGTGCTGGTGATGCGCGAGGAGCCTGGCAGGCCCGGATTCTCCATCAGCAGCACGCGCCGTTCTGCTTCCTCGGCCGAAATCAGCGTCGCCGATTCCATCAGGTAGGGACGGGCCGTGGCGTAGGACCAGCGGTGCGCCACGCCAGCGGGTGTGGGTTCCGAAGGAATCAGCTTGCGCAGCCGCGTCCAGAGGGCACCCATCGCATGCGGTTCCAGTTCGCGGTAGAACGCGTCGCGCCGGGTCAACAGGTCAGGAGTGGGGTTGATTGTCATGATCGGATGTTGCATCGATATCAGTGGGCGACTACGTAATCTGGCTGGGCACTCGGCGCTGCCACACGAAAGGCCTCGTGACGCATGCAGTGCTCGTAGGCACGGCGCACACGGGGGAAAGGGTCGAGGCTGAACGCTGCACGCTGCGCATTGGCGACTTGCGGAACCAGGCAGCAGTCGGCCAGGGTGGGCGCGTCGCCGACGCACCAGCCGCCGTCCGCGGGCAGCCACGGCTCCAACGCGCTGAAGCCGGCCGTGAGCCAGTGTGCGACCCACTCGGCCTTGTCAGCGTCGGCAATACCAAGGCGGGCGCTGAGATACTTCTGCACGCGCATATTGTTCAACGGGTGCAAGTCACAGGCGATGGTCAACGCGAACTCCATTACACGTATGCGAGCCGGACCATCGGCGGGAATCAGCCGCGGCACGGGCCACTTGCGATCGAGATGGTCGATGATCGCCAGTGATTGCGTGATGGTCTGCTCGCCATCGTGCATCGTCGGAACCAGCCGGTTCGGATTGAGCGCCTGATACTCAGGCCGGTTCTGCTCGCCGGCGCGCAGGTTCACGCCGATATGGTTCCAGGGGATGTTCTTCAGCGCCATGGCGATGCGCACCCGATACGCCGCGGAACTGTTGAAGAAGTTGTGCAGATCCATGCTCAGGCCGCCTTCAGGCTACGCGCACTTCAACATCGGTGAGCCCGGCGACGCCGCCGCGCATGACATCGCCGCTGCGCACCGGCCCGACGCCTTCGGGCGTGCCGGTGAAGACGAGGTCGCCAGGCTGCAGTTCAAAGAACGTCGACAGGTTGGCGATGATTTCAGGCACCGACCAGATCAGGTTCTCCAGGTCGCTGCGCTGGCGGTCCTGTCCATCGACCTGCAGCCAGATCTCTCCGGCGGCGGGATGGCCGACCGCGCTGGCGGGATGCAGCAGCGAAACTGGCGCGGACTGATCGAAGCCCTTGCCGAGTTCCCAGGGGCGGCCTCGGTCGCGCGCCGCGATCTGCAGGTCGCGCCGCGTCATGTCGATACCGACCCCATAGCCCCAGATGTGCGCATTGGCATGCTCGACCGGTATGTTCCGGCCCGCGCGGCCGATCGCCACCACGAGTTCAATCTCGAAGTGGAACTGCTCGGTCGCCGGCGGATAGGCGATTTGCGCGCCGGCGCCCACTGGTGCGACCACAATGGCATCGGCAGGCTTGCAGAAGAAGAACGGCGGCTCCCGGCTCGGGTCCATGCCCATCTCGCGCACGTGCGCGGCGTAGTTGCGGCCAACACAGTAGATGCGGCGAACGGGAAACTGGTCGTTGCCGCCAACCACGGGAATCGTAACGGCAGGAATGGGCGGAATTACAAAGGTCATGTGG
>NZ_JBFRFX010000101.1:0-3592 GCF_052115045.1 Cupriavidus sp. 2TAF22
TGACGATGAGGAAGTGGAAGGTGCCCAGGATCACCGGCAGGTCGGCATTGGGGCTGGTGAGCACCACCGTGACCTCGTTCGGGCCGGTGGCTTTCACGCTCTCGATCTGCTCGGCCAGCACCTTGGCCTTGGAAGCGGTGGCGGGGTCCCTGTGGCGCATGATCGAATACACCACGTCGGCCGGGGACAACGCCTTGCCGTCGTGGAAGGCCACGCCCTTGCGCAGCGTGAAGACCCAGGTCTTGGCATCGGTCGTGTTGAACGACTCGGCCAGCGCCGGCCGCGGCGTCAGGCTGCCATCGAGCGAGGTCAGGCCGTTGTAGACCATGTTGCAGCGCACGTAGTCGTTCTGGTTCGACTGTTTGGACGGATCCAGCGTATCGGACGCGGCCGCCGTGGCGGCTGCCACGCGGATGCGGCCACCCCGCTTGGGCGTCTGTGCATGGGCCTTGACCGCCACGCCGGCCAGGCTGCCAGCCAGCGTGGCCTGCATGCCGCCCGCCAGCAGCATCGCCAGGACGTCACGCCGCGTCGCCCCGCGCTTGAGCAAATCCATCACACGAAGGCTTTCGCCGGGGCCGACAAGGTTCTCGAACTCTTTACGGCTTTCGCTCATCGTAGTGCTCCTGGTTGGTCTGGAAAGGCCGGCGGGTGCGGACTTGTCACGACGCACCGCGAATGACTGCAGGTCATTCATGCTAGTCAAGAAGGCTCAGCATTTGTCCCTGTTACAGCCTGCGCTACCGCATTGAATTGCAAATCCGGCACCTCCGGCAGACGAATCTTGCAAGTTACGGATAAACCCCAACTCGTTCTGGCTCGACCGAACGATGTCGTTCAAGATAAATGCCGGTGCCAACCTTTCTTCCCGAGGACAACGCCCATGTTTGCCCCGCTTCCACATGCCCAGGACACCATTGCTGACGACGGCGTGGTGCTGCGCCCGATGACTGCCGACGACCTGACGCGCGCCCACGCCCTGTCGCAGGAACAGCGCTGGCCCCATCGCCTGACCGACTGGGAGCAGATGTTCGCGCACGCCGAGGGCATCGTAGCCGAACTCGATGGCCAGTTCGTCGCCACTGCCCTGCGCTGGCGCTGGGGCAAGCACCACGCCACCATCGGCATGGTGATCGTCACGCCGGCGTGCCAGGGCCGGCGCATCGGCTACCGGCTGATGCGCGCGCTGCTCGAAGGCCTGGACGAATGCACCGTGCTGCTGCACGCCACGGCCGATGGCCGCGGCCTGTACGAGCGCCTGGGCTTCGCGCGCACCGGCGAGGTTTGCCAGCACCAGGGCACGGCCCAGCCTGCCCCGTTGATCGCCCTGCCCGACGGCTGGCGCCTGCGCCCCGCGGGCCACAACGAGGCCGGTGCGCTGCACCGGCTCGACGCGCAGGCGCGCGGCATGCCCCGCAAGGCATTGGTCAACGACCTGCTGGCCAGCGCCGAGGCCTGCGTGGTGCTGGACTTAGAAGGCGAAGCGCGCGGCTTCGCCATGCTGCGCCGCTTCGGGCGCGGCCATGCCATCGGCCCGGTAGTAGCGCCCGGCGCCAATGGCGCCAAGGCGCTGGTCGCATACCTGACCGGCCTGAATGCGGGCAACTTCACGCGTATCGACATCGACTGCGCCAGCGGGCTGGGTGAATGGCTGGACAGCATTGGCCTGCCGCGCGTGGACGCGCCCACGACCATGGTGCGCGGCGCACCAATCGCCACGCCTCCAGGGGCGCCGGCGCCGTTCGCACTCGTGACCCAGGCCATGGGCTAAAGACCCGCCAGGTTGCTGGAAGCGCACTACCAAACAATCTGCTGCCACGGCCCGCATAACAGCAGCCTGCTTCGTTCAGCCCCCTCAATGCAGCATCACGCCATGTGCCGCCTGCCGTAACCTTGAGGCAAAGGCCAGCCTGTTGTGCTGCGCACACGAATTGACGCGAACGGACCCTGCCATGACCCAACTCACTGACCTGCCCCAGCTCGCCGCGCTTGAAGCCGCCGATCGCGCGCACCTTATCCACCCTGTGTCGCCCTGGCGCGTGCACGAGCAGCGCGGCCCCACGGTGCTGTCTTCGGGCCGCGGCGCGTGGCTGACCGACGCCAACGGCCACGAAGTGCTCGACGCCTTCGCAGGGCTGTGGTGCGTCAACGTGGGCTACGGCCAGGAAAGCGTGGTGCAGGCCGCCGCCGAGCAAATGCGCCGCCTGCCCTACGCTACCGGCTACTTCCATTTCAGCAGTGAGCCGGCGATCCGCCTCGCCGACAAGCTGGTGCAGATCACGCCCCGCTCGCTGAACCACGTATATCTCACTCTGGGCGGCTCCGAGGCGGTCGATACGGCCGTGCGTTTCATCACGCAGTACTTCAACGCCACCGGGCGCCCGTCGAAGAAGCACTTCATCTCGCTGGAGCGCGGCTACCACGGCTCCTCGTCGACGGGCGCCGGCCTCACCGCCCTGCCTGCGTTCCACCGCGGCTTTGACCTGCCGCTGCCGACGCAGCACTACATCCCCTCGCCTAATCCCTACCGCGCCGCCGATCCCACCGATGCGCAAGGCATCATCGACGCCTCGGTGGCGGCACTGCGCGCGAAAATCGCCGAACTGGGCGCGGACAATGTGGCCGCGTTCTTCTGCGAACCGATCCAGGGCTCGGGCGGCGTGATCGTGCCGCCCAAGGGCTGGCTCAGGGCCATGCGCGACGCCGCGCGCGAGCTGGACATCCTCTTCGTGGTCGACGAGGTCATCACCGGGTTCGGCCGCACCGGCCCCATGTTTGCCTGCGAGGCCGAAGACGTCACCCCGGACATCATGACGCTGGCCAAGGGCCTCACCGCCGGCTACGTCCCGATGGGCGCGACGCTGATCTCCGACCAGGTCTATGCCGGCATCGCCGACGGCGCACCCGGCGCAGCGCCCATCGGCCACGGCGCCACGTATTCGGCCCACCCGGTCAGTGCGGCAGTGGCGCTGGAAGTCCTGCGGCTGTATGAGGAAGGGGGCATCCTGGCCAATGGGCAGCGTGGCGCGGCAACCTTCGCAGCCGGACTGGATGCGCTACGCAGTCATCCGCTGGTGGGCGACTCGCGCCATCGCGGACTGCTGGGCGCGCTGGAACTTGTCAGCGACAAGGCCAGCAAGCGCGGCTTCGACGCATCGCTGGGGCTGTCCGACCGCATTGCCGCGACCGCCTACGGCAACGGCATCGTGTTCCGCGCCTTTGGCGACAATATCCTCGGCTTTGCCCCAGCGCTGACGTACACCGAAGACGAATTCGAGCTGATGTTCGCGCGCGTGAAGCAGACGCTTGACGACGTGCTCGCCTTCCCCGAGGTGCGTGCCGCGCTTGCGAGCTGAGATTGCAGCAGTCAGCCCATTGTTTCCAAACCAACGCCGAGCCGCCGCCCATGCCCGACAACGCTCCCCCACTGCCCGCGCGATTCATGCGGCTGGCAGAATCCGACCGCCCCGCCATCACCCTGCGCATCGATGGCCGCAGTGCCACCGCCCTGGCGGGTGACACCCTTCTGGTCGCACTGCTGCTGAATGGCCGGCGCGTGCGCGACAGCGAATTCGGCGACGGCCCGCGTGCG
>NZ_JBFRFX010000102.1:0-3524 GCF_052115045.1 Cupriavidus sp. 2TAF22
TCAGGGAGATGGGTGAAACTACGTGCGGGTTTCGGGTGGTCACGGCTGGCTCGCATGGAAACCGGCGCTGACAATATCAGCGACCAAGATCAAAGGGCGATTTCCCATCCAACTCGAGAACAGCGTATGTTCGGCACCAGCTCATGGACGATGGCTTCGACGGGTTCTCCGCCCTGGCCCAGTCCACCCAGCACTTTCTTGATGTGCTTCTGGAAGAATTGTGAGGATCGTGGCAACCATTCTGCCAACGATCGGAGCCGCGCGCTCAGCCAAGAAGATCATCTACCGGCCAAAAAGGGCCGTATCTGGGCCACGATGACCATGACCTCGCCATCCGGGCCATCGCCGTCGCATCCGCGCGGGAGGGAATGCGGCACCGGATGGGCTTGCTCCGTGCCTCAACGGCGCGGCGTCAACAGCGCCGTGGCGATGGTTCGGGCGACGTCTTCGCCAAGATCCTCCCTGACCAGCGCCAGGGCCAGATGGACACCGGCGCTCACGCCGCCCGACGAATACAGGTTACGGTCCTTCAGGCAGCTTAGATTGGTCATGACGTGTACCAGGGGATGCTCGGTTGCGAGCCGTTGCGCGTCGCGCCAATGCGTGGTCAACCAGCGGTGGTCGGCAAGACCGGCACGCGCGAGCAAGAAGGCGCCGTTGCATACGGATGCGAGCCTTCCCGCCCTACGCCCGGCATCGCTGAGCCAATCCACCACTTCCCGTTGCCCATGCCTCAGGCCGATGAGCGGGGACCCGGGCACCACGATAATGTCGAACGGAGCACGCACATCCGACACGCACTCCGTCGTGCCCACCGCCACGCCGTTGGAGCATGCGACAGACCCGGGCGACGGCCCGACGAGATGCTGTTCATAGAACGTTCCGCCGCACAGGCAGTTCGCCTCGTGAAACACATCCATCGGGCCAGTCACATCGAGTAACTGGAATCCGGCGTACAACATCATCGCAACACGCATGCTCCGTTACTCCCCGAATGCCCTCGAAACAAGCGCAGCCCGCCTCGCCGCGTATGCGGCGTGGTAACCGGGTGCCAGAGAGGTTTGACGATCCTGAATCAACGTGATGAATCCGTCCTTGCTTGGGGTCCGGTCCCTAATTCGACCGCGACAATTGGCGAGGCGGCGGCAGCCCCATCCCGGCTACCCCAAGCCGCAACCAGGGCTTATGCGTTTCCAGGTGCACCCGGGTCAGGTTCCCAGCCGCAGTCCCGAAATCAAGTCTAGTCAGTCCATATGGCGGCACGAACACGCAGGTGCGCCGTGTCTGGCCAATCGATGCGGAATTTGGGCCACGTCGTATCACCGGCACCGCCGCGCCTCCGATCGTGCCTGTCGCATTGCGCGTTGGGCACCCCTTGCGCTTCGCCGCCTGAGCTTCAGCTTTCGAGCGAACCGGGCGCCGCGCGCCAGTCACGCTGCCTCGATCGAGGATGACCGCAAAGGACAGCCAGCTCGCGCAAGTTGCCCATTCCGATTGGCTCAAAACAGATCAGAAATGGCCAGCACCAATCGCTTCCGCGACGGCGCGGAGCGGGTCTTCGTGATCGTTCCCGCCCGTGCAAATCGGCTTTTTTGGTCAAACCGAAATGGACTATTCCAGGTGGTTGCGATTTCCATGGAGTCCACAAGTTACTTGGCAAAATTCACGCACTTGTTGGCCGAATACCTGATCCTCCCAGCCTTTAAGAAACACTCTCCGTGCCATACAGTGAATGCACCAACTGCTTGACTGCGACACGGAAATCAACCCGTCGTCATCGCCAGTTTCGCGCATTTTCCACATAACGTCGTGTGGTCAACGGAAAGAAGGAGTACCTCATGTTTTCTGCAATGCTTGAAGTCAACCCGATACCCGAACAATTCGATGCCTATCTCGGCATGGCGCAGATGCTGCGACCTGAACTCGAGAAGATCGATGGGTTTATCGACAACACCCGCTATGCAAGCCTGACGCGCGAGGGGTGGCTCCTCTCGCTGTCGAGCTGGCGCGACGAGAAGTCGCTGGTGCGCTGGCGTACCACGACGAAACACCACAAGGTCCAGCAGGCGGCGCGCGATCGGGTATTTGCCGACTATCGCTTGCGCATTGGCCAGACCGTCAGGGATACCCACGTGCCCGCCGGGCAAGTCTTGCTCGAACAGCGCCTGGATGTCACTGAGACAGGCGCCGGCACGGCGGTGACGCTGCTCGATGCGACGCGCGCGCCGGACTGGGTCAGGCAGGCCGGCGCGGAATCGGTCGCGAAGTCGCTTGGACTTGAAACGGCTGCGGCGGGCCTCGTCGCCTGGGATGTGTTCGACGCACTGATGACGCCGGGAGACGTGATCGTGGTGGCGACGTGGCGCGACCAGGCAACCGCAGAAGTATTCGAACGCGACGCAAAGCTGCCAGAGGGCGTGCGCCTGCGGCACATCCGCATCGTCCGGGCGTACGGGATGTTTGATCGCCGGGAAGCACCGCAATACTTTGAGGAAGTACAGCCTCGGGCGTAAGGCAGTCGCAGCCCGATATCAGCATTCGGGGTTCGGCGAGCGCATGGCCCTTGACGGCGAATCGCAGATGCAATCACCTACTGAACACGCGTAGCTAGCGAACCCCTATGACCACCATCAACCCTTTGACAACCGGAGCCGCGCAGCCAACGCCCGCACAGGCCACGCTATCACATCGTCTCTCTGTGGGCCTGATTGGGACCTTGCTCGCGTCGCTATCTGCAATACGCAATGAACAGGTCACTGCGCTGGCAATGACCCATGATTTGAACATGGGCGCTACTCCGCCCTCTTCCCACTAAGGGAGATTTCCATGTCAGCCGCCACCCGATCCCGCCTCAGAACCGTTCGCATTGCCGTGCTTGTCGTCGCGGTCGGCATCGTTGCATGGGCTTGCACAAGGCTTGCTGGCAACTCGGATACCGAATCCACAAACGATGCCTACGTGTCGGCCGACTTCACGCTCGTGGCGCCGCGTATCGCCGGCCAGGTTTCAGAGGTACTGGTCAACGACAATCAGTGGGTCAAGGCCGGGCAATTGATGGTGCGTATCGATGACCGCGATTTCCGGGCCGCATTGTCGAGTGCGCAGGCGGACGTGGCGGCAGCCAAGGCATCCATAGCAAACTACGACGCCGAGATTGCGCGGCACCCCTCGCTCGTCGAGCAGGCGCGCGCCACGCTTCGCTCCGACGAAGCGTCGGTCGAGTTTGCGCGAGCGAACGCCTCGCGCTACCAGAATCTCTCCGAAGCAGGAGCGGGAACCACGCAGGAACAACAACACGCTTCGAGCGCGCTCGCCGAGCAACTTGCGCGGCAGTCCCATGACCGCGCCGCGTTGAGCACGACTGAGCAGAACCTCGACGTGCTGCGCACGCAACGCGACAAGGCGGCCAGCACGTTGATGCGCGCCGAGGCGGCTCAGGAATTGGCGAATCTCAATCTGTCCTATACGGAAATCCATGCACCGGTGGACGGCAAGGTTGGCAGGCGCTCGGCGCGGGTCGGCGC
>NZ_JBFRFX010000103.1:0-3366 GCF_052115045.1 Cupriavidus sp. 2TAF22
GTAATGAGTAATGACCTCGGGTCTAGCCATCCTCGGGCGTCTCCATTGCATTCAACCGGGCAGGCTGAATACCATGGACAGGCCCTCAGGCGGACATTTGAACTTTGCTAGAACCGGACATTACAACTTTGCCGCTACATCCAATGTTCGCATAATTAGTCTTATGTTAAATCATGTAGCGAGCCGCAAATCATGTTGGCGCGGCCATCCAGGATTTTCCTCGTTATCGCGGCAACCGCCGGCAAGTGACCGGCGCCCGTTGAATGCGGAAGCCCCGGCTCAGCCTGCCTCAACACGGTTGCGCCCATCGGCCTTGGCGCGATATAGCGCCGAATCGGCTCGCGCCAGCAATTCGTCAAGGGTCGCTTCCCCGGCCTCGATGCTGGCCAACCCCAGGCTTGCCGTGCAGCCGGGCTGCCCTGCGATGGCCGATTGCTGCTCCACTGCCTGCCGCACGCGCTCGGCCATTGCAAGCGCGGCCTCCATGCCGGTACGCGGCAGCAGCACGACAAACTCTTCGCCGCCAAAACGGCCGAGATAGTCCGTGTAGCGCAGCGCCCGCCCCACGGTTTGTGCGAAATGAGCCAGCACGCGGTCACCCACCAGGTGTCCGTGCTGGTCATTGATGCGCTTGAAGTGGTCGATATCCATCAGCAGCAACGACAGTGGCTGGCCGCTGCCGCGCTGGTTATTCAGTTCGCGACTCCCTGCGTGCAGCACAGCCCGGCGGTTCAATACCCCTGTCAGGTCATCGCGTTGCGCCAGGTACTCGAACTCCGCGCGCAACCGCTCGCTCACGGTCAGCAGCAGGCCAAGGCAGACGAACAGCGACGCGAAACAATACGCTGCAATGTACGTGGTCTGAATAGCCGAAGGGGAAAACCGCGGAGTATTGACGGTATCCTGCAAAAGCGTCGTCGCTGCCCGCACCAGCAGGACCAGCCCCTGGAAAGCGAGGACAACTGCCATGAAGCGCGGCGCAAAACCCCGGCCGTGCTGCCAGGTCATCCGCGCATGAGTCAGGCATATTGCGGCCAGCACCGTGGTAAGCAGCAACACGCGAATCCGGTAGTCGGGATAGACCAGCAGGAACCAGGCGATGCCGGCCAGGCAGCCAATGCCCACGCCGAGCCAGTATTTCCAGGTGCAGGGCACCCCGTAGAAGCGCTGGCTGCCGAAGTAGAACAATGCGCAGCCCGAAAGCAGCAGCGCGTTACCGCCAAACGCGACGAGCACGGCCGGCCACTGCCCGTCCATCGCATAGAAGGCGGCGGAAAGCGCGCAAAGCAGCGGTGCGAGCGCCCAAGGCAACAAGCCTTTGATGGAGGCAGGATAGGCGCGGCGAAAGGCCAGCAGGATGATGCACAGGGCGATATTGATCATCCCCGTCATCGCCGACATGGAGCGCAGGTCCAGGTTCAGCATTGGTCAGCCGTGGAGATACAGGATTGACCGTGGCCGGTGACCGGTCGTGATACTGTAGGAAATGCAGTCATGTGAGTATGCCTGTTCAAGCTGGCATTGCACCCTGCACGGCTAGCCGTGGCAGGTGGAGATTCGGCAATCCCACCGCAGGGGCAATGCATTGGGAAACCACGGGCGCAAGACCTACCTGCGCCCGTGTAAGGCAGGGCGAAGCATACGCGATTTGGGGACCGGTACACCGGGCGGCGCGCCATGCACTACCCTTCGGTGACCCCTCGCCTGGCGCATCGCCTGGCGCACCGCGTTACCGCGTTCTTCAGGACGTCAGGCCTTTGGCGCGGAGCCAACTCAGCCACGCTTGATCTTCGATCTCGTACGAGCCCCGCGACTCTTTCCATACGATCTCACGCTCACGAAGGGCGTCAATTGCATTTTGAACCGTCGCAGCGCTGACGCTCACATGATCCGGCACAAGGGCCTTGTACGCGGAAATGGCGCTCTCTCCGAAGGGAGAGAATTGACCATCCTTGTCAGCCATGACACGCACTACCGCCTGCTGAAGTGGCGACAGTGATGTGAAGTCGCTTTCGACGTCATGCCACAAGCGTTCCTGGACGAGCGTCGCGTCATCCTTGAGCCGGGCACTGAGGTTTGGCGATTCGTTCGCCAGTGCGATCGTGCCAATCAGGTGGCGCAGCATCTCCGGGCGATGCCCGACCATCACGAAGGCTTCGTAGACGGCCTCCGGCTCAAACTGATTGCCCGCGGCGAGCGCCCTATTTACGCTCTTGGTGAATTCGTCGGTAAAGTTTCTATCGAGCAGCGGGAACGGCGTCACCTGGGAACCGTAGAACGGCATGCGCGAATTCATGACCAGGTGCGCGAGTTTGTCCCGGCTTGAGCCGGTGAAGACCAGCATGAGGTCCGGGGCCTTGCCCGAAACGTTCATCGAGTCGCGCGCCGCCTTCAGGCCGAACATTGCCTCGACGCCCTTCTCCGTGGTCAGAGCATGCTGCGCTTCATCAACGATCAAGAGAACGGGTTTCCTGGCGGCCTTGCGCAGCGCCTCAAGGGTCTGCGTGAGCGTGACGCCCGCTGGTAGTCCCGTGGCGGTGAGGTCTAACCCAAGGGTGCCCATGACGGTGACCTTGGTGAGGCCGACAGCCTTTGCGGCTTTGCTCACGACACCGGTGTGATCGGCAATTTTGTGCTTGATGGCGTCGGCGATCAGCTCGCCCGGGTCATGCGCCTTGTTCGACCACAAGTCGACGTACACGGTGACCCAGTCGCGCTGCTCGGCGGCCGGCGTAAGGTCCTCGCGCAGGAAGGTGGACTTCCCTACCCGACGCGGCGCCGCGAGGAACAGGCCCGAGCGGGCATCCTGGACTCCCTCCCCGGCCAAGGCAGCGCAGAAGCTTGCCGCCAACGCGGGTCGGCGAAACGTGTAGCGTTCGGAGGCGGCGGACGGCTTGGACATGTGTCTTCCTGGTGCGATTATCACCATTTATCCTATCTGGATAATTTATCCTTCGCAAATAAATAATGATAAATGCCTGGTGAGGCATATGTGTTCGGGGGCCAGGGCGTCCTGGCACCTCCGGGGAAGGATCTGGCAGCAACACTTCGATGCGCTTGGCCGGATGCACACGCAGCAGCTTGAGCGCGCCGCGGATTTAGCCGGCCGCTTAGCTGAGCGGACTCCTTCCGCCGGACCGAAAAACATTCAATTATTTTGACTAACTATGACAGTGATGGGCCACTTTCCGCGGTCTGACGCTGGTTATAGTTCTGCACATGGGCAGCGCAACAAGGCAACGAAGCAAGCCAGGCGCTACCGGATAAAACTCAAAATCATTGAATCACCTTAATTGGAGAACATCGTGTCGAACGCCAAACTGCAAGTCCTGACCCCGCGCAACAGCCAGCTGATCGTCATCGACC
>NZ_JBFRFX010000104.1:0-3160 GCF_052115045.1 Cupriavidus sp. 2TAF22
GAGGAGACACCATGAACCTGTTCATCTTGCGTCTGCTGGCGCGGCGCATCGGTCTGGCGCTGATCTCGCTACTGGCCGTCTCGGCCATCGTCTTCGCCATCACCGCGGTATTGCCCGGCGATGCCGCGCAGGAACAGCTCGGCCAGGACGCCACACCCGAAGCCCTGGCCGCGCTGCGTACCCAGATGGGCCTCGATGTCCCCGCGCCCGTGCGCTATGCGCACTGGCTGGGCGGCATGGCGACCGGCAATGCCGGCGAGTCGCTCGTCACCCACATGCCGGTGTCCGAGGCCATCGGCAGCCGCCTGCGCCAATCGCTGCTGCTGGCCGGCCTGACTGCGCTGATCTCGGTGCCGGTAGCACTCGGCCTCGGCATCCTGGCGGCGGTCTTCCGCGGCACATGGTTTGACCGCAGCGTCAGCCTGGGCGCGGTGGCGGTGGTCTCGGTGCCGGAGTTCCTGGTCGCCACGCTCGCGGTGCTGCTGTTCGCGGTCCACCTGCGCTGGCTGCCGGCGCTCGCCTACATCGGCACCGACGATTCCTGGGACAAGATCGTGCGTTCGCTGGCCATGCCGGTCCTGAGCCTGTGCTGCGTGATCGTCGCGCAGATGCTGCGCATGACCCGCGCGGCGGTGATCGACCAGCTCAACGCGCCCTATATCGAGATGGTGCGGCTCAAGGGCGCCTCCTCGACCCGCATGGTGCTGTTCCACGCCCTGCCCAACGCCATCGGCCCGATCGCCAATGCCGTGGCGCTGAGCCTGTCTTACCTGCTTGGCGGCGTCATCATCATCGAGACCATCTTCAACTACCCGGGGATCGCCAAGCTGATGGTGGACAGCGTCGCCCAGCGCGACATGCCCGTGGTCCAGGTGTGCGCCATGATTTTCTGTTGTGCGTACCTGATCCTCGTCACGCTTGCCGATGTGTGCGGCATCGTCGCCAATCCGCGTCTGCGCCACCGCTGAAGCCTTGAACGCCATGCAGGAGCTGCAACCCATGTCCCCTACCTCCAACACGCACGCCACCTCCGCCGTGAGCGCCCCCGATAAAAGCTGTCGCCGCCCGCGCCTGCCCAAACTGGGTATCACCGGCTGGATCGGCTGCCTGATCCTCATCGGTTGGCTGATTGCCGCCATTCTCGGCCCGATCCTGATCAGCCATGACGGCACGCCCACGGCCGAGATCCAGGTCTTCGGCCCGATCAGTGCCCTGCACTGGCTCGGTACCGACTACCTCGGGCGCGACATGCTGACGCGCGTGATCCTGGGCGCGCGCTATACCGTCTGCGTTGCGCTGGTCTCGACCCTGTGCGCCAGCGGCATCGGCATCACGCTGGCACTGCTCGCCACCGTCAGCGGGCGCTGGATCGATGCCGGCCTCAGCCGCGGCCTCGATACGCTCACGGCGATCCCCAGCAAGATGTTCGCACTGATCATGGTCGCGGCCTTCGGCTCCTCGGTGTGGATGCTCGCGCTCACGGCGGCGATCATCTACGTCCCGGGTGCATATCGGATCGCGCGCTCGCTGGCGGTCAACATCAACGCGATGGACTACGTCACGGTCGCCCGCACCCGCGGCGAAGGCACCGCCTACATCATGCGCCAGGAGATCCTGCCCAACATCCTCGGCCCGATGCTGGCCGACCTGGGGCTGCGCTTCGTCTACGTCGTGCTGCTGCTCGCGAGCCTCAGCTTCCTGGGCCTGGGCATCCAGCCGCCCGATGCCGACTGGGGTTCGCTGGTGCGCGAGAACATCGGCGCGCTGTCTGAAGGCAGCATGGCCGTGGTGGCGCCGGCGCTGGCCATCGCCAGCCTGACCCTCGCCGTCAATCTTGTTATCGACAACCTGCCGGGTCGCTCGGCACGTAACGGAGTCAAATAATGGGCACGTCCGTAAAGGTCAGCAATCTGCGCATCACCGCAGGCCAGGCGACGTTGGTAGATGGTGTGGACTTCGAGATCGAGCCCGGCAAGGTGCTGGCGCTGATCGGCGAGTCCGGCTCGGGCAAGACCACCACCGCGCTGGCGCTGATGGGCTTCGCGCGCCACGGTTGCGAGATCGCCGGCAGCATCCGGGTCGGCACCACCGACGTGCTGCACCTGTCGCCAGGCGAACAGCGCCGGCTGCGCGGGCGCGAGATCACCTATATCGCCCAGAGCGCGGCGGCCTCGTTCAACCCGTCGCGCACCATCATGGACCAGGTGGTCGAACCGGCGCTGATCCACCGGCTCATGAATCGCAAGGCTGCCGAGAAGAAGGCGGTCGCGCTGTTCCGCGAACTGGCGCTGCCCGACCCTGATTCCATCGGCGAGCGCTACCCCCACCAGGTCTCCGGCGGACAGTTGCAGCGCCTGATGGCCGCAATGGCCCTGATCACCGATCCCGACCTGGTGATCCTGGACGAGCCGACCACGGCCCTGGACGTCACCACCCAGGTCGAAGTGCTGCGCGTGTTCCGCCGCGCGGTGCAGGAACGCCGCACCACGGCGGTCTATGTCAGCCACGACCTCGCCGTGGTGGCCCAGGTGGCGGACCACATCCTGGTGCTGCGCGATGGCAAGATGCGCGAGCTGGGCGAGACCGACCAGATCCTGTACCAGCCCGCCGACGACTACACGCGCTGCCTGCTGGCCGCGGCGCGGCCGACCGAGCGTCCCGGCGCGCCGGTGGACCCGGACAAGAGCCCCCTGCTGCTCGAGGTCCGCGACCTGTCCGCCGGCTACGGTGCGGTCGATGCCCACGGGCAGCCGGCCGCGAAGATCCTGGAGGGCGTGGGCCTGAAGCTGTACCGGGGCCAGGCGATCGGCGTCATYGGCGAGTCGGGTTCGGGCAAGACCACGCTGGCGCGGGCCATCGCCGGCCTGGTGGCGCCCTGCCACGGCAGCATCGCGTTCGACGGCCGCCCACTGAAACCGACGGTGGCCAAACGCAGCCACGACGAGCTGCGGCGCATCCAGATCGTGTTCCAGATGGCCGATACCGCGCTCAATCCTGCACGCACCGTCGAGGAGATCCTGGCGCGGCCGCTGCAGTTCTTCCACGGCCTGCGCGGCGAAGCGAAACGGGCACGGATYCGCCAGTTGCTCGATCTGGTGCGGCTGCCGGCCRGCGTGGCGCAGCGCACGCCCGGTGGCCTGTCCGGCGGGCAGAAACAGCG
>NZ_JBFRFX010000105.1:0-3145 GCF_052115045.1 Cupriavidus sp. 2TAF22
GCGGCGAACCATCAGCTCCTTGATCTTGCCGATGGCCTTGGTCGGATTCAGCCCCTTCGGGCAGACGTCGACGCAGTTCATGATGCTGTGGCAACGGAACAGGCGGTACGGGTCGTTCAGGTCGTCCAGGCGCTGGCTGGTGGCCTGGTCGCGGCTGTCCGCGATGAAGCGGTAGGCTTGCAGCAGGCCGGCCGGGCCGACGAACTTGTCCGGGTTCCACCAGAACGACGGGCAGGACGTCGAGCAGCTCGCGCACAGGATGCACTCATACAGCCCGTCGAGCTCGTCACGTTCCTCGGGCGACTGCAGGCGCTCCTTCTCGGGCGGCGGCTCGTCGTTGATGAGGTACGGCTTGATCGAGTTGTACTGCTTGAAGAACTGCGTCATGTCGACGATCAGGTCGCGCACGACCGGCAGGCCGGGCAGCGGGCGCAGCACGATGCGGTCCGGCAGCTCGCGCATATTGGTCAGGCACGCCAGGCCGTTCTTGCCGTTGATGTTCATCGCGTCCGAACCGCACACGCCTTCGCGGCAGGAGCGGCGGAACGAGATGGTCTCGTCCAGCTTCTTCAGCTTGACCAGCGCGTCGAGCAGCATGCGCTCGTGACCGTCCAGCTCGACCTCGTAGGTCTGCATGCGGGGAGCTGCATCCTTGTCCGGATCGTAGCGGTAGACTTCGAAAATACGCTTCATTTCTGTGGGTCCTGTTTAGCTCTTCGACGCGGTGCTTAGAAGGTCCGKGCCTTGGGCGGAACGCTTTCCACCGTCAGCGGTTCCATCTTCACCGGCTTGTAGTCGAGGCGATTGCCTTCGCTGTAGAACAGCGTGTGCTTGAGCCAGTTCTGGTCGTCGCGGTTCGGGAAATCGCTGTGCGCGTGCGCGCCRCGCGATTCCTTGCGGGCAGCCGCCGAGATCATGGTTGCCTTGGCCACTTCCACCAGGTTGGCCACTTCCAGGGCTTCCACCAGTGCGGTGTTGAAGACCTTGGACTTGTCCTTCAGGTGGATGTTGGCAGCACGCTCGGTCACTTCCAGGATGCGTTCGACGCCTTCGTCCATCAGCTTCTGCGTACGGAACACGCCCGCATGCGACTGCATGTTCTTGCGGATGTCGTTGGCCACGTCCTGGGTGTACTCGCCCGACGACGACGAYTCCAGCTTGGCCAGGCGCGACATGGCGCGGTCRGCAGCATCGGCCGGCAGCGGCTTGTGCTCTTTCTGCTTGATCGCGGTCGCGGCAATGTGGTTGCCGGCCGCGCGGCCGAACACCACCAGGTCSAGCAGCGAGTTGGTGCCCAGGCGGTTGGCGCCGTGCACCGACACGCASGAGCATTCGCCGATCGCGTAGAAACCGTTCACGACATCGTTGGGGTTGCCGTTCTTCGGCGCCACGACCTGACCATGGATATTGGTCGGGATACCGCCCATCTGGTAATGGATGGTCGGGACGACGGGAATCGGTTCCTTGATCGCATCCACGTTGGCGAACTTCATGCCGATTTCGCGGATCGACGGCAGGCGCTTCATGATGGTGTCCGCACCGACGTGGGTGAGGTCCAGCAGCACGTAGTCGCCGTTCGGGCCGCAGCCACGGCCTTCCTTGATTTCCTGGTCCATCGAGCGCGAGACGAAGTCGCGCGGCGCCAGGTCCTTCAGCGTCGGCGCGTAGCGCTCCATGAAGCGCTCGCCGTCCTTGTTGCGCAGGATACCGCCTTCGCCGCGYACGCCTTCGGTGATCAGCACGCCCGCGCCGGCCACGCCGGTCGGGTGGAACTGCCAGAACTCCATGTCTTCCAGCGGCACGCCTGCGCGCGCYGCCATGCCCAGGCCGTCACCGGTGTTGATGAAGGCRTTGGTCGACGCGGCGTAGATGCGGCCGGCGCCGCCGGTGGCGAACAGCGTGGTCTTGGCCTCGAGGATGTAGACCTCGCCGGTTTCCATTTCCAGCGCGGTCACGCCCAGCACGTCGCCGTCGGCGTCGCGGATCAGGTCCAGCGCCATCCATTCGACGAAGAAATGCGTCTTGGCGCGCACGTTGCGCTGGTACAGCGTGTGCAGCAGCGCGTGGCCGGTACGGTCGGCCGCGGCGCARGCGCGCTGGACCGGCTTCTCGCCGTAGTTCGAGGTGTGGCCGCCGAACGGGCGCTGGTAGATGGTGCCGTCGGGGTTGCGGTCGAACGGCATGCCGAAGTGTTCGAGCTCGTAGACCACCTTGGGCGCTTCACGGCACATGAATTCGATCGCGTCCTGGTCGCCCAGCCAATCGGAACCCTTGATGGTGTCGTAGAAGTGATAGTGCCAATTGTCCTCGCTCATGTTGCCGAGCGAGGCACCGATGCCGCCCTGCGCCGCTACCGTGTGCGAGCGCGTGGGAAACACCTTGGAGAGCACGGCCACGTTCAGGCCGGCTTCCGCGAGCTGGAGGGATGCGCGCATCCCGGCGCCGCCCGCCCCGACGATGACCACGTCAAAGCGACGACGCGGCAATCCTGTCTTGACTGCGACCATTTATTACACCCTCCAGAGAATCTGAGCTGCGTAGCCCGCGCAACCGACGAGCCACAGAATCGTAAGAACTTGCAGCACGAGGCGCACGGCCATCGGCTTCACATAGTCCATCCAGATGTCGCGTACGCCGATCCAGGCGTGGAACAGCAGCGACAGGATGGTGAGGAACGTGATGATCTTCATCCACTGGTTGGAGAAGAGACCTGCCCACGCTTCGTAGGAAGCGCCGTTCGAGAGCAGGAAGGCGACTGCCAGCACGACGGTGAAGACCACCATGATGACAGCGGTGACGCGCTGCGCGAGCCAGTCTTTCAGACCGTAGTGCGCACCGACGACAAGACGCTTGGGACCGATATTATTATTTGCCACCTTGACTCTCCTCAAAACAGGCCGAACAGCTTCAGGCCGAAAATCGCGGTGAGCAACAGGCTGATGACCATCACGGCGACAGCGGACTTGGCCGAGGCCGGCTTGGTCACGCCGACGTGCACGTCGAGCAGCAGGAAACGGATGCCGGCACAGAAGTGGTGGAGGTAACCCCAGATCAGGGCCAGCAGAACCAGCTTGACGAAGCCGCCGGACAGGAGCGCCGAGAACTTTGCGAAACTCAGTTCGGAGGTGACGCTTTGCTCGAACAG
>NZ_JBFRFX010000106.1:0-2857 GCF_052115045.1 Cupriavidus sp. 2TAF22
TGCGGCTGGCAGAATCCGACCGCCCCGCCATCACCCTGCGCATCGATGGCCGCAGTGCCACCGCCCTGGCGGGTGACACCCTTCTGGTCGCACTGCTGCTGAATGGCCGGCGCGTGCGCGACAGCGAATTCGGCGACGGCCCGCGTGCGGGGTTCTGCCTGATGGGCGCCTGCCAGGACTGCTGGGTGTGGACACCCGCGGGCGAGCGCCTGCGCGCCTGTTCCACGCCGGCCGAGGCCGGCATGGAGGTACTGACCCGTCCGCCCGCGCACCACTGGCCCGCGACGCCGGACCTGCAGGAATCGCTCGCGCGCCACGCGCCGGGAGCCACCGCATGAGCACGCCGTCAGCATYGCCCCGCATCGTCGTGGTCGGCACCGGCCCCGCCGGCGTACGCGCGGCCCAGGCACTGGCGCAGGCCGGACTGCGCCCTACCGTGATCGACGAAGGCCGGCGCGACGGCGGCCAGATCTACCGCCGCCAGCCCGAAGGCTTCMAACGCTCCTACGCCAAGCTCTATGGCAGCGAGGCCGACAAGGCCCAGGCGCTGCACCGCGACTTCGACGCGCTGCRCGCGCGGATCGACTACCGTCCCAACACGCTGGCGTGGAACCTGACCGAGGGTGAGTTGCACGTCGTGTGCGGGGACGAGCCGCAGACGCTGCCCTTCGACGCMCTGCTGGTGTGCTCCGGTGCCACCGACCGGCTCATGCCGGTGCCCGGCTGGCACCGCGCCGGCTGCTACAGCCTGGGCGCTTCCCAGATCGCGCTCAAGGCACAGGCCTGCGCCATCGGCGCGCAGGTCGTCTTCCTCGGCAGCGGGCCGCTGCTCTACCTGGTGGCCTCGCAGTACGTGCAGGCCGGCGCGCGCGTGGCGGCAGTACTCGACACGTCCTCCGCCAATAAGTCCTGGGGTGCCATCACCGGCCTGCTGGCGCGCCCCCGGCTGGCGCTGCGCGGCCTCGGACTGATCCGCGGCCTCAAGCATGCCGGCGTACCGGTGCTGCAGGGCGTGACGCCGCTGGGCATCGACGGCGATGACCGCCTTGGCGTGCRGGSCGTGACCGTGCGCGATGCGCGCGGACGCGAGCAGCGCTTCGCSTGCGACGCCGTCGGCCTGGGCTGGCACCTGCGCGCCGAGACGCAACTGGCCGACCTCGCGCGCTGCGAGTTCGCCTTCGACCCCGTGAGCCGCCAGTGGCTGCCGCGCATCGACGCGGACGGCCGCAGCAGCACGCGCGGCGTCTACCTGGCCGGCGACGGCGCGCGCATCCTCGGTGCCGATGGGGCCGAAGCCGCGGGCCGGCTCGCGGCGCTGGCGGCGCTGGCCGACCTGGGGCATGAGCGGGGCCGCGCACAATACGCCGCGGAATCGGCTGCGCTGCGCCGCAYCCTCGACCAGATGGACCGCTTCCGCCAGGGGCTGGCGCGCGCCTTCCCGTGGCCGCACACGCAGGCCGCCGCCCTGCCCGATGCCGCCGTGGTATGCCGCTGCGAGGCCGTGACSGTGGGCGAGCTGCGCCGCTGCGTGAGCGAACTGGACAGCCAGGAAGTCAATCGGGCCAAGGCCTTCAGCCGCGTCGGCATGGGCCGCTGCCAGGGCCGCTTCTGCGGCCATGCCGCGGCCGAGATCGTGGCGCAGGCCTGCGGCATCCCGATCGAACAAGTCGGTCGCCTGCGCTCGCAGGCACCGGTCAAGCCACTGATGATGAATACACACGAGGTGAAGGCATGAGCAGCACGGCATCCAAGACGCACGACGCCGATGTGCTGGTGCTCGGTGGCGGCCTGATGGGCACCACCACCGCCTTCTTCCTGCGCCAGCAGGGCCTCTCGGTGGTGCTGCTGGAGCGCGAGCTGGTCGGGCGCCAGGCCAGCGGCACCAACTTCGGCAATGTGCGCCGCCAGGGACGYGCCCTGCACCAGATGCCGCTGGCCAATCGCGCGCGTGCCGTCTGGGGCCGCGTGAAGGAACTGCTGGGCGARGACCTCGAGTTCGTCCCGTACGGCCACCTGCGCGTGTGCTACACCGAACAGCAGGCCRCCGTGCTCGAGCAACAYGYSCGCGACGTGAAGCCGCTCGGRCTGGAYCTGSAGCTCTTCAGCGCCGAGCAGTTGCGCCGGCGCTGGGGCATCTTTGCGCCCGGCGTGGTGGCAGGYTCGTACTCGCCGCAGGACGGCCAYGCCAACCCGCGCCTGGCCGGCCCGGCCTTCGCGCGCGCCGCGCGTCGCGCCGGCGCGCAGATCGTCGAGCATGCCGAGGTGATGCAGGTCGAGCGCGACGCCAATGGCTTTGTCGCTCACACCGCCGATGGCCGGCGCTTTCGCGCACCGCAAATGCTGGTGGCGTGCGGCGCCTGGTCCAACCGCATGGCCGAGCAGTTCRGCGAGGGCGTGCCGATGGACGCGCGCGGCCCGCAGATGGGCGTGACCGAGCCGCTGCCCTATGCCATCGGCCCTTCCATCGGCGTTTCTACGCCGATCGAGCATGAGAGCCTGTACTTCCGCCAGATCTCACGCGGCAACATCGTCTTCGGCGGYGGCCTCAAGGGGCCGGCGTACACCGASCGCATCCGCGCCTACGTGAAGCCCGACAACGTGCTGCGCCARCTGCGCGAACTGCGCCGCTTCGTGCCGGCCTTCGAGCATGTGCAGCTGATTCGCGTGTGGAGCGGCATCGAAGGCTATACCCCCGACTGGCAGCCGGTGATGGGCCCCAGCGCCACGGTGCCCGGCCTGTACTACGCCTTCGGCTTCAATGGCGAGGGCTTTGCGATCAGCCCCGGCGTGGGCGAAACCATGGCGGAGCTGATCGCCACGGGCCGTACCTCGATTCCGCTGGAGCCTTATGCCATCG
>NZ_JBFRFX010000107.1:0-2347 GCF_052115045.1 Cupriavidus sp. 2TAF22
TCGAGCGCGCCGTCCACCGCATCGCAGCCGGCCTCGATCGCAGCCAGTGCGGAAGCGGCCGAGATGCCGCTGGTGTCGTGCGTATGGAAATGCACGGGCAGCCCGGTCTCTTCCTTGAGCGCCTTGACCAGCGCCGCTGCCGCCTGCGGACGGCAGATACCGGCCATGTCCTTGATGCCCAGCACATGCACGCCSGCCTGCTTCAGCTCGCGCGCGATGCCGACGTAGTACTTCAGGTCGTACTTGGATCGCTTCGGGTCGAACAGGTCGCCGGTATAGCAGATCGCGCCTTCGCACAGCGCGCCGCTYTCGCCGACGGCATCGATCGCCACGCGCATATTGCGCACCCAGTTCAACGAGTCGAACACGCGGAACACGTCCACGCCCGCGCTGGCGGCCTGGCGCACGAAGAAGCGCACCACGTTGTCCGCATARTTGGTGTAGCCGACGGCGTTCGAGCCGCGCAGCAGCATCTGGAACAGCACGTTGGGCACGCGCTCGCGCAACTGCTCGAGGCGCTGCCACGGGTCTTCCTTCAGGAAGCGCAACGCCACGTCGAAGGTGGCGCCGCCCCAGCACTCCAGCGAGAACAGCTGCGACAGCTCGCGCGCATAGAACGGCGCGATCGGCAGCATGTCCGCCGTGCGCATGCGCGTGGCGAACAGCGACTGGTGCGCGTCGCGCATGGTGGTGTCGGTGAGCAGCACCTGYTTCTGCTCGAGCATCCAGCGCGAGAACTTCTCCGCGCCGAGCTCGCGCAGGCGGTCGCGCGTGCCATACGGCAGCGGCTCGCCGGTATCGACAGCAGGCATCACCGGACCGGGCAACGGCARCGAGGGCAGCGTKCGGCCACTCATCTCCGGATGCCCGTTCACGCTGACCTCGCCCAGGTAGCGCAGCAGCTTGGTGGCGCGGTCCTGGCGCTTGGTGAACGCCARCAGTTCCGGCGTCTTGTCGATAAAGCGCGTGGTGACGTCACCCGAGCGGA
This sequence comes from Cupriavidus sp. 2TAF22, assembly GCF_052115045.1. Lineage (NCBI taxonomy): Bacteria > Pseudomonadati > Pseudomonadota > Betaproteobacteria > Burkholderiales > Burkholderiaceae > Cupriavidus > Cupriavidus sp. 2TAF22. The sequence continues at coordinate 989 of NZ_JBFRFX010000107.1, forward strand.
ACSCGGGRTAGTTGATGACGTTYTCGAGAAACTGCAGRTTGGACGCGACCCCGCGGATGCGGAACTCGCGCAGCGCGCGGTCCATGCGCCGGATCGCCTCGGGGGCGGTCGGCGCCCAGGTGGTGACCTTGACCAGCAGCGAATCGTAGTACGGCGTGATCACCGCGCCGCCATAGGCRGTGCCGGCATCGAGCCGCACGCCGAAGCCCGCCGCGCTGCGGTAGGCGGAGAGCCGGCCGTAGTCCGGCAGGAARCCGTTCTCGGGATCCTCGGTCGTGATCCGGCATTGCAGCGCATGCCCGTTCAGCGAAATCCCCGCCTGCTCCGGCACGCCCGCGGCGCGCACRACGATCTTGCCSTCGGCRTCGCGCGTGTTCTCGGTCACGCCGATATGGCCGCCCTCGGTGATGCGGATCTGCGCCTTGACGATATCGACCCCGGTGACCATYTCCGTGACCGTGTGCTCGACCTGGATGCGCGGATTGACTTCGATRAAGTAGAACTGGCCGGAGTCGGCATCCATCAGGAACTCGACCGTGCCCGCGTGCGTGTAGTTGACCGCGCGCATCAGCCGCATCGCCGCCTCGCACAGCGCGGCCCKGCCRGCGTCGTCGAGGTACGGCGCGGGGGCGCGCTCCACGACCTTCTGGTTGCGCCGCTGCACCGTGCAGTCGCGTTCGAACAGGTGCACCAGGTTGCCGTGGGTGTCGCCCAGCGCCTGCACTTCAACGTGGCGCGCGTTGCGCACCAGTTTCTCGACATAGACCTCGTCGTTGCCGAACGCGGCCAGCGCCTCGCGCCGGGCCGCGGCCAGCGAGCCTTCCAGGTCCTGCTCGCTTTCCAGGATGCGCATGCCACGCCCGCCCCCGCCCCAGCTCGCCTTGAGCATCAGCGGGTAGCCAACGCCCGCGGCCAGCCGCTTGCAGGCATCCAGGTCGTGCGGCAGCGGGTCGGTGGCCGGCATCACCGGCACGCCYGCCGCGATGGCCGCGTTGCGCGCCGCCACCTTGTTGCCGAGCTTGCGCATGACGTCGGGCGACGGCCCGATCCAGCGGATGCCGGCGTCGATCACCGCCTGCGCGAACTCCGGGTTCTCCGACAGGAAGCCATAGCCCGGATGGATGGCATCCACCTTCGCGTGCCGGGCAATGCGCAGGATGTCGTCAATGTCGAGGTAGGCCGCCAGCGGCTTCTTGCCTTCGCCGACCAGGTAGCTCTCATCGGCCTTGAAGCGATGGAGCGCGAGGCGGTCTTCCTTCGAATAGATCGCCACGGTCCGGATATTCATCTCGGCAGCCGCGCGCATCACGCGGATGGAGATCTCGGAACGGTTGGCAATCAGCAGGGATTTGATCGGGG
>NZ_JBFRFX010000108.1:0-2263 GCF_052115045.1 Cupriavidus sp. 2TAF22
CAGTGGGACAAGCCGAGGATGATGAAAGCCGGCGAAATCATCAGGCAGCCGACCCAGATGAGGGGACCGCCTTCGCGCAGGAAGGGCCCCAAGGCCTCGAACTGCGCGATGAAGGCTTGCCACGGCAGCGGCAGTTGCGAGCTGATGCGCGGCTTCGGGACGGCCGACAGGCCGCCCTCGTTCATGTAGCGGCGGATGAACTCCCACTCCGCTTTGAGGTCGTCCGCACTGCTGCTTTGCTTGCCGACGAAGGCCATGACGGGAAAGGGCAGCGGTGTGTCGCCAGGAAACCAGCCAGCAAGGAGACGCTGCCCGGCGATTTCCTCCGTGCTGACGCCCTCCCAGGGCACGGCAGCAATCCCACCACAACTGGGAGGACGATGCAGATAGACCTGTCGCGTGACACGGTTGAAGCGGATCAGCAGATAGCGGGAGGTCAGCGCTTCCAGGCGCGTGAAGCGGAAGGCGTATTTGAAATAAAGGAAAATCGGAATTCCAAAAAGGGCACCATCGAAAAATAGATCAAAATACTCGCTGCCGCCGATCGGCCTGCCAAATGCCTGGTTTGTTCCTGATACAAGCCCCCACACGATTGGGCCTGAACTGGAAACCCATCCGCGAGTCACCATGCCAACAATGACAAGAGAGATTAGAGTTAGCAGCCCACGCTTCTCCTCCATGCCGCCACAACGCATTTCCAGATAGGTGTTGTTGCAGGCATAGACCGGACCGCGCGTTTCGGCGTGAGCAAACCGTTTCGCTGCCTGACGCGCTTTGTCTTCGGCCACGGACTCTGCGTACACGGGTTCCACCAGTGGCTTCTTTGAGCCGTCGGCGTCTCCCATGTTCTCCTCAAACCATTGGTCAGACTTGATGTTGAGCAGCCATGCCATCCACTCCGCGTAGTACATCAGAGCACCTCTTGCAGTCCGCCATAGAGAGCGGCAAGTTCTTCTTGCGTATCCTCGTATGGTTTTTCCCCATTGAACTTGGGTCCGCGATACATGGTGTGTTTGCACCATTTTTGCAGGGCGTCGTCATCGAAAATGGCAATGAATGCGCTAACGGCCAGTACGATCCAGGTGCCACGAAGCAGGATGCGCCGCATCAGTAGGGCGACGGTTTCCTTGCCCAGGAATGCGGCAGATCTGGCTAGAGCGCTAAGCAAAGGAGACCAACGAGAATAAACTGCGCGCTCGGCTAACAATTTGAGCATCGGCCCCGCCGCTGCAAATGCGATGCTGGCCTGACTCGCGATCATGGTGAGCGTCACCGTGAAACGGGTCAGATAAGCCGCAGTCAACCCACGATTTCCGTGCCTTCGGGCTTCGTCTGCATCGGACCAGTCGTACCTAGCGAGATAGATGCCAACTGCCGTAGCCAACGCCCCACCCCATATCTTGAGTCCACCAAGAAAGACCGTAGCGCCCACGCCCGTCGTACTGGCGGCGGCATATTGGCGCAGCACGATCTCCGTGCCGCAGGCCAACACTTCCAGACCGGCCGCGAAGGTTGTCAAGGCGGCGGCCAACTCCGCTTTTTCCTTTTCGTCCTTGGTCCCTTTGAGCCACTTGTGGCCGAACAGGGCGGCCTCGAACACAAGCAGCCAGCCAAGGCCGGGCTCGACCACGGCGCGGTAGCGTGTGCGGCGAAAGCCGGTGTCGCCTTGCTCGAAGCGGCTGACCAGCCCATGGACATGGCGCACCGGTTCGTCGCCACGCCAGAGGGTGAGCAGGGCGGCAGGTCGAGGATGGTGGCGAAGTCGAGGTCGGGGTCGGCGTGGGTCAGCTGCACGTCGAGGCGGAAGGTCTCGGAGAGGGCTTCGTCGAGATCGAACTCGATGACCTCAAAGTCTACCCCGCCGATGACGGCGAAGGTGAAGCGCAGGTCGGATTGGGTTGCCATGCTATCTCCATTACGTCTTTGCGACGTGCTTGCGATCTGGGCGCCGACCAGGACGCACGGCCCAGCGGTGCGCGTTGGCCAATAGCTGCTCGCGGATGTCTGGCGGGTAGTTGTSGGCAGTGGACAAGGCGGGTATGGGCTTGCCCGGCAGGCCGGCCTCGCGGATGACCTTGGGCCAGCGCGGTCGCCAGCACAGCAGCAGCGATGCCCAGTGGGACAAGCCGAGGATGATGAAAGCCGGCGAAATCATCAGGCAGCCGACCCAGATGAGGGGACCGCCTTCGCGCAGGAAGGGCCCCAAGGCCTCGAACTGCGCGATGAAGGCTTGCCACGGCAGCGGCAGTTGCGAGCTGATGCG
>NZ_JBFRFX010000109.1:0-2118 GCF_052115045.1 Cupriavidus sp. 2TAF22
CGGCGCCGTCTTGCGCTCGATCAGCGATAACAGTTCCGCGATAACAGTTCCTGTCTTTCTTTCTTCGCCAACTTCACTGGCGTTGCATGGCGGCCTCGACTCATCCCGCCATGATATCCGAGGCGATTATTTATTCAAGCTATTTACGGGATGTTGTACTAGTAAGCCTATAGGTTCTTGGATAGCCGATTGGAGCACTATCGGCCAAGGACGACGCGCGCGCAATCGGTCATTCCTGCGGGATAAGGAAGCGCTCGGGGCGCTTGCCCAGCCACGCCGGCGACCGGCCGCGTCCCGACCATGTCTTGCCGGTTTTGGGATCCATGTACTTCGGGGGAAGTGCCGGCTTGTCTTCGGCAGCGGGAGCGGTAGCGGCACCGGCAGGTCGGCCCCGACGCCGCCGCGGCGCCACGTCCTCCGGCGACAGGTTATACCGAGCCATCAGATCGCGAATCTGCTCAATAGCGGTCGCGACTTCGTTGGTGCGCGCCTCTTCGATCTGGGCTTCCAACGCCTGCTTCTGCGCCACCAGTTCCTGATACGTTGCCATTGTCTTCTCCAATTTTCCAGTCACAATCGACTTATACTCATTCCGGAGACGGTTCGCAAGGTATTCGCTGTCTAAAAGCTGCTGGCCAATTAAGCCCGGACGAGCTCGTCGTATTGATTTCTGGTTTGGCTCTTGGCGGAAAGGAAATTCGGCGATGACAAACGCATGGCAACCGCCCTTAAGCGCGCATACGGGTTCCCGGCAAAAAGTCCCCGCCTGAAGATGAGTTAGAGCCCATTGCGGGCGTGCCGGCATTAGACCAGCGCTCACCAGCGGCGCCAGTGCATTGGCCGACCGTCGCCCCAATTAGAGGGCTCTTGAGGTGCTACTTCACGAACAGGTTCTTGAATGCGCCTACGGCCTACGTTTCCGTCTTCCGGCCCTACTGGGCCTATTTCTTGACCAGTTGGCGATACGAGCCAGAACCAGTCATATGAGCCCCCACCAAGCCAATACTTGTGCTTGTTCACAATAAGGGTGCCCTTGTATTTACCCGCGTGGACAATTTCTAGGGTGTTTCCCTCGGTAACGAATCGCTCTTCCGCATCGCCGACGCTCACTATGTGAACGGCCCGTGACGTAACCCATGCCGTGCTTAGGAAGTAGATCGAGCGTCCGTCCGGCGAAAAGACCGGCGAATTTAGCCCGGCTAAAGCCTGCTTTGGGTTTTTGTGAGCGCGACCTTCAACTAGGCTACGCGCACCCGAGGCGTCGACACCAACTATCCAGATTTGCTCCGCATCTTCCGAACCAAGCGCGGTGTCAACTGGTCGGTGAGGTGTTCGACGAACAAAGGCAACACGTTTGCCGTCGGGAGATAAGGTTGGGGTGGCATCTAGCCCGCTCGTGGTGAGTTGTCTCGCGAAGCCGCTGTCATCGACAAAGACAATATTTCCATCTTCTGCCCTAACAGAGCCCCCGTTTGCTTCCGTGGCAAAAAGCGTAACAAGCAGCAGGGCAATCGATAGCAGGTTCATTGGTAGCCTCGGCATAGCGCCCCCTCCTTCGAGCATTTTCCTCGACGGACATTATGAGGGGCTACTCTGCTTGCGTAACTGTGCCGCAGCCCGCTTCTTGCCAAGGTAGTTCAACTTGCCCAACATTGAAACGTGAGCAGCATGGACAAGTTGACGGGGGCGCCTCAATGGCAATGCGAATAACGGCGGTCATGGTTGACCAAATCCGCTAACAAGGCTCTTACACGGGCACCAAAACGAGCAAGGGGCTACAGCGCAAATGCTGTAACCCCTTGATTTAAATGGTGGGCCTCCCGTGAGTCGAACACGGCGCCAACGGATTATGAGTCCGCTGCTCTAACCAGGCATGAGCTAGAGGCCCTATGGAGCGGGTGAAGGGAATCGAACCCTCGTCGTAAGCTTGGAAGGCTTCTGCTCTGCCATTGAGCTACACCCGCAGTGCGCGGCATGATAGCAGCTAGTACAACATCCCGTAAATAGATTTAATAATTATCAGGCTGTAGGTACGGCTCCAGGAGCGTGACGACCACCTGGGCCATCTCGTCGAGCGAGCCTGCGCCTGGCAACGGCTCCCAACGCCCACTATGGTTG
>NZ_JBFRFX010000110.1:0-1988 GCF_052115045.1 Cupriavidus sp. 2TAF22
TTGCTCGATCTGGTGCGGCTGCCGGCCGGCGTGGCGCAGCGCACGCCCGGTGGCCTGTCCGGCGGGCAGAAACAGCGCGTGAACCTGGCCCGYGCGCTGGCGGCCGAGCCAGAGCTGATCCTGTGCGACGAGATCACCTCGGCGCTGGACACGGTAGTCGGCGCGGCCATCCTCGACCTGATGGCCGAGCTGCGCAAGGAACTGGGTGTCTCATATCTCTTCATCAGCCACGACCTGCACACCGTGCGCTCGATCTGTGACGAGATCGTGGTGATGCAGCATGGCCGCAAGCTGACCCAGGTCGCGCACGCGGACTACGACCGCGGTCCGCACCACCCCTACTATGCGCTGCTGGCGCGCTCGGTGCCCGAGCTGCGCCGCGGCTGGATCGATGAAGTCGATCTGCATAGCGACGATGCAGTGGCCGCCGGCGTCACCGCCTGACCCCGTTCTCACGGCGTGGCGTGATCGCAGCGATGACGCCAACCGGTCGGCGCAGCGCCAGCACGCGCCGGCCGGGAACAGTCGCGGTGGTCACGCCGTCATCGGCGCGCGGGGCTTCTCCAGCAAACCATTCGAATAGTCGCAACCTCGCCCCTTGCCTTCAGCTAGTGGCTCGCCCTGCTCGCGCAAGAGCAGCGGCGCCGAGGCTTCAAATGCAAAGCGACCGGCTTGCGCCGGTCGCTTGAGAGGGCCGCGCCTTGGCGGCACGGCGGCGGAACGCTAGCTCGTCGCAGGCGTCCTCAATACGGGGTGTGGTGGGATGGCGGGCGCATTTGGCTACCCATGCCAGAAGGCCGCGCCGTCGCCCCGGATTTGCGAGAGCACACTGCACCCAGGCTACCGCACTCCCGCCACCTTCCAGATCAGGCATCCAGCCAGACGTTCTCAGCAAACGAATAGCCCATCAGCCCCCCCAGCGGGATCGGCGACAGGCCCTTGAGCTTCGACGAATGTGCGTCGATGCTGGCCAGGAACAGCGGGATACCAATGCCGGCGTCCTCGTGGATCATGGTCTGCATGTCGCCATACAACTGCTTGCGTTTGGCGGTATCGGTTTCGCCCCGCGCCGCCAGCAGCAGCTGGTCGAACCTGGGGTTCTTCCAGCGCGATTCGTTCCACGGCGCATCGGACTTGAAGAACTGCGTGAGAATGGTGTCGGCGCTGGGGCGCGGGTTGACATTGCCGAAGCCTACGGGGCTGTTGAGCCAGTGATTCGACCAGTAGCCATCGGCAGGCATGCGCTTGATGTCGATGTCCAGGCCGACACGCTGCGCGGTCTGCTGCAGCACCGTCGCGATCTCCACCGAATACAGCGCGGCGGGCGAGGTCACCACCGGCACCTTGCCCGTCACGCCGGCTTTGCGGAAATGGAACTTCGCCTTCTCCGGATCGAAGGCGCGCTGCGGCAAATCCTTGAAGAAGAAGCGGTTGGTGGGGTCGATCGGCTGATCGTTGCCGAGCACCGCATAGTCGAGCGCGATGGCTTTCTTCATCTGCTCGCGGTCTTGCAGGTACTTCATTCCCATCAAGAAGTCCGGGCTCATGCCTGGACCCGCGTCCTTGCGCATGATCAGGTCTGAGTACTGCCCCGATTGCGTGACGAGGATGGCGTAGCCCGGCGTACCCTTGACTCGGGCCACGGCGCGGGGGTTGACCATGGCCACCAGGTCCATCCCGCCCGACAGCAGCGCGTTGACGCGCGCACTGTCATCCGCAATGCCGACGAACTCGATTTCGTCGAGATAGGGCTTGCCGGGCTTCCAGTAGGCGCCGTTTCGCACCACGAGTGTGCGCACGCCCGGCCTGAACTCCTTGATCTTGTAGGGTCCGGTACCAATGCCGGCACTGAAGTCGGTGGTGCCGTCCTTGACGATGAGGAAGTGGAAGGTGCCCAGGATCACCGGCAGGTCGGCATTGGGGCTGGTGAGCACCACCGTGACCTCGTTCGGGCCGGTGGCTTTCACGCTCTCGATCTGCTCGGCCAG
>NZ_JBFRFX010000111.1:0-1922 GCF_052115045.1 Cupriavidus sp. 2TAF22
ATTTATATACTGAGTGCGCCGGGATTTATATACTGAGTGCGCCGGGAGACCGGCAAGGAGTTGGTGGTGCAAGTCCACTACGATGAAGGAATAGCGAGCCACATCGGCCCCGAGCCGTGCGCAGGCCACCGCGAGGTGGTAGGCGAAGCGTCGGTAGGGGAGCGTATGGGCCAGCCATTGAGCCGCGATAGATATATCCCGGGTGCCGACGCGGTTCAGTACGCGGAAGGCAACACGGCGGGGCGCGCATTCGCGAGCGCTCCGACGACCCGGCGTGGTCTGAGAACCTGGCACGTACGGACGCTCCTTGTGCGGGAACCGGGAGATCTCCCATCTGGCCAGTCGCAGTACGGACGGGTCCGCATCGGGAAGGCGAGGAGCCAAAGCCGATGATGAACGGACGGGAGAAGTCAGACTCCGCCATAGTAGCGACGAAGCCTGCGAACAAGGCCTGGAAACGGGCTGCGGAGTGGGTGGAGCCAAGGGCGGGGACCAAGGGGAACACGGGTCAGCCACACACGCGCCGGGCACAGAACCGGGCAAGCGTGTCACAGGGGTTGGAACGTGTACGGCAAGTTGCAAGGCAGCGGAAGAAGGAGCGGTTTACCGCGCTCCTGCACCACATCACGGTTGACCGGCTTCGAGAGTCGTTTTGTGCACTTAAGCGCAATGCGGCCCCCGGAGTGGACGGCGTGACATGGCGGTACTACGAGGCGGGCCTGGAAGAACATCTCCGGCGTCTGCACGCGCAAGTACAGAGCGGAGCGTACCGGGCGTTGCCCGTTCGGCGACAGTACATTCCGAAGCCGGATGGCAAGCTGCGTCCGTTGGGGATCGCGGCGCTGGAGGACAAGATTGTCCAGCGCGCGGCGGTGGAAGTGCTAAACGGGATCTACGAGGAGGATTTCCTCGGGTTCTCGTACGGGTTCCGGCCCGGGCGTAGCCAGCACGATGCGCTGGATGCGTTGGCGGTGGCCATCACCCGCACCCCGGTGAACTGGATTTTGGACGCCGATATCCGGAGCTTCTTCGACTCGGTCAGTCAGCAATGGCTGGTCCGGTTCTTGGAGCATCGGATTGGCGACCCACGCATCATCCGCCTTGTGCGCAAGTGGCTCAAGGCGGGCGTCTTGGAGGACGGAGAGTGGAGCGTCAGTGAAGAGGGCACACCGCAGGGGGCTGTCATATCGCCTCTGCTCGCGAATGTCTACCTGCACTATGTCTTCGATCTCTGGGCCAACCGGTGGCGACGGCGCGAAGCCAAGGGCAATGTCATCACCTCGCGGTACGCGGATGATGTGGTTGTCGGCTTTGAGCATGAAGCCGACGCGCGGCGCTTCTGGGAAGCGATGCGACTGAGGTTGGAGGAGTTCTCGCTTGTGCTTCACCCGGACAAGACGAGGTTGCTTGAGTTTGGCCGCAACGTAGCGGGCAGGCGAAAGCGACAGGGTCTTGGCCGACCCGAGACCTTCTCGTTCCTGGGTCTCGTACATATCTGCGGCAAATCTCGTCGCGGCGCCTTCCAGCTCCAGCGGAAGACCCGGGGGGATCGCATGCAGGCGAAACTCAGGCAAATCAAGGAGCAGTTATGGCGGCGCATGCATGAGCCAATACCCATCCAAGGGCACTGGCTCAAGCAGGTGGTACGCGGCTATTTTGCGTATCACGCGGTTCCAACGAACTCGCGGGCGCTCGTGGCATTTCGCTATCACGTTACCAATCTCTGGCGGCGCTCGCTGCGGCGACGCAGCCAGAAAGATGCCATGACGTGGGCGCGGATGACCCGACTCGCCGATGACTGGCTCCCGAAACCTCGAATCCTTCATCCATGGCCAGGCGACAGATTCGCCGTCAAACACCCAAGGTGGGAGCCCGGTGCCTGAATTGGGCACGCCGGGATCTGTGCGGGGGGTGTCCAGCAA
>NZ_JBFRFX010000112.1:0-1890 GCF_052115045.1 Cupriavidus sp. 2TAF22
CTATTTGTTGATATTCCACCCGTGAGCACATTCCACCCGTGAGCACCCGCCGCAGAACTTGCGTCTGCGCAACGGGCGTACTCCTGACAACCCCTCCACACTCACATACATGAGGCAAGGTGATTGTAGGTGCTCCTTAGAAAGGAGGTGATCCAGCCGCACCTTCCGGTACGGCTACCTTGTTACGACTTAGTCCCAATCGCCAGTCCCACCTTCGACAGCTCCCTCCCACAAGGGGTTAGGCCACCGGCTTCGGGTGTTACCAACTTTCGTGACTTGACGGGCGGTGTGTACAAGGCCCGGGAACGTATTCACCGCAGCGTTGCTGATCTGCGATTACTAGCGACTCCGACTTCATGGGGTCGAGTTGCAGACCCCAATCCGAACTGAGACCGGCTTTTTGGGATTAGCTCCACCTCACAGTATCGCAACCCTTTGTACCGGCCATTGTAGCATGCGTGAAGCCCAAGACATAAGGGGCATGATGATTTGACGTCGTCCCCACCTTCCTCCGAGTTGACCCCGGCAGTCTCCTATGAGTCCCCGCCATAACGCGCTGGCAACATAGAACGAGGGTTGCGCTCGTTGCGGGACTTAACCCAACATCTCACGACACGAGCTGACGACAACCATGCACCACCTGTAAACCGACCGCAAGCGGGGCACCTGTTTCCAGGTGTTTCCGGTTCATGTCAAGCCTTGGTAAGGTTCTTCGCGTTGCATCGAATTAATCCGCATGCTCCGCCGCTTGTGCGGGCCCCCGTCAATTCCTTTGAGTTTTAGCCTTGCGGCCGTACTCCCCAGGCGGGGCACTTAATGCGTTAGCTACGGCGCGGAAAACGTGGAATGTCCCCCACACCTAGTGCCCAACGTTTACGGCATGGACTACCAGGGTATCTAATCCTGTTCGCTCCCCATGCTTTCGCTCCTCAGCGTCAGTTAATGCCCAGAGACCTGCCTTCGCCAYCGGTGTTCCTCCWGATMTCTRCGCATTTCACCGCTACACCAGGAATTCCAGTCTCCCCTACATCACTCTAGTCTGCCCGTACCCACCGCAGATCCGGAGTTGAGCCCCGGACTTTCACGGCAGACGCGACAAACCGCCTACGAGCTCTTTACGCCCAATAATTCCGGATAACGCTTGCGCCCTACGTATTACCGCGGCTGCTGGCACGTAGTTAGCCGGCGCTTCTTCTGCAGGTACCGTCACTTTCGCTTCTTCCCTACTGAAAGAGGTTTACAACCCGAAGGCCGTCATCCCTCACGCGGCGTCGCTGCATCAGGCTTTCGCCCATTGTGCAATATTCCCCACTGCTGCCTCCCGTAGGAGTCTGGGCCGTGTCTCAGTCCCAGTGTGGCCGGTCACCCTCTCAGGCCGGCTACCCGTCGTCGCCTTGGTGAGCCATTACCTCACCAACAAGCTGATAGGCCGCGAGTCCATCCAAAACCACAATAAAGCTTTCCACCCCCCACCATGCGATGAGGAGTCATATCCGGTATTAGACCCAGTTTCCCAGGCTTATCCCAGAGTTAAGGGCAGGTTACTCACGTGTTACTCACCCGTTCGCCACTAATCCCCCAGCAAGCTGGGATCATCGTTCGACTTGCATGTGTTAAGCACGCCGCCAGCGTTCATCCTGAGCCAGGATCAAACTCTCCGTTGAAGTAAAACAGACACACCATGCGCCCCCGGGAAAACGGGATGCACACAATGCACAAAATTTGAAACCAGCTGTAAAAACCAGACCACACCACGGGGTGGCGCAACCTGGTCAATTCAACCAATTCAATACAATAAATTGGTATCAACAAACTTGGCACACTATTGAGTTCTCAAACAACAGACACACCCGGCACCACCACAACCTCAGCCGTGGATCGCTCCGGAGC
>NZ_JBFRFX010000113.1:0-1719 GCF_052115045.1 Cupriavidus sp. 2TAF22
ATGCGCGCCGAGGCGGCTCAGGAATTGGCGAATCTCAATCTGTCCTATACGGAAATCCATGCACCGGTGGACGGCAAGGTTGGCAGGCGCTCGGCGCGGGTCGGCGCATTTGTGACGCCCGGCGCGCCGGTTCTTGCGATTGTCCCGATCGCCGACGCCTATGTCGTCGCCAACTTCCAGGAGAACCAGATCACCAACATGCGACCTGGCCACAGCGTGCGCATCAAGGTGGACAGCCTTCCTGGCGTCGTGATCCAAGGCCATATCGATAGCCTTGCCCCGGCGACCGGAGTGAGCTTCGCGCCGATTGCGCCTGACAACGCAACGGGCAACTTCACGAAGGTCGTCCAGCGCGTGCCTGTCAAGATCACCATCGACCGCGGGCAGCAAGCCGCGTCTGAATTGAGCGTGGGGCTTTCTGTCGAAGCGGAAGTGGCCGTTGGCCGCCGTGGCGATACGCTGGCCAAGGGAGCGGACAGAAAATGAATGCGAGTGAGTTCCCTATCCGCGCGTCGGTGCTGGCGATACTGGCGTGCCTCGCGATGGTGGGCTGTGCCGTAGGGCCGGATTTCGAACGTCCGAAGACATCCGCACCCGACGTCTTTGACCGCGCCCAGTCTGCGCAGGCATCGAGCAAGACCGTCGAATCCCAGTTCAGTTCAGAGTGGTGGACACTGTTCAACGATCCCCTGCTGAACTCGCTCGAGGAGAAACTGGTCGAAGCCAACCTGGACGTCGCAGCCGCGTCGGCGCGGCTGCGGCAAAGCCGGGCAGTACAACGGGTGGCCGGCGCCGCCGAATATCCGACACTGGACGGCGCCGCCTCCTATCATCGCGAACGCGGAAGTCCAAACGGCATCCTCTCGCTGCTTGGGGTCAGCCCGACAGGTAGTCCGCCACCATCGGCGTCGGGCGACTCGCCGCTCGGCGTCGCGCCATTGCCGGGTTCGAGTGGTTCGCCCGCGTTCGACCTGTACCAGTTCGGCTTCGATGCGTCATGGGAGGTCGACATCTGGGGCCGCGTGCGACGCGGTGTCGAAGCGGCGACCGCTTTGACGGCGGCCTCGTACGAGGACCGGAACGCGGTCCTCTTGTCTGCCCGCGCCGAACTCGCGCGAGACTATATCGAGTTGCGCGACACGCAATCCCTGCTACAGATCGCGGTACAGAACCTTGAAATCGCCCGTGACACCACGAAGCTCACGCAGGTACGCGCACGTGAAGGCGTCACGACGGATCTGGACGTGGCCAACGCTTCCGCGCAGGCAGCATCGATCGAAAGCCTGATTCCGACGCTCGAGTCGCGTCGCGAGGCCACCATCAATGCGATCGGACTGTTGCTGGCCGAGGAGCCGGGCGCGCTGCGGCAATCGCTCGGCGAGGTGCGTGACATTCCGGAGCTCCCCAAGGAGGTGCCCATCGGCTTCCCCTCGGAACTGGTGCAGCGCAGACCGGACATCAGGAGGGCGGAGGCGCAACTGCACGCGGCCACGGCGTCGATCGGCATGGCAAAGGCCGACTTCTATCCGCGCATCACGCTAAATGGCAGCGCCGGGTTCCAGAGTCTCCAGCTCTCGAACCTCGCAAACTGGGCATCGGGCCAGTTTGTCGTCGGACCGTCGATCTCGCTTCCCATCTTCGAGGGCGGCAAGCTCAAGGGGATGCTGCATCTGCGCGAGGCGCAGCAACAGGAAGCCGCGATCGTCTACAAACGCACCC
>NZ_JBFRFX010000114.1:0-1478 GCF_052115045.1 Cupriavidus sp. 2TAF22
CTAGTACAACATCCCGTAAATAGATTTAATAATTATCAGGCTGTAGGTACGGCTCCAGGAGCGTGACGACCACCTGGGCCATCTCGTCGAGCGAGCCTGCGCCTGGCAACGGCTCCCAACGCCCACTATGGTTGCGAAAGGCGGCGCCATAACGATTGCGGCCGAGTTCGGTCAGCCGAGCCACCACGGTCGGCTCCTCGTCGTCCAGACGTTTGATCAACAGGTGACGCCCGTAGGCTTGTGTGATGATCTGCTCGTGGCCGAGCAGGCTGCGCAGTTGCTGCTGCAATTTGGCAGCGTAATGTTTGGTGGGTAAGGCTGGCATGTTGATTCTCGATTACGATGCGCCGGTTTGCAGCGGATAGCCCCGGAAGCTCCATTTGAACGGGCGTGCCGCCTGATTGTGCGCGCGGATAAACTGCTCGGTGCGCTCGCGCAGGTGCGCGATGCTAGTGTGACTCGCATGGCGCAGTACCCGGCGCGTGTAGCGGGCAAACCAGAGTTCGATCTGATTGACCCAACTCGCGTGCAACGGCGTGAAGTGGAAGTGAAACCGCTCATCGTGCCGCGCGTTAAACGCCTGCCAGACGGCCTGGGCGCAATGTGTGTTCAGGTTGTCCCAGACGACGTGCACCTGTTTGCCCGGGTACGCGCTTGCCACGCGCTCCATGAAAGCGACCAAATCGTCCTGGGTGCGCCGGTCGCGGCATTCTGCCAGCACCTGTCCGGTATGCACGTCTAGCGCGGCAATCAACGCCTGGGTGCCGTGACGAATATATTCAAACTCACGCCGACGCAGCCGCCCCGGTGCGGGTGCGCGTCCTGGGTGCTTACGCTCGATGGCCTGAATGCCGGTCTTCTCGTCGATACTGAGCACCACCGCGTTTCGCGGCGCCTTCCGGTACARCTTGCAAATGCCGTTGACCTTCTCGCGAAAGGCGGGGTCTGGGCTATGTAGCCATTGCTGGACCCGGTGCGGACGCACGTCGCCGGCCTGCAAAATGCGCTGCACCTGGCTGCGGCTGATCTGCTCGACAACGCCACGCTCCACCGCGCGCGCCACAATCTCATCGAGCGTGGGCGTGACCCGCCCCTCAGGCTCTTGCGTCTCACACGCCAGCGCGATCAACTGTAGTCGCGCCTCGTGCGTGATGCGCGGCGGACGGCCGCTGCGCTCGCCCTCGCGAATGCCTTGGGCACCTTGCTGGGCAATACGCTTGCGCCACAGGCAGACCGTTTGCACCGAGACATCCAGTTCCCGCGCAATGGCTGTATTGGCGTGGCCCTCGTGGGCCCACAACGCGATTCGCGCGCGCATCACATCTCGCTGCGGCGCCGTCTTGCGCTCGATCAGCGATAACAGTTCCTGTCTTTCTTTCTTCGCCAACTTCACTGGCGTTGCATGGCGGCCTCGACTCATCCCGCCATGATATCCGAGGCGATTATTTATTCAAGCTATTTACGGGATGTTGTACTAG
>NZ_JBFRFX010000115.1:0-1134 GCF_052115045.1 Cupriavidus sp. 2TAF22
TCGATGTCCGTGGGAAAGGGCGTGTAGGGCACGTTGTACTGGATGCATGCTTCCACGCTGTCGGGAAACGCGTTGATCAGCAGCCAGCCCAGCCACAGCGGAAGGGTGATGGGCACCCACAACATGCCGTGCGGCTTGGCCAGCGTGCGACGCAGGCCGGCGTACCAGTCGCGGTAGGGTTGCAGTGTGGCCTGTTTCCGGTTGGGTCGGCGCGGTAGCGGCGGCGGTTCGGGCAACGCCGCAGGGCCATGGGCCATGAAGGCTTGCAGGTAGGACCACAATGATTTGGCCGAGCGATCGCCGTCGAACAGACCCAGGTTGCCGCAGGCCGCGCAGATTTCGGTCGACGGGTCCATCGTGTAATCGACCCCGATCAGGTACAGCGGATGCCGGCTGGCATAGCCACTGGCAGACACGATGGGGATGTAGCCGGCCAGGGCTTCGAGTTGGTTCCAGTCGAGCACGTGCAGGCGCTCTTTGCCGGGGAAAATGAAATAGAGTTTGCGCGTGCCGCGATGAATGCGGATGAAGGCGCCACGGGTGCGATGCGCGCCGCTGGCAAAGTAGAAGCAAAATCCAAACGCTAACACAGGCAAGCTACACAAAGCGGTGTAGACGATGTCCTTCGCCGTTAGGGCCTCCATACCAATTGCCCAGAAACTGAATAGTGAGCCTATGATCGCTACAACGACTGACATGCCAATAAAGCTCGCTGTACTGGTCCGCGTGAAATTCGCATAGGTCTCCAGTTCGACGCACTGATCATTGACGCGACGCACGCCATCGGGTTTGGGCGGCTCGCTGGTGGCGTGGTTCCGATAGAGCGGTGTGCCGCCCAGACGCAGGCTGGGCGGAAGTCGCCTGATGGTTTCCTCTTTCACTGTCGCGTCCCCACTGGCTCCGGCTTGGCAGGATCGATGGAGGCGCTGAAGAAGCAGCAGCCTAAAGGTGCGGATGGTGTGGTCCCCATGATGCTAGGCATCGACGTTCACCTGCGGCGATGCCATGCCGCACAACTCGTCGATGTCCGTGGGAAAGGGCGTGTAGGGCACGTTGTACTGGATGCATGCTTCCACGCTGTCGGGAAACGCGTTGATCAGCAGCCAGCCCAGCCACAGCGGAAGGGTGATGGGC